>JADLDR010000054.1 GCA_020846535.1 Armatimonadota bacterium | reverse complement strand
GCACCTTCGTGATGGCCGCCGTCAGCGTCGTCTTCCCGTGATCTACGTGCCCGATGGTCCCGATATTCACATGCGGCTTCGTCCGCTCGAACTTCTGCTTCCCCATCTGTCCCTTCTACCTCCCTTGATGTCCGGTGAATCTTCGACGAGCCGCGCACCGATAAAAAAGGCCGAAGCCACCGCCCACTCCCGCCGGGTGGATTCGCGCCGATGTCGCGGCATGTTTTATTTTTGAAAATGGAGCCCTCGACCGGAATCGAACCGGTGACCACTACCTTACCAAGATAGTGCTCTACCGACTGAGCTACGAGGGCGTATCGCGCCGGGCCAACCCGCAGGGGCCGGCCAAAGGGAGTGGACCCTTTTGGGGAATGGTGGGCGGGAGAGGATTCGAACCTCTGTAGGCGTTCGCCAACGATTTTACAGACCGTCTCCTTTAGCCACTCGGACACCCGCCCGTTCGAACATTATCAGGACGCAACGAGCGCCCTCACTGGAGCTGGGGGTGGGATTCGAACCCACGTGGGGCAAAAGCCCTCCTCATTACAAGTGAGGTGCACTCGGCCACTATGCGACCCCAGCAGGCGATTATCTTTCTATTATACCACAAAAACCCGGTTTTGGCAGCGGTTTCGGTCGCCCTCGCCGATTTTTTGCGCCCTATACCGGGAGCCGGAGCCTCAATCTTTCGTGCTGAGCTTTTCGCCGATCTTTCGCTTGGCCCGCTGGAGGGCGTTATCGATGGATTTCGTCCGGCAGTTCATCTCGACCGCCATCTCCCGGTAGGATTTCCCCTGAAGATAGCTCCTCAGCACTTCGGACTCCAGAGAACTCAGGTCGTACTGGGCCTGGTGGTCCAGGTAATCGGTTACCTGGCGGCTGATAAAGAGCTTTTCCGGATCGGTGGCCCGCCCGTCCGGGATGACGTCCATCAGGACGCCGTCGGCTTCGTCATCGAACACCGGCTTGTGCAGCGAGACATAGGAGTTCAGCGGCGTATGCTTCTGGCGGGTGGCCGTCTTGACTGCAGTGATGATCTGCCGAGTGACGCACAGTTCGGCAAAGGCTTTGAAGCGGGAGAGCTTGTCATTGCGAAAGTCCCGGATCGCTTTGTACAGCCCGATCATGCCTTCCTGGACGACATCCTCATGGTCGGCCCCGACTAGAAAATACGATTTCGCCTTTCCTTCAACCAGACTGCGGTATTTGGCAATCAGATGTTCGGTTGCGCTTTTGCTGCCTCGCTTGGCATAGACTACGACTTCTTCGTCCTGCATCCGGTGAAAACATAGGAATCGTTCGTTTTCCTTGCCGTCACAAGTCACTGACACCGCCTCCATCGTATCGGTCTGGTGACTACCGGCTGGGTCTGAGGCTACCCCTGCACTGCTTTCTTCTCCCGGAACTCAGAGGAACCGCTGGCCCAGGTGCGCCGCTCGTTTCGACCGAGTCTTCTGACCTTAGAAATTATAACCAAATCGCTCCGGTTCTGTCAATACCCTTTGCGAAAAAAAGTTAGTTTTCAGGGGAAATCGGCTCTGAATCGGGCATTTCTGCGGGGTTTTCCGCCGGTGAGGGCGTCGATTCCGCATTTTCCTCCGGCTGGGGCGGCGCGGGCCGGGTTCCGACCCGCACTACCGTAGCCTGCGGGCGGTAATAATCGCTGGAAACGACCTCCCGCCGCGCCGCGCCGTCGGCAGATCGGGTGACCCGGATGGTGGTGACCCGGTAGCCGGAATGCCCGCTCCTCTCCACCACGCGCTTGCCTTCGAGCAGGTTCGGGTCGGGTCGGGTGACCACGCTGCCCGGCACCGAGCGCCCGCCGGTGGTGAGAATCTCCACCTCCCGGCGGTCGGAGGCATGGCCCCAGATTTTGACGGTCAGCTGGCCGCCGTTCACCTTGCTGCTGAGGTAGGCCGGATGGGCCGCCGTGTTCTCGAATTTGAAATCCAGCCCCCCGTAAGCGACGGTGGCGTCCCTGCCTTTGGGGGTATAGCGCACCGGCAGGGAGTGGTGCGACCGGGCCACGATTTTCATCCCGGACAGGAGGGCCGCATTGTAGAGGGTGCTGGAGACCTGGCAGATCCCTCCGCCCGTTCCGGGGGTCTGCTCTCCGTCCACAAAAATGATTGCATCCCGGTAGCCCAGCGATTTGAGGCGCGGCCCGACCGTTTCGTTATAGGAGAAGACTTCTCCGGGGGCCAGGAGGCTACCATCGATCTCGCGGGCGGCCAGGGTGAGGTTGTGGGTGCGCGCCCGTTCGTGGCGGCGGAAGCTGGTGGTGTAGGAAGCCAGCACGGTATCGATGCCCGAGAGGTCGCTTGCCGTCAGGGCCGGCAGGTCGGCGGCCATCTTGAGCGGGATGGCCTGCGCGGACGGGCTTTCGATGGCTTTCAGGGTCGCTTCCGCGGTGGCCCTTACATCGAGTTTCAGGCCCGCCTGTTCGGGGACAACGGCCAGCCCCCCGGCGGTTTCCTTCAGCCCGGCCCGGACGGCGGGCCGGTCGACTTCCTTCGCCACCGATTCCAGGTAGCCCTGGATTTTCGCCGGGGCGTAGCGCACCGGCAGGGCCAGCGGCCTCTGACCGCGCAGGGCGGCCAGGCGGTCGTTCCACTGCTTCAGGAAACTGCCTTCCCGGCCCACATTCATCGCCTCATCGATAGCCCGGTAGACTTCGATCCGGCCACCGAGATCGCGGAAAGTGGTTCTCCAGACGCGGCTTTCCAGGGCGAATGTCACGGGGCGCGACTCGCGCTCCTCCACCACGTTCCGCAGCCTCCGGACAGCCTCCTCCCGGGTCGCGCCTCCGACCTCCACTCCGGCGATGGAGACACCCCGGCAGATGCGGCCATCCCCCAGCATGGAAGTGGTAGCCCCGACCGTAACGACCCCCAGGCTCAGCAGAACGGCGAAACCCAGCCCGACCCTTCCCAAATTGCTCCGCAGCATAAAACCCTACGCTTTCCTCCAGCTCGTCCCGTCCGCCCTGTCTTCCAGGATGACCCCTATCGTCTTCAGCCCGTCCCGAATTTTGTCGGACATGGCCCAGTCTTTTTTCTGCCGGGCGAGCTGCCGCACCTCGATCAGAAGGTTCATCAGATCGGGAACCAGGCTCTCCCCTTCCCCGTCCGCCCCCTGGAAGAGGCCGAAAATTCCACCCAGCTTGCGCAGCGTCCCGTCCGCCGCATCGAAGGCTTCGACATCTCCCTGTACGGGCTGCCAGCCCGAGGCGGTGGCAGCATTGAATTCGTTCACCAGGTCGAAAAGGCACCCGAGGCCGCGGGCGGTGTTGAGATCATCGTCCATCACGGCAACAAAGTCGGACTCCGACCGGGCGGCGCGTTCGATGAGCCGCCTGCCCTCCTCGCCGAGCGGGCCGGGCCTTTCCGATGCGCCCCGGCAGACCCGCTCGATATTCGCCAATCCGATGCGAAGCCGGTCCAGCCCTTTCCTGGATTCCTCCAGGGCCTGAAAGTCGAATTCGACCGGGCTGCGGTAGTGGGTCGAGAGGAGATAGAAGCGCAGGGCCTCCGGATCGTAGCGGGCTATGATCTCCTTGAGGGTGAGGATGTTCCCTACCGATTTGGACATTTTCTCGGCATTGAGGTTCACGAACCCCCAGTGGAACCAGAGCTTGGCGAACTGCTGCCCCCGGCACGCCTCCGACTGTGCGATCTCGTTTTCATGGTGTGGGAAGATCAAATCCGGCCCGCCTGCGTGGATATCGAAGCCGGTGCCCAGATACTTCAGGCTCATGGCGGAGCATTCGATATGCCAGCCCGGCCTGCCCGGCCCCCAGGGGCTGTCCCAGGACGGCTCGCCCGGCTTGGCGGCCTTCCAGAGCGCGAAATCGAGAGGGTTGCGCTTGCGCTCGTCGACCTCCACCCGCGCTCCGGCCTTCATCTCATCGAGGGGCCTGCGGGAGAGTTTTCCATATTCGGGAAACGATTCTACCGCAAAATAGACATCACCTTCCACCGCGTAAGCATACCCTCGCTCCACCAGGCACTCGATCATCTCGATGATCTCCGGTATGTGATCTGTGGCCCGGCAGTAGAGATCTGCGGGTTCCGCGCCCAGCCGCTCCACATCTTCCAGGTAGGAGCGGATGTACTTTTCGGAGAGCTGCCGGGTGGTCAGCCCCTCCTCGCGGGCGCGGGTGATGATCTTGTCCTCGATGTCCGTAAAATTCTGCACAACCCGGAGATGATAGCCCCGGAACCGCAGATACCGACGAAAGACATCGATCACAACGGCCCCTCGCAGGTGGCCGATATGGGCAGGCCCCTGCACGGTCAGGCCGCAGACGTACATTCCCAGGGTCTTCTCCGGCTCCAGCGGCACTTCTTCTTTCTGATGGGTCAGGGTATTGTAGAGTTTAACAGACATGGACGCCTCTTCCCTCTCTCGAATGGTTTCAAAAGAAAAACCCTTTCGCGCCACAAAATCGACGAAAGGGCAATCCCCTACCAAAGTATAGCACAGGTTGCGGACAGGATGCAAGGAAACGCAAAATAAGATTGTTCAGAAGATGATGGCTACTTGCCTTGATAATAGCAAATGCAGGCAAGGCCGTCGCTTGCCCTCAAGCGTAAACCCATCGTCGATGCAGTCTGCGAGGAGCAACATCGACGGGTGCGCCGCCACCCCGATCTATCCATGCCGCGCCAGCGCCGTGATGAGAATGACCGCGGTCATTAGGAAGCGGTAATAGGCGAAGACGGAGAGGCTGCGGGTTCGCACGAAATCCATCAGGAAGAGGATCGCCAGATAGCCGACTGCGGCGGAGGCCAGGCAGCCGACCGTGAAGGCTGTTCCTTCGCCCGGCGGGAAGCCGCGGACGAGGTGGCCCAGTTTCAGTAAACCTGCCCCGAAGGTGATGGGGGTCGCCAGCAGGAAGGAGTAGCGGGCCGCCGCCTCGCGGGTCAGACCGAGCGCCAGGGCAGAGGTGATGGTGATGCCGGAGCGCGAGACGCCGGGGATCAGCGCGACCGCCTGAGCCAATCCGATGGCCGCCCCGTCGGCGGGTTTCATCTCTTCGATGCGCCTTCTTTTGACCCCGGCCCGGTCGGCCCAGAGGAGCAGAAGGCCCATCAAGGACAGGTCGGCAGCGATGAGGTAAGGATTGCGGAAATGGGTTTCCGCCGCCTTTTCCAGCAGCAGGCCGGCCACCGCGCCGGGGATGCAGCCGAGGAGGATGAGCCAGAAGAGCAGCCTTTCCGGCGGCCCGGAGAGATTGCGTTCCCGAATCGAATCCAGGCCGGCGCGGAAAAGAACTGTCCAGTCGCGCCAGAAATAGCCGACGATGGCGAGCAGCGTGCCCATGTGAAGGGCGACATCGAAGGTCAGGCTGTGGTCGGGCCATCCAAGCAGCCAGGGAACGATGATCAGGTGGCCCGAACTGCTAATGGGCAGAAGCTCCGTCAGGCCCTGGAGGATGCCCAGGGCGAGGGCGTGAGAGACAGGCAAAAAGGACTCCTTATTCCAGCCGCTTGTAATAATAGAACGCCACCCCGATGATAGCGGCCATGATGATCGTATTGCGAATGACATCTGGGAGGAGCGACAGGACGAAAAGCATCACCGTAAGGCCGATCATGGTTTTGGCCCAGAGGCGGACGATATCCTTGCCCGTCTCGCCCTTCGCCAGCCCGGCGATCACGTTCCAGACTTTGAGCTGCGCTCCGCAGTTTGGACAGGCATCCTGGCTGCGGCGGGCCTCGGTATGGCACTCCGGGCAGAAAAAGATGCCCTCGTCGCGCCAGCGCCGCTCCTCTTTCCAGCCTTCCAGCTTCCGCTTCTCCTGGAAGGAGGCCGCCGGGTGCATGGCAAGGCCCTCCTCCATCCCCCGGATGGCCTCGTCGAGCTGGCCCTGCCGGTAGAGCGATTCGGCCAGGAAGAGCCGGGCCGCGAAGTTTTTGGGGTCCTGCTCCAGCGTGCGCTGGTAGCTGAGCATCTTGTCCACTTCGTAGTTGTGCAGGCTGTCCCTGTGGACTTTCGCCATGATCATCGGGTACAAGACCACCGAACCCACCAGCATGGCGAAGATCATCATTTTGGTCAGAGTGCCCGGCAGCACGATCAGGGCGAACACCAGCCCCACATACCCGCCGATCATGAACAGGGCGTCGAGGATATCGATCTCCCCTTCGATCAGCCTGCCGACCAGGTGGATGATCGGATAGCCCGCGATCATGAGACACAGGACATACATCGACACCATTATCATCGACGAACCGGCTGACCCGGCCATGATGATCACGCTCCTTGAGATTTGGTTTTATACGGAGGATTCTTTTTCACCACAGATGACCACCGATTAGAACGGATGAACACGGATAAGTACCGATCAAAAATCATCGGTGTTTATCCTGCTTTCTTCCGTGTTCATCTGTATTCAAAAACCATCCCCCTCGATCCACTAATCCCCCGTCTTTTCAGGCTCGATCACCCGGATATGGAGTTCCTCCAACTGGCGCGGGTCCACCGGGGAGGGAGCTTCGGTGAGGGGGCAGGCGGCGCTGGCGGTCTTGGGAAAGGCGATGACATCCCGGATGGACTCCGAGCCGACCATGATGGCGACGATCCGGTCGAAGCCGGGGGCGATGCCGCCGTGCGGGGGAGCGCCGTAGTCGAAGGCCCTCAAAAACCAGCCGAATCGATCCCGGGCCTGCTCCGGGGTGATGCCCAGGATGCGGAAAATCTTTTCCTGAAGCTCAGGCCGGTGGATCCGGATGCTGCCGGAGGCGATTTCGGTGCCGTTCAGCACCAGATCGTACTGGAGGGCGCGCGCTCTGGACCAGGGATGATCGGAATGGCCCAGCGGGACACCGCTTTCGAAGCCCTCGTCCAGCAGCGGTTCGTCCTCAGCGAAAGGGGCGCTGACCGGGTTGTGCATGAAGGTATATCGCCCATCCTCAGGCTTGTATTCGAACAGCGGAAAATCGACGATCCACTCGAAGCGGAAGGCGGAAAGATCGATCAGGCCCAGCGTTTTGCCCAGATGCAGCCTGAGGCGGGCCAGAGATTCGGCCACGACCTCCGGCCTGTCGGCCACGAAAAGGATCAGGTCGCCCTCCTTCGCCCCGGCCCGGTCGATGATAGCGCGAAGCCGCTCCTCCGTGAAGAATTTGGCGATGGGGGAGCGGACGCCTTCAGGGGAGAGCGCGATATAGGCCAACCCTTTGGCCCCGAACGCCCCAGCATAGGTGGTCAGGTCATCGATCTGTTTGCGCGAGTAACCGGCGCAGCCGGGGGCCACCAGGCCCTTCACCTGGCCACCGCCCGACAGGGCCTGGGCGAATACGCGGAACCCGGAGCCTGCCGCCAGGTCGCCGAAATCAACCAGCTCCATCCCGAAGCGCAGGTCAGGCTTGTCGTTGCCGAAGCGGGCCATCGCCTCCGTATAGGAGAGGCAGGGGAAGGGAATCGAGATTTCCACCCCTAGCACCGTCCGGAACATAGAGGCCATCATGCGCTCGGCCACATCGAAGATATCGTCCCGCTCCACGAAGGACATTTCCATATCGATCTGGGTATGCTCCGGCTGCCGGTCGGCCCGGAGGTCCTCATCGCGGAAGCACCGGGCAAGCTGGAAATACCGCTCCACCCCGGACACCATGAGCATCTGCTTCATGAGCTGGGGCGACTGGGGCAGGGCGTAGAACTCGCCTGCCGTGATGCGGCTGGGGACCAGGTAGTCCCTGGCCCCTTCCGGAGTGCTTCGCAAAAGGATCGGGGTCTCGATCTCCCAGAAACCCTCGCCGTCCAGAAAGTCCCGGATCGCTTTGGCCGCCCTGTGGCGGACATAGAGGTTCCGCTGCATGGGCGGGCGGCGCAGGTCGAGATAGCGATGGCGCAGGCGCACCAGTTCATCCACCTCCGCCTCCTCGGTGATCGGAAAGGGAGGCGTCTTGGCGGCGTTCAGGACTTCGACCGATCTCACCTGCACTTCCACCTCGCCGGTGGCGAGGTCCGGGTTTTCCGTGCCATCGGGTCGACGGGCGACCGCGCCGGTGAAACGGACAACGTATTCGCTCCGCAGCCCATCGGCCCGGTCGTGAGCGTCGGGGTTGGTCTCCGGGTTGAAGACCGTCTGCACGATCCCGCTCCGGTCGCGCAGGTCGATAAAAATCAGCCCGCCGTGGTCGCGGTTGCGCTGCACCCACCCCTCCAGCACGACTTCCTGGCCGATCTGCCCGGGACCCAGGGTCCCGCATCCGTGTGTCCGTTTCAATGGCTTCTCCTCACTTCCTCGATAAAAGATTCCAGCGGAACATCCTTCTGCTCCCCTCCCCGCAAATCCTTCAGGCCAATGACCCCGGCCTTCACTTCGTTTTCGCCCAGAATGGCGGCCCAGCGCGCACCGCCCCGGTTCGCCCGACGCATCTGGCCCTTCACCCCGCCTCCCATATAGTCGCAGCCCGCTGCGATTCCGGCCAGGCGCAGCTTTTGCAGCAGCCGGACGCCGCACATCCGCGCCTCATCCCCCAGCAGGATGAAGTAAACCTCGGGGCAGGCGCGGCCTCCCGGCAGCTCGATGCCCGTCCGCTCGCAGACCAGCAGGACGCGCTCGATCCCCATGCCGAACCCGATGCCCGGTGTCGGCGGGCCGCCGCACTCCTCCACCAGACCGTCGTAGCGCCCCCCACCGAAAACGGTGTTCTGCGCCCCGCTGCCGAGCGCCTCGTGCTTGAACTCGAAGGCCGTCCGGGTATAATAATCCAGCCCGCGCACCAGCCGGTGATCGAGGGCATAGGGCTGCCCCAGCGCCCCCAGATAACCGCGCACGCCCGCAAAATGAGCTTGGCAATCGGGGCAGAGATATGCCTGGACCTCCGGGGCGCTCTCGTTGATCGCCCGGCAGGTCTCCTCCTTGCAGTCCAGCATCCTCAAGGGATTTGTATCGAACCGCCGCCGGCAGTTCTGACAGAGATTCGTCAGATGGGGCCGGAAGAAATCCCGGAGCGCCTCCCTGTAGGAGGGCCGGCAGGCCGGGCATCCGACGCTGTTCAGATGGAGAACCTCCCCGGTGATACCGAGTTCATGCAGGAAATGCGCCCCCAGGGTGATCGCCTCGGCATCGACAGCGGGATCCGCGCTGCCGATGGCTTCCGCCCCGACCTGGTGGTGCTGGCGGTAGCGCCCCGACTGGGGCCGCTCGAAGCGGAAGATCGGGCCGATATAAAAGAGCTTGGCAACCGGCTGGACCGCATGAAGCCCGGCCTGGAGGTAGGCGCGGACGGTGGGAGCTGTCCCTTCCGCCCTCAGCGTCAGGCTTTCCTGGCCGGGATCGGAAAAGGTGTACATCTCCTTGCTGACCAGATCGGTATGCTCGCCGACGCTCCGGCGGAAAAGCTCGGTCGGCTCGATGATGGGGGTGCGGATCTCCTCATAGCCGTAGAGGGCGCAGAGGCGGCGGAAGGTGTCTTCCACATGCCGCCATCGCCCGACCTCTTCCGGCAAAATGTCATGCGTGCCCCGCGGGCGGCTGTAAGTCATGGCTGGCTCTCCCTTCTCCACTATTCTAACGAATCGGGAGGCGCTGTGTCAAGGGGGAAGGGTTTAGGGAATAGGGTATAGGATAAGGATTTCGTATGATTAGCCATCTATTACTATAGTTTGGAGGATATCTTGACCGGAATTCGGATTTGTGGTATGATAAGCCGTCCGATGCTATAGGGAGGTGGTTGCCGATGACATTTGTGGATGCCTTATCCCCGCGCAGGGAAAGGGAACGATGGCTTTATGATGCGGCATGGGTGGTGGCCGGAAGCCTGCTGGTGGCCCTGTCAGCCCGGGTCGCGATTCCTCTTTATCCGGTTCCGGTGACCGGGCAGACCTTTGCGGTGCTGCTCGTAGGGGCCTGTCTGGGAAGCAGGCGAGGCACGGCGGCGATGCTCCTGTACCTGCTGGAAGGGCTGGCCGGGATGCCCGTATTCGCGGAAGGGAAGGCCGGGGCCGCGGCCCTCTTAGGCCCGACCGGCGGTTATCTTCTGGGATCTATCCCTGCCGCTTTTGTGGTGGGCCGACTTTGCGAATCGGGCTGGGACAGGAAGCTGAGAAGCGCTGCCGCCGTTTTCCTGATCGGAAATATCCTTTTCTATCTGGTCGGCCTTCCCTGGCTGGCTCGCTTCGTGGGAACCGGGCAGATGCTCTCTCTCGGCCTCTACCCCTTCATTCCCGGAGACCTTCTGAAAATCGCCCTGGCAACGTCTCTTCTGCCTTCGGCGTGGAAGCTGGCGCAGGGAAGATAAACAGGAGCGGCGCGTCACAGGCCGGGTTCGCAGGTAGCGATCCTCTACCTTGATCCAATCGATCTGTCGCTTTTTGCGCCCTACCTCACAGGCGTATTCCACGCCCGCATATATTCCTCCCGGTTGCAGCTTTTGACGTGGCCGTCCCCGAAGAGGACGTTGTAGCGGAGGTTGGTGAACAGCATTCCGGAGCCGTGCCAGAGGCCGCAGCCGTCCATCAGGACATTCATGGAAGCAGGATTCGCCAGGCCGGAGAGAGAGGCCCTCTGGAAGGCAAGCTCGGTGCGGTAGAGATAGCTGGTGAAAAACTTTTCGTAGGAGCTGGGGCGGGCGTCGAGGGCGACCCCGGCCACATCCAGCTCATCGTAGCCGAAATCGCTGGGGCATTTCCAGATTTCTGCGTTTTTGATGTAGGGGAAAAGCGCCTCGTGCAGCCAGGGCATATAGGGGATTTCGGCCTGCCAGTAAGGGTATTGGCTCCATATCTGGGGCGTATAATAGTCGGAAGGGTCTACGGCATAGGGAAAGATTTCGTCATAATCCTGGGCGTACATCCCTATCGCCATTCCGAACTGTCGCAGGTTGGAGGCGCAACGAATGGAACGGGCCTTCTCTCGCGCCGTGGCGAAGGCCGGAAAGATGATTGCCGCCAGAATCGCGATGATCGCGATGACTACAAGCAATTCGATCAGGGTGAACCCCGGCAGGCGATGCGGGATGGTTCGCTTCATCATAATCCCTCCTATCGCGCATAAACTTTATTTCTTTTCCGATAAGAAGGATTCCTTCTTGCCGGGGCGCAATCGAAAATCGGGATCTTCCGGGGAGCCGCTCGATCATCAAGAGCGCCGTCTCCGGGCAGGAGGAATTCGGTTTATGTCGACGCGGTGGGCGCATATTGCGGTAGAGTTCTGGTTCGAGGCCAGCCATCAACTGATCCGGGCCGGGTGGAGCGAAGAGGAGAACCGGCGCATCTTCGGGGCGTGCGCGGGGCTGCACGGGCACTCCTACCGGCTTCTGATCGGCATTTACGGGCCGGTGGGCCCGGAAACCGGCATGGTGATAAACTTCACCGAACTCAAGCGCATCGTCCGCGCAGCGGTGATCCAGCAGGTGGACCACCGCCACCTCAACGATCTCGTCCCCGGACTGACCACCGCCGAAAACATCCTCTACTGGATCGCAGGGCAGCTCCTGCCCTGCCTGGACCCCTCGCTCATCGAGCGGATCGAGCTTCAGGAAACCCGCACCTCTGCCTCCTATCTCTCCCGCGACGACCTGCGCCGTGCTTTTCCGGAGGCGTACGGGGAGGGCGGTTAGCCCTCCTGATGCCGGTCCAGGATGTGGCGTACGATGGATGAAGTGGAATGTCCCTCCGTGACCGGGATAATGACGATCTCTCCTCCGTAGCCGTAAACGACCGGAGCTTCGGGCAAATCCTCGGCCTGGTAATCCCCTCCCTTGGTGTGGATGTGCGGCTGGAGGCTCTCGATGACGCGGTGCGGCCTCATCTCGGCAAAAAGGGTGACGTAATCGATGCACTCCAGGGCGGCGAGGATCTCCGTCCTCTCGTCTTCGGGGATAAAGGGGCGGGTATCGCCTTTGAGCGAGCGGACGGAGGCGTCGCTGTTGACCGCCACCACCAGGCGGTCGCCCAGGTTGCGGGCGGCCTGAAGGTAGCGGACGTGCCCCACATGAAGGATATCGAAACAACCGTTCGTGAACACGATTCTTTCGCCCTCGGATTTCAGCCGTGAGACGATCCGAACGAGTTCATCCAATGGATAGATTTTCCGGCGCATAGAGGCTCCTTAAAAGAGAGACGCCCAGCGTCTGAGCAGGTTGTTGATCTCGAAGCACAATTCCTCGGCGGATTTTCCCAGGGAGCGGCGGAGGTGGCTCTGATCGATTTTCAGGAGCGCCTGACGCATTTTGCGGATTTCGTGGCGGCTTCTGGCCCGGCGGGCCTCCTCCAGCAGCGATTGGGTCGCCCGGTGCAGGTGTTCCCGACCCGCCCGGCGGACCTCATTGGGGGGGGATCTGCGCCTCGCCCTGCTCCGGCGCGCTTTCGGCTGGGATTGCATGAATTCACGCACCCGCGGGGCGCTCATCGCGTCGTGGGCGGGGGGCGGCGTGTCCGGCAGAAGCCGGGCTGCGGCTTCCACCCCGGCCCACACCACTGGCAGGGGCAGCCCTTTGCCGATCAGCCCCCGCGCCACCCGCACCGCCTCTCCCTGCCGTTCCTCCGGCATCTCCCGGAACGCCTCTACCCTCATCTCCAGGATTCCGGCCAGATCGTCATCGGACAACGATAACAGGTGATCCTTCATGTTCAGGGGTGTTTGTCTCCTTATATGCGGTTTCGCTCCCGAATTATATAACGCTTTCCTCCAGGGTTTGCTCCAGGCGCATCTGCTTTTCAAAATGCCTTTTCAGGGCCTCGGCGGTGCGGAGAGTGCCCTGACCGTCCACCAGAGACTTGCCATGCCGGCTGAGCGATTGCCTCAGAGGGTAGTTTTCCAGCAGCCCGCTCACGGCCTCGACAATTTCCTCCTCGGAGCGGTCCCCGCCGTAGCCCAGGGAGAGCATCGCCCCCATCGTCTGAAAGCGGTCGGCCATCTGGCGCTGGTGTACCACCGGCTGGCAGAGGGCAATAGCGGGCGTTCCGGTCGCCATCGCCTCATAAAGCGTCAGCCCTCCCGCCACGACAGCCGCGTCGTGTTCCTCGAAGGCGTAGCGGAGGGTCGGCAGATTCTCCAAGACGGCAAAGCCCGCCTGGGCCGCGATCTCATCCAGGGTCTTCCGGTGCGGGAACGCCGATCCCACCGCAAAGGTCACCTGTAGCGGGGCCGGATAGAGCGCCAGGGCGCGGGCGGCCTTGATGGTCAATCCCTCGGCGTCCCCGCCGCCCAGGGTAACCAGCACCCGGCCCGCCTTTTCCCTCGGCACGCGCTTCGATTCGGCGATATCCTCGTATTCCGGAGAAAGGGTAGCGTATGCAGGCCCCTCGTAGAGGGCGATGCCCTGCCCGGCCAGGAAGGGCGGCTCCAGCTCCTCGACCAGCACATTCACCACCGCCTTCGCCAGAAGGCGGCCCGGCCCGCTGTCATCGAAGGTGGCGATGGGGATGCCCGCCCGGACGGCCCCGACCAACTCCGGATGGGTGTCCAGCACATCGAAAACCACGCCATGCGGCGCAAAGGAGGCGACCGCCTCTTCAATCGCCTGCCCTTCGGCCTCCGGAGTGGCCTCCGGGGGAATGATGAGCGCCCTCGCCCCGGCGTCCTCCAGGAATTTCCTGGCCCACAGGTGGCCCCGGGTCAGGAAAACCGTTTCCGAAGGTAGAAGCTGCCGCAGCTTGTCGCGCAGGCGCAGGCCGCGCCTGAGATGGCCTGTGCCGAGAAGGGCGTTCCCGTCGGCGCGGTAGAGTATCTTGAGGGTCAAACGGGATGAATCATCCATGGTGTCAACCTCTTTATCATTTCTGCACTGACCCGGCGATTCCTTCCGCCGATAGAAAGCGCGGGGAACGGGAGAAATCATGCGGAATAAGAAAACTGCAGGGGCGGCCCCTAAAGAAACCGGCTCCGTCCTGAAGGGAATCGCAAGCCGGGATCGAATACAGGCTTCATTCGCCGCAAAGTATCTATGATCGTGCGGGAACGCCCCCCGGCCCCCTCCTTGCTAAGGGGGGCAGATGGTACGTTCTCTTGGCAAATTGAGCAAAGCCCCCCAAGGCGGCTCCCCTACCTTAGCCCAAGTTGCTCCCTACCCGAATTGCGACCGATGCGGGGTAGGGGCGCGATTCATCGCGCCCAACGGCCTGGCAGGGCGCGATGAATCGTGCCCCTACAGCGGCAAACGGGACTGGCCCCGGCTAGGTGACAACTTGGGTTACCTTAGCAAGGAGGGGGTCGGGGGGTCGGTTGGCTTCATATAGTTGCGCTCGCAACATCATCCTGGGCAGGCCATCCGCTTCCCATTATACCTGTATGCCTGCGAAAAAGCAAGGATGGAGTATACCCTTTCAAGGAGCCCGATATGCTGCCGAAACCGCCCGTGTATTTTGTCGAGAAACTTAAAAGCCTGCACCTGGCCCTTCGGGACGAGCTAAGGGCGGAGGTGGAGCGTTCCTCTCCAGAGCGATTGTCGGCAGTGGCCGATACGCGGGGTGGGGACACCATTTTCGCCATCGACGAAAAGGGCGAATCGCTCATCCAGGAATTTTGCGCCGACTGGGGGCGAGAGATGCCCTTCGCGCTGATCTCGGAAGGCATCGAGGGGGACGGCTGGCGGCCCTTTCCCGAAGGGGCCGCCCGCGAGGAGGCTGCCTTTCTGCTAATCCTCGACCCTATCGACGGGACGCGGGTTTTGATGTACGACAAGCGGAGCGCCTGGATCCTGTCAGGCGTCGCCCCCAATCTGGGGCCGCAAACCTCGCTTGGGGATATCGAGGTCGCCGTGCAGACCGAAGTGCCCACCACCCGCCACTATAAGGGCGACTGCCTGTGGGCCGTCCGGGGCCAGGGCGCTGCCTGTGAAACCCATAACCTGCTGACCGGGGAATCGCAGCCAGCCCGGCTCCGCCCGAGCCGCGCAACCACGGTTCGCAACGGGTTCGCCTCCCTGGCGAAATTCTTTCCCGCCGCCAAGGGGATGCTCGCCTCCCTGGAAGAAGACCTGTGGGAGCGCGTCCTGGGCGATTCCCCGGACGGCAACCCCCAGGCGTTCGACGACCAGTATGTCTCCTCGGGCGGCCAGCTTTACGAGTTGATGGCCGGCCACGACCGCTTCAATGCCGACCTGCGCCCCCTGGCTTTCGTCGCCCTCGGCATGCCCGACCGCCTGACCGCCCACCCTTACGACCTCTGCGCCGAACTCATCGCCCGCGAGCTGGGCATCATCGTCACCGGGCCGGACGGCCTGCCCCTGAACGCTCCCCTGGACATCCGCGCCCCGGTCGCCTGGATCGGCTATGCCAACGAACACATCCGCCGTGAGGTGGAACCAGCGCTCCTCGCGCTGCTGAAGAAGGTGGGAAATTAACAGGTGAAAAATATATTTTTTCACCTACTTCCTAAGCAGGGCATTGGAGTCAGGGTGCAGATTCCCTTGGGACAAGGCCGTAGGGACGAACCTGGTGTTCGCCCCATAGCTATCCAGATCAGGATGGCTGTCCCGCCGGGGCGGGGGGCGGGACTTGGGGAGACCGTTACCTAACCCCCCCGCCCCCTTCCCGAAACGGGCAGGGGGAGCAGATGAGGCCGTCAAGCACCGCACAGTCTACCCCTCTCCCCGCTTCGGGGAGAGGGGCCAGGGGAGAGAGGTAACCCATCCCAGGGGAGAGAGGTCACCCCTCCCCCAGGAGCGGAGGATCTTTCCCCTTATCTGGATAGCTATGGGGCGAACCTGGTGTTCGCCCCTACGGATCGGCCAAGATCGCTCCAAATCTTAACCTTGACTCCGACACCCTGCTTAGTCAACATTTTGCGCCAGCCAATAACCTCTAATTATCGAGGAGATTCAAGAGGGCGCGGCGCATGCCGCACCCTCTTTTGTATTGCGTTGAAGTCAGGGTGCAGATTCCCTTGGGACAAGGCCGTAGGGACGAACCTGGTGTTCGCCCTGCACCAGATGCTATCGGTCACCGCGGGTGCGCCCGGTGCCAGGCGATATCGGCGAACGGGCGATCACAAGGATTGTCCCTACGGGTCGGACAGGATCGCTCCATAACGGAACCTTGACTCCGGCGTCCTGCTTTAGTAAAAATCGCCGTCCTTGTCTGGGCCGGTTACTACATTATTTATTGGATTTGCCGAAGCAGGCGCATAAAATCAAAATGAAAGTCCGAGCCGAATTACACCATGCTCTCTACAGCTATGAAGTGTGGAGAGGGGACAGGCGAGCATCCCCTCTCCACAGCATATAGCAGGCTCGACCGCACTTTCTCTACCGTCTCTCTTCGGCCCGGTAGATATGCAGCACCCAGTCTTTGGCTTCGAGCGTTCCCGGATAGTCTCCCGGGGCCGCAAAGGCTCGCACCGCTCCGCCACCCACAGAGCCACCTTCCCTTTTCCGATCCGCTGTCAGGTCCAGCCATTCGTAGCGAAATGCATCCTGCTCGTTGGACGGCCTGAGATCGATCTTCGCGACACCGCCCCACCGCAGGTAAACCAGGTATCGCTCGCCGGGCACTGCCGCACAGTAGCGCGAGGGATTCTCCGATACCCGTTCGGGATGGGGTTCGAGCGTCCACCAGGGAACGCTCCGCAGGAACCGCGTCATGAAGCCCAGCGACCGCGCCCCCGGATAGTCCAGGGTGTTGGCCTCGAAACCCATCTCCATCGGCCAGGTATCCGCCCCTGCCGGAGCCTCCGGGACGTGCGCTTTCCACACATGCCCTCCGGCATAGGAATGCCCGGCGGCCCCTGACAGAATGGCCGACCACGCGCCGAAGCGGATGTCCTGGGCGGTGGGATTCCCTTCGATGAACTCGTACCAGGGTTCGGTCACCACAATCGGCTTGGGCGGCTTCCGGCGATAAGACTGCTCGACGACCCACGGAATCATCTCATTACGCCAGCGCCCGTGGCCGACCTGGCTCTGGTTGTAATCGAGCCAGCCTTCTTTGTGCAGCACTTCCGTGGTAGACCACTGCGGAGCGTCCGCGCCGCCTTCCCATCCGGGAGGTGTGGGATGGGCGCTGACGATACGGTCGTAGGGGTCTTCCGCCTTGATCAGCTTCCCCAGCTTTTTCCAGAACGGAAGCCCCAGGCCGCCGTAGTTGTGCATATTGTATTCCCCGGCGAGTACCCAGATCACGTTATAGGCGGCAAGCCGGTGGACCAGGTAGCGCCACCAGCGGCGCATGTTTTCCTCCCCCACCCGTTCATTCATGCGCGGCTGGGACCACCAGCCGTGAACCCAGACAGTGATCCCTTTTTCATTGGCATAGGCGATCATACGCTCGATGCTGCGGATGTGCTCGATGTCTGGATGGGTGTACGTCCTGTCCAGGCTGGAACTCTCCCGGCCCCAGCCACTCCCCGCAAAAAAGAGATGGCCTACGGAGAAGCCTTTTTCGGCCCGGTCATCGGCCAACTTGCGGAAGCTGTCGAATGTGATTTTCCGCTTGGTCCAGTTCCACCAGGTATCGCCCAGCCAGAAGAAAGGCGTCCCGTCCGCATACTCGAAGGTGCGGCCCGGCCTAGGGCCGCCGTGTGCAACGCGCAGGAATCCTCTTCGGGTGGAATTGACCTTCTTCTCTTTCTCCGCCCACTCCTGGCAGGCGAACCGGCCCTTCTTGCCGTTCAATCCGGAATCTTTGGAGACCGTCAGATAAGTCCATTCGCCGGGCAAGGGCGGAGCGAACCGCACCCGCCAGGTGCGGCCTCCGTCCCAGAATCCGGCCATTGTATACTCTTTACCGCCGCTTCCCTCCTGCTTGAAGACAGCTTTCAGGTATGCCTCCCCTTTGTCCGGCAGCCCTTCGGCATAAGGATTCGCCATCTCTGAGGAGGCGCTGCACTCGATTTCGAACACTTCCCACTGCCGGACAGCCGCCTCCCCTGAACCGGACAGCCCTGCGGCAGCGGTCGCCATCGCAGCGAACAAAAATCCGGAACGCATCATGGTTTCTCTCCCAATCGGTGAATGCGTGCGATATTATCCGGCCTACTCTCCCCGCCTCGCCTCATCGAGGGCCCGGGCCAGAGCATCCTGCTGGAGGGTGAGGGTCAGGTCGCCGCGGGTGCGCTCCAGGACGCCGCGCACCATATCGGTCGTGCGCCTCAGGCCCGAGGTGATGGCGTCCGGGTAGTCGAAGGTGACCAGGGCGAAGTAGATTTCATCCATCTGATCGAGGAGCGAGTCCCCGCGTTCCATCCGCCCCTGGCGGATGATATCTAAAATATAGCGGCGCATCTCCCCGATGGCCTCACCGAGGCCGTTCAGGTAGGCGGCGTAATCCACCCCGATCTCGTCCGGATCCGGGAGCGGCAGCCCCTGCACCAAAGCCATAACGCTGCTGGCCTCCGCAAACTCTTTCAGGGCATCCTGCACGTATCCCGCGTTGTAGATATCCGGAAAACCGGCCAGCCTGTCCTTGATTTTCGCCACGATCTGGCGGGCGGAGGCCAGCAGCGTTTCCGCGCCCTCGAACTCGGCCCGGTGGATCGCCCGAATGGACTGGGCGCAGGTGCGGATCAGTTCTCGCGACAGCCTCAACGCCTCCTCCCGCGCCCTGTCCTCCTCATCGAACCGCCCGCGTATCTTGGCGACGATTGCTTCCAGGTATTCCATGGGATCATCCTTTCACAAAAAAGTGGCCTCATTGTAGCACAGCCAGAGCAGAGTGTCAAGTTCGCGCTGGCTCCACAAAAAACCGGCAATTTTTACAGTATACATTTTTACGAACTGATGATATGATTATTGTAATCTTGAGGCGGCCCGCGCATCGAAATTCAGGAAAAGAGGAGGTGGCAAGCGGCATCACTCCTGCTTCGATATGCAGCCGTAGGCCCAAAAATCGCGCAACGCTTCGGCTCTTTTTCCGGGCCATCTTCTTATCGCCATCCGAAGCGTTCTTCAAAGGAGGAAACATGAAATACCTGAAAGTCTGTCTTGTTTTGCTGAGCTTGATGCTTCTGGTGGCATCCGTCCACGCCGCCGATGTGGCCGGCACCGGCTCGGGCATCTTCGAGAACTCCATCGGCCCTTCGGGAAAAGTGGTCAGCGGCGAGGGAACGAACCTGTTCAAGTGGGGCAAGTCCGTGATTCCCGCCAAGTTCGGCGGCAAACCCAGCTCGCTGCTCTTCCAGGGGATCGCCTTCTCGGGCGATTGCGACGGGTCTCCTTTCGCCATCGGAAATCTTTTCTTCCACAACGGCCTTATATGGGGCGGAACCGAGGCGACCGGCGTGGACCTGAAGATCTCCCTGGACTTCGCGCTCCCCAGCATCGGCGTCAAGACCCTGACCTACGACCTGGCCTTAGACAACAACTTCTTCCTCAACGGGGATACGGTGGCTTCGATGGGAACCACCCCCGCAAGCGTCAGCTTCCTTGCCAACGGTAAAAACTATACGGTCGAGCTGTTGAAATTCGACGACCTCTTCGCCTGCGAGGGGCAGAACGACTGCGTCACCGTCTACGCCTCCGCCACCTGCGAGCCTGTTCCCGAGCCAGGCAGCCTCCTGGTGCTGGGCAACGGACTCCTCGGCCTCGCCTGGACGGTGCGCCGCCGCTTCGTCCGGTCGTAAGCCCGGCCTCGTTTAAGGAAAAAGCCGCGAGACCGAACGACCGGTCTCGCGGCTTTTTGTCTCCGGGGACGCCTGTTCGCCGGCGGGCTGCCCGGCAGGTCAGCCTTTCAGGGCCTTCAGCACCCCTTCCGCGTAGGCGGGGTCGGCTTGCTCGAAATGAGCGATCTGGCGCTGGACGATCTCTTCCGGGACGCCCTGCATGGCCCCGGCTATGGCGCGGTGGAGGCGCTCCCTTTCGTCGGCAGGCAGCAGTCTGTAAAGGTTGCCCGCCTGTGTGTAGTCGTCATTGCCCTCGCGGTGATCGTAGCGGTCGGCGTCGCCTGAAATCCGCAGAGGCGGCTCTTTCAGGCGAGTGTCTTCTATTGGGCCGCCGAAGCTGTTGGGCTCGTAATTCACGGCTCCTCCCGCGTTCCCGTCGAAGCGCATGGCCCCGTCCCTATGGTAATTCACGACTTCGCATCTCGGGCGGTTGACGGGCAGACTCTCGTAATTGACCCCGAGTCGATAGCGGTGGGCGTCCGCATAGGAGAAGACCCGGAACTGGAGCATCTTGTCCGGGCTGTAACCGATGCCGGGCGGCGCGTTGGCCGGAGAGAAGGCCGACTGCTCCACCTCCGCATGGTAGTTGTCCGGGTTGCGGTTCAGGCGCATGATCCCCGCCTCGATGAGCGGGTAGTCACCGTGAGGCCACACCTTGGTCAGATCGAAGGGGTTGTAAGGGGTGCGCTCCGCCTCCTCTTCCGGCATGATCTGCACCATCACCCGCCATCCCGGATAGTCCCCGCGCTCGATGGCCTCGAAGAGATCGCGCTGGTGGCTTTCCCGGTCTGCTGCGACGATGGCCACCGCTTCCCCATCGGTCAGGTTCCGGATGCCCTGGAGCGTCTTGAAGTGGAACTTCACCCAGAACCGCTCGTTCTCCGGGCTGATGAAGCTGTAGGTGTGGCTCCCGAAGCCGTGCATGTGCCGGTAGCTTGCCGGGATGCCGCGATCCGAGAAGAGAATCGTGGCCTGGTGGAGCGATTCGGGAGATAGGGACCAGAAATCCCACATGGCGGTCGGGTTCCGCAGGTTGCTTTTCGGGTCGCGCTTCTGGGTGTGGATGAAATCCGGGAACTTGTAGGGATCCCGCACGAAAAAGACCGGGGTGTTGTTCCCCACCAGGTCCCAGTTTCCCTCTTCTGTGTAAAACTTCACGGCAAAACCGCGCACATCGCGCTCCGCGTCCGCGGCACCGCGCTCCCCGGCCACGGTCGAGAAGCGGACGAAGCATTCCGTTTCCCTGCCGATCCTGGAGAAGATCGCAGCTTTCGTGAACCGGGTTATATCTCCGGTCACGGTGAAGACGCCGTACGCCCCCGATCCCTTCGCGTGGACGACCCGCTCCGGGATCCGTTCCCGATTGAAGTGGGCATGCTTCTCGAAAAGCGGCGCGTCCTGCGCCAGCAGCGGCCCACGCGGGCCTGCGGTCAGCGAGTTCTGATTGTCGGCTACCGGAACTCCGGCGTCGGTGGTCAGCCGTTTCTTTTCCATGGTGTCCTCCTTCGGTGGAATGGTTCAGGATTTGATCCAATCTTAGAATTTGTCCAGATTGCGGGCAAAAAAACGCAATCGCCTCACCCTGTCTTTTTTCGCCCCCGGATCACGACCTGGTATTCTCTGATCTCGAAGCCCTGAAGCGACTCTTCGCCGATCACCTCCAGCGATTCCCAGGGGATATCGATGATCTCCCCGGTCCCCTCATCGATGAAATGATGGTGCGGCCCGGTGTTCCGGTCGAAAACCGCGATCCCCTCCTTCAAAATCTGGGATTTGATCATATTCCTCTCGCAAAAAAGATGGAGGGTGTTGTAGACGGTGGCGCGTGAAACCGTGGGATGCGCGCGCTTCACAGCCTCCCACACGGCGTCGGCGGTGGGGTGGGCATCCGCCTTCAGGACGCATTCCGCAATCGCGATCCGCTGCGGCGTGGCCTGGATGCCGTGTCGCCTTAAAAGCGCAATGATCTCCTTCATCTGGACTCTTTCTAAAATTGGATGCATTCTCGAACACTGGTTTTATGATACCATGAACAGGGGCGGGATGTCAAGAAAGGGGCGGGATCGAAAGGGCTGTTTCAAAGTCGATCAAAAGCGCCCTACGATGACCTATACCCGCTTATAACCTCTTACATCATGCGCTCTGGCCGATTTTGAGAACTATTCCCCTCCCCGAAAAAGGAACTTCCGCCTGTCTGTCGAATTTCTAATTGTATGGACACCCTTAAACGGGCAGCCGCACAGACTCAGCCCAAAATGGCGAGCAGCAATGTCTCCCGCCGGGCGGTGGTCATCGGCCTGCTGCTCGTGCCCCTCAATGTCTACTGGGTCATCGTGGCGGAACTGCGCTGGTATGTCATTCTCACCCTCAACCCCCTCTTCATCACCCCCGTCTTCTACCTCTTCGCCCTGGCCCTCCTGAACCTGCTTTTGCGCCGCTTCGCCCCGAAACTAAGACTTACCCCTGCCGAGATGACGGTCATTTACATCATGCTGGTACTCTCCTGCTGCATCGCCACGCACGATTTCATCATCAACCTCATGTCCTCGATGGGCTGGGCCCGGTGGTTCGCCGCCCCGGAAAACAAATGGGAAGCGTATATGTTTCCCCACCTGCCGCGCTGGCTCCTGGTCTGGGACAAGGAACTCCTCAAGGGCTACATCAACGGCAACAGCATCCTCTATCGCTGGCCCGTCCTGAAGATGTGGCTGGTCCCCCTGGCCTTCTGGTCTCTCTTCATCTTTGCCATCGGCTGGATCATGCTCTGCATGAACGTGATCCTCCGGAAAGCCTGGGTGGATCAGACGCGGCTTGCCTTCCCGATCATCCGCCTGCCGCTGGCCCTGACCGAAGAGGACAGCCCGACATCCACCTTGCGCTCTCCGGCCCTCTGGCTGGGGTTCGCCTTCGCCCTGACCCTGGGGGTCTTCAACGGCCTGCATGAGTGGTATCCCAACGTGCCCTACTTCCAGGTGCGCGCCCGGTGGATTAGCTTCCCGACGCCGCCCCTGTCGGCCATCGGGGGGCTGGCGCTGACCTACTACCCGTTCGCCATCGGGCTGGCCTTCCTCGTGCCGCTGGATGTTTCCTTCTCCTGCTGGTTTTTCTATCTGTTCATCAAAGCCCAGGCCGTGATCGGGTATATGCTGGGCTACGGGGACGTGCCGGACTTCCCCTTCCCGAGCGAGCAGGGGATCGGAGCCTGGTACGCCTTCGGAGCCTTCCTGTTCTACGGCCAGCGCCACTACCTGAAGCAGGTCTTCCGGCTGGCGATGCGGCCGCAGCCCGGGGCGGATGCCGGAGAGCCGATGAGCTACCGGATGGCCTTCTGGGGCCTGGTGGCCGGCGTCCTGGTCTTTGCCGGTTTCTGGTGGATGACCGGCATGAGTCTGCTCTGGGTGTTCATCATGCTGGCGACCTATCTGCTTGTGTCGGTCTGCATCACCCGGGTGCGGGCAGAGGCCGGAGGCCAGCATACGGTTTGGGACCTGGAACCCAAGAACCTGTTCCGCCTCTTCAGTTCCCAGGCCCTCGGCCCGGCCAACCTGACCGCCGCCGCCATCTCCCACTGGTACTGGCGTCTTAACCGCAGCCACGTCATGCCAAGCCAGCTCGAAGCCTTCCGGCTGGCCCAGGAGTACAGAATCCGCCTCCGCAGCCTCGTCCTTCCCATGATGGCAGCTTTCATAGTGGCGACCCTGGCCGGGATGTGGGCCTGCCTGCACGTCTTCTATACCGAGGGCGCGCTGGCGAAATGCGTGGGCTTCGCCGTCTGGACCGGCCACGAGAGCTACGACTGGCTGGGAAACGCCCTCACCTACGGCTTTCGGGCCGAACCGGGCCGCTGGGGCGCTATCGGAGGGGCCGCCTCCCTGATCGTCCTGCTCTCCTGGCTGCGGAGCCGATTCGCCTGGTTCCCCTTCCACCCGCTGGGCTACTGCATCGGCCCGGGCCTGGTCTGGCTCTGGCTTCCCTTTTTCATCGCCTGGCTGGTCAAATACTTCATCCTCCGCTACGGCGGCCTGCGGCTCTACCGCAAAACCCTCCCCCTCTTCCTGGGGCTGATCCTGGGCGACTACTTCACGGGAGCCGTCTGGTCCCTCATCGGCGTCCTCTGGCACGTCCCGGTCTACCAGACGTTCCATTAGCTCCGGGACTGCGTTTTACCGCTGGACTTTGAAAAAGAATCGCCGACCGCAAGCCGGACTTGACGCAAGCGAAAGTCCGGTCTCTGCTAACTCCCCCTTGCGCCATGAACCAAAAAGGATGCTCATGTCTTTTCTTACCCTCTCCTTAACACTCATCTGCACATTCACCCTCATCATAACCGGGGTCTGCGCTTCCGATTGGCCGGTCTACCGGCATGATACGGCCCTTTCCGGCGTCTCTCCGGGCAAAGGGAACATCACCGACCCGGTTGTTCTCTGGGAGTATTACCTGGGCGCTCCGCCGGTTGCGATGGCGGCGGACAGGCCATACAAATCCCCTTACGCTGCCGACCTGGACGGCGACGGGAGGATGGAGCAGTTCGCCCTCGACGGCAAGACCATCACGGTCAGCAGGCCGGAGGGAAAGCGGCTCTGGGCTTATACAGTGGACGGTTTTCCGCTGGGGGGCAATGTAAAGGTCTGCAAGCTCTTCCCGGAGCGGAAGGGGCTTCAAATCATCTCCTTCTCCAGTCGGATGGACAACGGCGAAGGACAGGGCTACTGCTTCTCCTTCGAAAAAGGGGTGGAAAGCGGCGAGTTGGCCTGGACGACCGGCCCCCTGACCGGCCAATACGCCCCTACCCTCCTGGTCGATGATGTGGACGGGGACGGCCTGCCGGAGATCGTCACCGCCCCTCACTACCGGGTGCAGATTTTCGACGGGCAGACAGGAAAGCTGAAGGCCGAGGTTCCGTGGGAAGTGGGCCGCAACTACGGTGTGCTGGTCTCCCGGCCCCGTCAGGATCGGCCCCAAAAGGATATTTTCATCGTCTGCGATTTCGTACTCCACGTCGACTGCATCCGCTTTGAAGAGGGGAAGTGGACTCACGCCTGGGGCCACAAGTATTTCGAGCCGAACTCCCCTGTTCCCAAAGGCCGGGAGCAATATATCCGCGCCGGCCCCAACCCGGTCGCCGACCTGGACCGGGACGGTTTCGATGAGATGGCCTACATGCTGGTCGATGCCGCCCGGGACGATCAATGGCACTTGCGGGTGCGAGACACGCAGACCGGGAACGTGAAGGCTGACATTGCTGGCGTCTGGCTCTGGACCATCGCCGACCTGGACGGCGACGGCTTCGCGGAGATCGCCTATACCCCCACCGCCCAGAAGCGCCCTGGAGCCTACTGCGATATCCACATCGCCCGGCTGCAAGCGGGGAAGCTGGCCGACAGGGCTGTTCTGAGGCGCATCCGCCCTCTCATCATGAACGCTGTCCTGCCGGACAATATCGGGTCCATCGCCGATGAAGGATTGATGGACTGGCTCCGCGCCGATGTGAACGGTGACGGCCTGCCGGAATTGTTGTATGCAGTAAGAAGCAGGCAGGGAAGATTCGAGGATAAGATCCATGCCGTCTCTCTGCTGCCGGACGGCGGCCTGAAAACCCGCTGGCGCTTCTCTCTTCCCGGCCACCGGCTCAATGTGATCCAGGCCGGTCCGGACGAAACCGGAAGCCCCTCGATTCACATTCGCGACCTGACCGCAAACCGGCTGCTTACCGTAGATGCCACCGGCAAAGTAGCGCAGGATAGCGGTCTCGGCAGGCCGGGCGGATTCGCCACACTGCCCATCGTGGCCGATCTG
This sequence comes from Armatimonadota bacterium, assembly GCA_020846535.1. Lineage (GTDB taxonomy): Bacteria > Armatimonadota > JADLDR01 > JADLDR01 > JADLDR01 > JADLDR01. Next base: position 7,288 of record JADLDR010000054.1, on the reverse strand, counting down.
GACGGCGACCGGGCGGGCGAAATCGTCCTTCAAAACGCCGCCGGGGAGATTATCGCCCTGAAAGCGACGAAAAACACCTCCGAACCTTTGAAGCGGCTCTGGTCAGTGCCGGGAGTCGCGATGAGCCATTCACCGGGCTATGCGCCCAACGGCTGGCTCTGCCCCCAGGCCGCCGATGTGGACGGAGACGGCCAGCCGGAGATTGTTTACGCTGCGGAGGACAAGGCCGGGATGGCCTCCCTGGTCTGCGCGGACCGCAGCGGCAAAGTGCAGTGGAGGCGGTCCATCGAGGGCTGCCCCTGGGGCGGATTGCAAGCGGGCATCAATCTCTGGACATTCGGGCGCTTCACGCGCCGGGGCAAGGGGCTGGACATCTATGTCGACATCCACCGCAGGGCCAAGGGAAGCAGCGAAGGATGGATGCTCAGGGGCGATACCGGGGAGGTGGTCTGGCGGCGGCAGGGATTGATCGCCAAAGAAACCGCCATGCCCTTCGGTGGAGGGATGCCCGCGGTTTTCGATGTCAACGGCGACGGCTGCGACGACCTGGCGCAGGCCTTCTGGACGGTCTACGGCGTTCTCTCCGGCGATACCGGCAAACCGCTCTTCCCGCCCGCCTTTATGACCGGCCCCGACTATTTCGGCCAGTGGCTGGCCTACTCCTGGCCCACCGTGGCCGATCTGAACGGGGATGGCAGGCCGGAAGCCTACCTCAATTCCGCCTCCTACGCCCGGGGAGGCTATGCCGCCGTCCGCATCGACGGCAAGCCGCTGTGGGTCGAGTTCCATGACAATGACGAAGGCTCCGACGGCCTGGGGCCGGTGGGCGATTTTGACGGGGACGGAAGGCTGGAGATCGGGGTTCCCGTCCTCAACGGCTCCCTTCTCTGCCTGAACGCCGCCGACGGGACGCGCAAGTGGAAAACCCAGTCCCCGGTCACCGGCGATGTGATCGCCGCCGATATCAACGGAGACGGAGTGCAGGAATTGATCTTCTCCGGCAAGGACGGCAAACTCCGGGCGGTCAGCGGCAGGGACGGCAGAGAGGTCTGGGCGATACCCCTTCCCGGACGCCCGATAGTCGGCGATATCGATGGCGACGGGCTGCTGGAGGTGCTGGCGGTGGGCCATGACGGCGTGCTTCGGGCCGTCGGCAACAGGAGGAGTTCATGAAGCAAGAAAATGAGCGGATCATCCGGATTCCCTGCCGTTATTACCGGGTCTACACCGATCCCGGCGTTCCCTGCGTCGAGGAAAACTTCCGTTTCATCGAGCGAACCCTGCCCCTTCCGGTCAAGCAGACGGCTCTGGTACTGGTCGATGTCTGGAGCGTCCATTACATCGATAGCTGGCTGCAACGAGCCGCCGAAATCACGCGCGAGAAAATCGTCCCCTTGCTTCAGGCCGCCCGCAGGATCGGGATGACGGTCGTTCACGCGCCATCGCCCTATATCACCGAACGGCGATATCCCGAAGCAGCGCCTCCCGCGCCCGTCACCCGGCCTCCGGACGATTGGCCTCCGCCCGCCTTCCGGGGCATCTACCGGGCCGGCGAATACGCTCCCTTCGGGCGCGATCCCGAGCCGATCCTGAAGGATGTCTACGCCCGCTATGAAGTTGAGATGGCTATCGCGGAACCGGCCCGTCCGGAGCCGGGCGACCTGATCATCACCACCGGAGAGCAGTTGCACACCGTTTTGACCGGGCACCGCATCCTGCACCTTCTTTACACCGGTTTTGCCGCCAACTGGTGCCTCATCGGCCGGGACTACGGCATCATCGCCATGAACGAACGAGGCTACAACATCATCCTGGTACGCGACGCCACTACCGGCATCGAGTTTCACGACACCGCCGCCTCCCGGACCGCAACCGCCATGACCGTCCGGGAAATCGAAACCAAATACGGCTGGTCGGCTGCGGCGGAGGACGTGCTGCGGGGGTGCGGATGATCGCAGATAGCCACCTTGGTTGGCTATGCCGGTAAGCCCCTCAGAGATGCGAGATCATCTCCGCGCACAGCGCGTTCAGTCCCCGACCATCCAGTTCCAGCAACTGGCCGCCGCCCGGTTCCAGGGTCAGCGTGGTTTTCGGAACGCCCGATGGAACGAAACGCCTGCCTTCCAGTCGCTGAACCGCCGTCACGTCCGGATGCCATTTCAGAGACACGCGGCGGGGGAAAAGATCGCCCATCCCTTTGCTGACGCGGGCATCGACCACCATCGCCAGCGGCTTTGCGCCGGGCCGGGTCAGGATGCCGACCAGAAGATCAGAGTCCATCGCGGCGCAGAGCTTGCCGGAAGCCGGTTCTATCGCGCCTTCGAGCGAAGCGCCCTTGTAATCGGCTGCCCGGCTGCCGAAGGCGGTGCTGAAGACTCCGGAACAGACGCGGCCCAGCAGTTTCGGCCCCCAGGCGGAGATTCTGCGGTTGATCGCTTTGACCACCGGATACATCGGCGTCAGAGCCTGGCGGGCTGCCACGGGCATGCGATGCGGGCCCAGGGTTTGCAGAGCGCCGGCGTTATAGACGAAATACCATAGGCCCTGAGCGCCGTAGGCGATGGCGGCATAGGCCGGAAAACGCACCAGGGAATCGCTGGGAAGATAGCCCAGGGTATCGGGCTTCGCCTGCGGCTCCCCGCTGCTGATGTTGATCATCGGCCAGAAAAGAATACCGTGCTGGCGGCATTGATGGCTCCAGTTGGCGAAACTGGCGGCATACTGCCGGGCCAATTCCCCGGCGGGCTGGTTCCAGGAATAGAGAGTCGGGTAGATTTGCGGGTTGGCGATGGGGTTGCCTTTGGCGGCCAGGTTCGCCGCAGGGATCCATCCGCAGAGCCAGGGGAAGAGGTGGGGCTGCCGCCGGTAGAGAAAGGATGTGCAGGCGCTGGCCCGGTCGGACACCTCTCCCTGGTCGTCTCCGACCATGAAGCCGACCAGAGCGGGATGCTTGCCGATCTTCTCGTAGAGCCATTCCAGCTCGGCAAGGCTGGCCGCATGGTGCAGCGGATGGCCGTCGTTCGGCCCCGGCTGGCCGCCCCAAGGCCGGTCGTTTTTGGTGTAGGTGTCGAACATCACGCCCAGCTTATGCTTTTTCGCCAGGTCCAGTTCCCTCCGGCAGGACTCAAGATCGGCGTAATCGGCAAGCTGCATGTAGCGGCCTATCATCACCACATTGAAGCCCGCCTCCCGATAGAGCTTCAGTTCGGCGTCGGTGGCGTCCGGCCCCCACCATGCCCCGATCACAAACGGCTTGAAGGCGAACTGCCAGTTCATCTTTTCTGCGGCTGCCTCCCCGCAGGCAGAGGAGTTCAACAGGAAAGCCAGCGGCAGGCTCCAGAGCAGGAAACTTTTCCACAGCATACCGGTCTCCTTTGTATGCCATAAGCATGGAAGCGGCAAGGCCCCGGAGACTTCAGGCCGTTCTTCCGTCCTTGCCGCTTCGCGCCGAGCCTACAATGGTCGCACCACCGACTGCGGGCGGTAATAATCCCAGAGGGTCTGCGGCGAGTTCACCCCGCCGCCCATCCCGCTGAGATTGGCCCCGCCGTAGGGAACGCCGAGCGGGAAGACGTTATGGCAGTTGATCCAGCTGTTTCCGGCGACCATCCCCTCGGCCACGCGCCGGGCCCGGGCCAGGTCCGCCGTCCACACGCTGTTCGCCAGGCCGTAGGCCGTATGATTCGCCATCGCGACCCCTGCTGCTTCGCTCCCGAAGCGGGCGAGATAGGCGACAGGGCCGAATATCTCTTCCCGGGCTGCCACATTATCCAGGTCACCGGCCAGCAGGGCGGGCTTGACATAAAACCCGCCTTCGCCTCCTGTGACCGAGCATGCCCCGCCCTCCAGCACCGTCCTGGCTCCTTCCGCCGCGCCGCGTTCGAGGTAGCCCAGAACTCTCCGGCGCTGCTTGTCGCTGACCACCGGGCCCATCTCGGCATCGGGAGACAACGGCAGGCCGATTTTGACGGCCTCCATCTTGGTCCGGCAGCGTTCCACGAACTCGTCGTAGATACGATCCTGGATGATCCACCGGGTGGCGTCGCAGCACACCTGGCCGGTATGGAAGGTGATCGCTCCCACCAGCTTGGAGGCTGTCTCTTCGAGGTCGACGTCTTCGAAGATCACCGCCGCCCCTTTGCCGCCCAGTTCGAGCTTGACCGGGGTGAGGTTGCGGCCCGCTGCCTCGGCTACGAGCCGCCCCACCTCGGGCGAACCCGTGAACGACAGCCGCTTCAGGCCCGGGTGGCGGGCAAGAGCTGCTCCCGCGGTTTCCCCCAATCCGGCCACCGCGTTGAACACCCCGTCGGGAATGCCCGCCTCCCGGACAAGATTGCCCATATAGAGCGTGGAGAGCGGGGTGTCTTCTGCGGGCTTGACCACCACCGTATTGCCCGCAGCCAGGGCCGGAGCGGTTCCCCAGCCCAGCAGCAGGATCGGGAAGTTCCAGGGGAAGATAAAGCCGCAGGGGCCCCAGGGCTGCCACACCGTATGGGCCTCGTAATGGGCTACAGGAATGGCGGACCGGAGCGGCGCGTGTACCGAGAGATCGGTGAAGTAGCGCAGGGTCGCAATGAAGTTCCGGATGTCGCCTTCCGCCTGGGCCGCCAGCTTGCCGCAGTCCAGGGCTTCCAGTTGTGTCAGCACCTCGATATGCCGCTCTACGGCATCCGCCAGCCGGTGCAGCAGGACGCCCCGTTCGTTGGCCGGCATCCTGGACCAGACCCCGGATCGGAAGGCGGCGTCAGCCGCGGCAACCGCGCGGTCTACATCCGGCTCGGATAGCGCATAGAACCGGGCGAGCGCCTCACCCGTTCCGGGGTCGAGGGTGGAAAGGCACTCTCCAGAGGCGGAAGCGACCCATTCTCCGCCGACAAACGATTTCAGCGGCGCTTCGGACAGAAACGCTCGAACTTCCGGCAATAGACTGAGGGTTTGAGCAGCCATAACGAACCTCCTATTCAGTTCCGGTCAGGAAACATGGTTGTGCGATAGGTCTCCGGGATTGTCCGTTCATCAGGGCCGGCTTATCCCCGGGGCAGCCAGCGCGGGTGGTCGGCTCCGGAACCGTCCGGGCCGCGGGTAAGCATGCGCGGTCGTTTGCCGTCGCCGTCCATCACCCATAGGGCGGGCGATTCCCCTACGGCGCACCGGCAGAAGGCAATCGAATGCGACCGGGGCGATTCCGAGCAGCGGAAATCCCAGAGCGGCGGGGCGCTTTCCGTCAGGTCCCGCATCGAGCCGTCCCGAAGGTTCAGGCGACAGATCCGCGTGCCGCCACGGGACTCCTGCGGCTTGTAGTCCCGATTGAAATGATCCGTATCGGGGCGCTGCGCCTGAAATTCCCAGGCGACCCTGGAGCCGGGCAGCCTGCGGGGGAAGAGAATCGCGCCGTCGTGCGCCCAGACGGGCACATTGGAGCCGCCCCCGGGGGTTTTCGGGCCGCCGTAGGATGCGCCGAACCACATGGCCTGCCCCGATGTGAGAACCCGGTGTTCGGATCCATCGGGGCGTCCGATGCAGACATCGGCCCAGTCGTGGCCGGGGTCGCTTTCATGCAAGCAGTCCGCATAGAGGATCCACTGGCCGTCCGGGGACCACTGGGTGCCGAAATAGAGATGCCCGGGCGCTCCGGCCACGCGCTTGCGGTTCGTGCCGGAGGCATCTGCGGTGAAGACCTGGTAGCCCTGCGGGGTCGCCATGTGGAAAGCTACCCGCTTGCCGTCCGGGCTGGCGCTCAGCCCGTAGGGCATCCCTTCCCCGGGCTGCGTGAAGGCCCGGGCATCCGACCCGTCGAGCCGGATGCTGTAAATCTGCCCGTCGCCCCGGCGCACCACCTGCACCAGCAGGCGGTCGTCACCGAGCAGCAGGGCCGGGGTGGTGAAAGGGGCCAGACGGTCTCTGGTGGCGATCTCGATCAACGCCTTGCGCTTCAGATCGTAGGTCCACAGGTGGGTTGGGGTCTGGTGGTAATACTGGTCGAAGGGCCGCCCGGGGCCGTCGCGCCTCGGTTCCATGCTGAGGAGCAGCACCCGGCCATCCGGAAAGAAACCGCAGGGCTGCCAGGTCGCCTGGTCCGGCGCATCGAAGGTCAGAACCTCCAGCCCGGACCCGTCGGCGGCGATCAGGCAGGTCTTGCCGCCCGATGCGAAGAAAAGGCGATCCGGGGCGGTGCGCCCGGATCCGGCGGGATCAACGGCAGACGACAGCAGGGCTGGCGGAGCCAGCGCCAGCCAGGAGAGAAAGGTGCGGCGGTGCATGAAAACCTCCTTCACGATGAGGCGCACCGGGACAGGGGGCTGACGACAGGGCTTGCACACAGGCAAAAGGGCGCTACCGAGCGATTCGGCGCGAAACGGGAGGATTCCTGCTTGAGGGGCCAGGCCATACGCTCCCATCAAGGAACAGGATTAAGAGCTTGCCAGGCAAATAGAGGTTTCCTGTGCCAGAGGGCGGGGCGGTCTGTAGGATTCCGCTGACGTCGATTTCATCTCTCTCTGCTTTGGAAGCCTGTGAAAGCGAGGTTTCATCGCTATGCTCTCACCGAACGCTGATCGCCGCCTCTTGCCGGCCATCCTGTTTCTGGTCGCCTGTGCCTTGCTTCCGGTCCTGCCGGCTCAGGCTGATGGAGGGGAGGACACCTGCGAGGCATCCAGCGCCGCGGATGCCCGGCTTGCGCCTGGGACGGCTCTCGACGGCGACTGGCTCAGCCGGTGGCAGGCCAGAGGCGAGCGGGAGGGCGCATGGCTGAGCGTGCGCTTTGCCGCCCGGCGGCATATCGGCGCGGTCGTCCTGGTGGACCGGACCAATGAGAAAGTGGACTTGCCCCGAAAAAACGGACATACGGACATGGGCCTGACAAGGCCGTATAATAATCTTGGAGGTGTCCGAAAGGGATGGAGATCGTTTCGAGGGCACGGTGAGCCGCTGCCAGTTCATCCAGGAGCAGCACAATCAGTTCCCGATAACGACCCTGTGCCGGGTCTTGCAGGTATCACGCAGGGGCTACTACGACTGGCGGGATCGGCCTGCCAGGGCGCGGGTTCAAGCCAATCAGACCTTGTTGTCCAAGATCCAGCAGGTGCATTGTCAGAGTCGTCAGACCTATGGTTCACCGCGGGTGTGGCGGCAGTTACGAGCGTCCGGCGAGCGATGCGGACGGCATCGGGTGGCCCGGTTCATGCAAACGCACCAGATTCAGGCGCAGCGTCCCCGGAAAACGACCCGCACGACCGACGCGCGGCACGCCCTGCCCGCCGCCGAGAACACCCTGGCCCGTCCGTGTCAG
>JADLDR010000053.1 GCA_020846535.1 Armatimonadota bacterium | reverse complement strand
ATTTTGCTTTCATCAAGTATCTCCTCGTGGACAGCGTGGTTCTCCTTCGCAGAAGGCGGGAAATCAAGGTATGAACAGTATATCACAATAAGAAAAAAAGTCAAGGGGTGGACGGTAGATTTTTTATTATAAGGGGATAGCCAGGATATATTTACAATAAATAGCATAGGATTGGCTTGAGATATGGCTTCTGACAAGAACAAGAAAACAGGGCTGAGAGAGTTCCTCAGCTCATAAGTCTGCCTTATAATTCTTTTTCCTCTCGATTCTATATCCCCTTCTCCTTGCCAAATTCCGTAGAAATGTGCTACAATCCTTTTAATCTATAAGACGATGCGTTTTTGGCGATGCCGCTTTATCTGCGCCCTGTGGCGGGCTGCGCGTTGTGCTTGAATTGCAGGCGACAGGCTCCCAAAAGCCTGCCGTTATCACGGCCAACACACCGGCGTGAAGTCGTGAAGCATCTCTTTCGTCTGACAAGCGGGAACCCATTTTTATCAGGGAGGTCAATCGAATGTCTGTCAAGATGCAAGTCGGCTTCTACGGCCACGTCCGCCAATACCACAACCTGAAAGCGGACATCGACAAGGCGATTGTGGATGTGCTGGAAAGCGGCCAGTATGTGCTGGGCCCGGCCCTTTCCAAATTTGAGGAAGAGTTGGCCGCTTTCTTCGGCATGAAATACGCTGTCGGCCTGAACTCCGGAACGGATGCCCTCTGGCTTCCGATGCTGGCGATGGACATCAGCCCCGGCGATGAGGTCATCACCGTGACCAACACCTTCTTTGCCACCGCCGAATCGATCTGGATCACCGGGGCAAAGGTGGTCTTCGTGGACTCCGAGCCCAAGACCAACCTCATCGATGTCGACAAGATCGAAGCGGCGATCACCCCGCGCACCAGGGGCATCATCCCTGTCCACCTCTACGGCCAGTGCACACCGATGGATAAAATCAGCGCCATCGCCAGGAAGCACAATCTCTTCGTGATCGAGGACTGCGCCCAGGCGTTCGACGCCGCAGGCGATACCTTCAAACTCGGCGACCTGTCCGATGCGGTCGCCACCAGTTTCATCGCCCAGAAGAACCTGGGCATCCCCGGAGACGGCGGAGCCATCGTCACCGACCGCGAAGACATCATGAAGGAAGCCAAGCGCCTCCGCAACCACGGCTCCTACAAACGGTCTCACCACAGCTTCGGATTCAACAGCCGCCTGGACGACCTCCACGCCGCCATGCTGAGCATCAAGCTCAAACACATCCATGAGTGGAACGACCGCCGCCAGGAGATCGCCAAGGTCTACGATACGGCGCTGGCGGGCTGCGGCCTCAAACTTCCTTACGCCATGCCGGGCTACCGCCACGTCTATCATCTTTATGTGGTCGAAACCCCGAACGGCAAGCGCGACGATCTGCTGGGCTACCTGGAGAGCGAGGGCATCGATGCGAAGTGTCACTACCCGATTGCCATCCACCGGCAGGCCGGGTTCCCCTGGGGCAAGGAAGCGGAAATCGTGGGCGGCGTCCCCAACAGCGAGTACAACGCCGCCAACTGCGTCTCCCTGCCGATGTTTCCCGAGATGAACCAGGACGAGATCGATTACACCATCGAGAAGGTTCTTGCCTGGTGCAAATCCAACCTTTAAGGTAGAGCTTTTCGCCGTATCCATAATAAGGGGCGAACCCGGTCAGGGCGCTGACTGCCTGGCGGGTTCGCCCCTCGTTCCAATATCCTCATATACTTATGGAAGGAAACCCACAATGAGTGACCGCGTTTATTCCGTTATGGTGGTCGGCATGGGCAAGCGCGGGATGCACCATGCGACGACATTTCACGCCAACCCGCGCTTCAAAGTGGTCGGCATCTGCGATATCGACACCGCCCGCCTGGATGCGGCTGCCGAAAAGCTGGGGAATCCCGAAAAAAGTAGCGACGCCTTCGAGATGGTGAAGCGGGTCAAGCCCGATATTTACTGCTTCGCCACCATGCCCCACCTGCGCTACAGGATGATCGCCCCCGCAGTCGAGGCCGGGGTCAAGCTCATCGCCTACGAGAAGCCGATGGCGATGACCCTGAAGGAAGGCCGCCAGATCATGGACCTGGTACGCCAGGCCGGGGTCAAAACGGTGGTCAGCCATCAGCACCGCTACGGGGAGCATTACCAGAAGGTGAAGGAGATCATCTCCAGCGGGGCGCTGGGCCGGGTGCATACGGTCTACGGAACCGCCACCGGCTGGATGCTCCACATGATCACCCACCTCATCGAGTACACCCGTTGGTATAACGACAACGCCGACGCCGAGTGGGTGATGGCCTCCGCCAGCGGGCGCGGGAAACTGACCGACCTGCACCCCTCCCCCGATTATGTGGCGGGCTTCATCCAGTTCGAGAACGGCGTGCGCGGCATCATCGAGACCGGGGCCGGCGCTCCGGACGTGCCGGAAGTCGATTACTGGTGGCGCAAGTGCCGCATCGGCGCTCAGGGCACGGACGGCTTTGCCGAGGCGCTGACCGGGGGCGGATGGCGGGCGGTCACGGCCGCGACCGGAGCCATCAGCGGCGGGGGGTGCATGAGCTACGACCTGGATATGCCGCCCTACATCGCCGATATGGCGAAATGGCTGGATGACGACAGCGCCGTCCACCCCTGCAACGGGGAGGACGCCTACAAGGGCTTCGAGATCATGATGGCCTTCTGCCGCTCCATCGCCGAGCGAGGCCAGGTAGCCCTCCCTCTCACCGAGGACGCCAACGAGATGGAAGCCATGGCAAACTCCATCCCCGACAAACCGGTGCTTTTATCCACCCCCGAAAACCGCAAGGAATATCCTGAGTAGGATATTGTTTCAGCCCCTCGCCAGATTGTTGGCGAGGGGCTTTTTATTTGTCAGGGCTTTCGCATGGGAGGGCCACCCATCGGGCCGCCCCAGGGGATGCACCGGGGCGCATCCTGGGAGAGGGGGACAGAGTGTGCGGTGCTTGACGGCATCATCCACTCCCCCTTCCCGTTTCGGGAAGGGGGCCGGGAGGTTAGGTAACAGTCCCGCAAAGGCCCGTACCTCGCCCCTGCATAACAGGCATCCTTATCTGGGTCGCTATGGGGGGCCAGATTGTCGGCCCCTGACCCCTGGAAGCCTTGCAGTGCGAGGTATGGCCCTCCGGCTGGAAGGAATCCCGGAAGGCCAGCTTCTCGAAGGTGCGCGGATAAGGAACCGGCAGGCTGGGTGCGTTCGCGCTCGCCCGGCGGGAAAGGCGGTCGTAGCGGTACAGCCCGGGAGGGACGCGGACCATGCCCGGCAGAGAGCGTGGCCCCCGCTCCGGGACGGAACCTCCCATGTCGAAGGCGTGCGCTCCGTAGCCGGAACGCAGGCCTCAGGTGCCGACCTGCGTTCCCCGGAAGCGGCGCAGGAGCCATGCGGCCTCCGAGTCGCCCTGAATGGCCGCCCGGACCGCCAGCAGATAGCCCAGCAGGATGCCCGCCTTGACCGGGCCGGGCCGCGCCTCCTCATAGGGTCCCGTGCCGCAGTAGTAGCCCAGATTGTCCACCGACACATAGGCCCGCAGAATCGCCAGGTCCAGGAGCGAGAAGCCGCCGGAGCGGCCGAAATAGCCGGTTTTCCCTCTTTCCAGGGCGTAATCCAGCACCGGCTGGACGTCGTGATAGCTGAGAATCCCCTCCAGGTCGTCGTGAAAGACGGTGGCGGCGTTTCTGAAATAGGCATCGCACTCGCCCTGCCACTTCTCCAGAAGGGCCTGCGCCTCCGGGTTGGGGTTGCCGCGCCTCAGCAGAAAGCGCGTCACGGAGAGGAAGGCGCTGGTTCCCATGGTTTGATGCCTGCCGCCGATAGAGTTCCCGTCCTGCGCCCGCCAGTATTCGTTTTCGTTCCTGATAAGGGTATTCAGGAGGGCCTGGTGGAGGCTCTGCCGCTGGACAAGGGAAAAGGCGCCGCTGTCGTAGACCTGGGCGAGCGATCTCAGCATCGGCTCCATCTCACAATCACTGACCCCGTAATAGCCGCCGTCGCCAGGCGTAAGATAGTGGTCCTTGCTGGCTTCAGCGAAGCGTCCCTCCCCTGTCAGGCCGTAGAGATAGGCCGCAGAAACGCCTTCCCGGGAGACAGCCATATCTTTGAGCAGGGAACGGGCTTCCTCGCCCGGTTCGACCTCCAGTGTCAGGGGGAAAAGGCCGTCCGGTTTCAGGGCGGCCAGGATCTCGCAGGTACGGCGGATCGCTCTGACCGTCCCGGCCCCGGAGCTGCCCCCCGAGGATGATCGCGCCGGTCCCCCGTACGGGCGCGTCGGGCAGGGCGCGGATCGCGCACCCGTCGCCGCCGGGGTGGTAGGCGTCCGTGAAATCGAGGAACATGGCGTACAGAGGGAGCATGGCCCGGTTGCTGGCGATGCTGCCTGCCAGGGTCAGGGTTTCCGGCTCTCCTTCCGAAACGGCGAGGCGCAGCCCGGACGAATCCATCGCATTCGAGGGGGAAGCGACGGCTGCCTGCCCTCCGTTACGGGCGATGAGATCCGCTATATCCCGAACCGCTTTTCGCACATCCCGGTCTTCCGGAGCCACGATGCGGCAGCGTGACAAAGACAGCCCATTTCGCGTCTCAGGCAGGCCCATCTCCGGGGCCGCGCCGAGTCCGGCAAATCCGGAACAGGCCATCCAAGCGATGATCCCCTCAATAATAGTCGCCCTCCTGAACATGCCTTTGCCTCCCGGATGCGTTCATTTTTGCTCGTGTTCGCAACCTTTTCTATAAAAACGGGGAAACTCCCTGCCTATCCGGGCCGGTGAGGACAGCCATTATCGGGCCGATTCATCGCTTGGAACCGTTCCGTTCAGGGCTTGGAATGGCGATACGGGAATGTTAAGGCAATGCAGCCGCCCCGAGCAGACGCGCCTTGACAAAAGGCTTCCTGGTCGGTAAAATAGATTGCGAACCTGTATTCCACAGGCGGACCGTTGGCTCCGGGAAGGCAACCATCATGAAATGCATTCATTTATATCTTTTGATGCTCCTGGCACTTCTCCCCATCGTCTTACCCGCGCAGGAGGCGAAAAAGCCCTCAGCGCCCGCGATCCCGACAGAGATGAACGAACAGGAAAGGGCACTCCTGAGCCGGGTCGAGTCGCTGCTTGCCGGGGAGGAGTTCGACAGGGCGGAGGCCATCCTGAAGGGCCTGACGCCTCCGGCGTCGGTGAAAGTGCTGGCGAACCGGCTGTCTGTGCCCAAAGACAGCCGGGCGGCGGTCGCGAAAGCTGTCCGGGATGCGATGCAGGCATGGAACCAGGCCGGAGATGTCCGCTTCCAGCAGACCGAACGCGAAGAGGAGGCGGATTTGATCCTCCTTTTGGAGTGGGATGTGGCCCGCATCGCCTCCGGGCAGGCCCGCCTGGTTTGCGCCGATGTGAGTTTCAACTTCCCACCGGAAGGTCAGGCCGCCTTCCCGGAGCGGCGTATCGCATGGGCGCGGATCGCGGTCAACCAGCCGTACCTGGGGAGCGTTCATGCCGCTCCCTCGCTCGCCCACCTGGCCGGACAGAGCCTGGGCAGCTATCTAGGGCTGGCCGAGACGCTGGAGGCGTCCGACCTGATGGGGCCGGACACCCATACCGCCTCGGTCGCTGTCCGGCCCTCGGAGAGCGACCTGAAGCGCGTCCGGGAGCTTCAGGCCATACGGGAAAAGCTGATGGATTTCGCCCGGAAGCGGGCGGCGGTTTCCGTGCCGCGCCCGGTGATGGAGATGGCGAAATCCGAGATCGACGTAGGGGATGTGTGGGTGGGCGATAATGCCCCCTTCTCCTTCCCGGTGAAGAACGCCGGCGACGCGCCCCTGGAAATCGATGCCCGGTCCACCTGCGGGTGCATCGTGGCCCGGTCGGGCCGGGCGATTGCGCCGGGCGCGGAAGACGCCATCACAGGGGAAATCCGGACCGCCGGATACCGGGGCAAGCTAGAGAAAACCATCGAGGTCAGGGCCAACGACCCCACCCGGCCCCGCGCTAGCCTGAGCCTGAGCGTCAATATCCTTTCTGTCGTTCATATCGAGCCGTCGGAGAACCTCTCCTTCAGCCTGAAGGATACGGAACCGACCTCCAAAGAGCTGACATTGACAGTGCGGGGAACGGAGCCGGTGGAGATCAACCGGGTGTCGTGCAGCGTCCCCTATGCCACCGCGGAGCTTCAGTCTCTTCCGTCGGACTCCGGGAAAGCCTACCGGGTGGTGGTGACCGTCCGGTCCGAGGCCCCGGTGGGCCGAATCCCTTTCATGGTGACCGCCTTCACCACGTCCCGCCGGGAGCCGCAGATCCCCATTTACGCCCTCTGCGAAAAGGGCATTATGGCCGTGCCGGTCAGCGTCTATATGGGCAACATCACCTCCGCCACCCGGCTGCCGGTCACGCAGATTCTTACTCTGATAAAAAAAGAAGGCGCGTTTCACATCCGCCAGGTGACGAGCAGTGACGCAAACCTTCAGACAGAGATGGAAACCCTCCGGGACGGCTCTCAATACCGCATCTCGGTGACCTACAACGGGGGATGGCAGGCGGACGCATCCATTCGCAGCATGGTCATCGTGGAAACCGACGATCCCAGGCAGCCCAGGATCGAGATTCCGGTGATCGCCAGCGTGGCATCGGGGAAGTGAGACAAGGGGGGGAGGCATGCTGTCCAAAGGCTGGCTGATATCGGCGGCGCTGCCGCTCCTTTTATCCTTTGCCGGGAAAGCGCCCCGGCCCGCCGCGCCCGGAAACCCTAAAGAGGATGCGAAGGCGTCCCTTACGGTGGTTTTCGGCTCGGAGCAGAACGGCTATCTGATGCCCTGCGGGTGCGCCAAGCCGATGCTGGGCGGGCTACCGCGCCGGGCGACTTTGATCAAATCGCTCCCGGAGAGGCAAGCCGTTCTCAAGGTCGACAACGGCGACCTGACCCCGGCATCGGGGCGTCAGGACGAGATGAAGGCCGAGACGATGGTGGAGATCCTGAACGCCCTGAACTATGACGCCATCAACCTGGGGGAAAGCGATTTCCGGCTCGGGCTGCCCTATCTGGAGTCCCTTCGGAAGCGGTTCAAAGGGGCTTTCCTCTGCGCCAACGCTCGCAAAGCAGACGACACGCCGCTGTTCCAGGAATATACGGCGGTTCAAAAGAGTATCGCAGGCAAGCCCGTTCGGGCCGCCGTAGTCGGCCTCCTTTCCGAGCAGTATGGCACACAGGTCAAAGCCGCCGGGCCGGGCATCCTCCTGAAACCGCCCGCGGCCACTCTGGAACGCCTGAAGGCCAGGCTGGAGGCGGACAGCCCGGTCCGCATCCTGCTCTACCACGGGCCGAAGGCGGAGGCCGAACGACTGGCCCGCCGTTTCGATATCTTCCACCTGGTCGTCTGCGCCCATGAGGGTGACTCGCCCGTCGAGATAAAGCGGGCGGGCGGCGCAGCGATTGCCTGCGCCGGTCAGGACGGCAAGTATGCCGGGCAGGCGTTCCTTTCGGCCTCGCCCGGCTGGAAAGTCGAGTCGGTGAAGTACGTCTCGCTGGGCGAAGCTTTCGCCGAGGACCCTGCCGTCTTGCAGTTGAAGCGGGCCTATCTGGACAGGGTGGCGGCTGAGGACCTGCTCTCCCTGGTTCCCAGGACGCCCTTCCCGAATGGAGACACCTTCGCAGGCTCCGCCGCCTGCGCGTCCTGCCATTCGGGAGTTTTTCAGGTCTGGCAATCCAGCGCCCATGCGAAAGCCATGGAGACCCTGGCGAACAGCCATGAGGACAAAGACCCCGAATGCGTCCCCTGCCATGCGGTGGGCCTGGACAAAACGGGCGGCTTCGTCAGCCGCGAGCGAACACCACACCTACAGGACGTGGGCTGCGAAAGCTGCCACGGGGCCGCCAGCAGGCACGCGCAAGACCCCGCAACCTCCATGCCGAAGACAGGCTCCGACTCCTGCCTCCCGTGCCACAACGCCCGCCACTCCCCGAGCTTCGATTTCGACAAATACTGGGCAGCGATACGGCATTGAACGCGCCGGGGATCGGGCGGGTCGCCTTCCCTTCCAGGCTGGACTTTCGATTGCCTGTCATGCGCTCCTCGCAGACGGCATTGACGGGGCCGCGCTGAGGTAAAGCGATGGATACAGATGATCGAGCGCGGCAACCGGATGTCCTTCCGGCCCGGCATCAATTGCCTGCGCCATCTGCTGGAGAAGCGCCAGGACGGCCTGACTTTGGATGAAGTTTTCGAGCCGGAATCGCTGAATTTTCCGCTTGCCTATTGTGGCGATACTTTCACAAAGGATGTGAATAGTAATTTAACTCAAGTTGCCATCTAGCCCGGGGCCGGGGCCGTTTTCCGCGGTAGGGGCGCGATGCATCGCGCCCTGCCCCGCATCGGCCTCTATTCGGGTAGGTAGTAACTTGGGTTAATTTACATCGAGAACAAGAGAAATGGGAGGAAGCAGAAGCATATTATAATAAAAGCCTGATGATTTTTCGTGAGTCGGGTTATCGTAGATATAAGGGTTGGCTATTGGTGGCATCGGCAAGAATTTATTTGAGGCAGGGCAAGATTGACAAAGTTAGGGAATGTCTCTTGCAGGCCAAAACTATTTACAGCGAGTTAGGATATAATCAAGGACTATCATTCGTTGAGGATATTATCATCTCGCTGGAAGACATGGATCCAGATGTGAGGAACTCAATGGATCGGAAAAACCATCATGTCCTTTCTGAATAATCTCCACCTCGCCCTCTTCCAGCATATCCCGGCCAGGTGGGGGTTGGAGGAAAATTTCGCTGTTTTTCTGGAGGCGGTGGAGGCGGCCAGCCGGGCCGGCGCGCAGCTTCTGGCCGCGCCGGAATGCTTTCTGGACGGTTATGCGGCGGCGGACCCGGGATCGTCGCGGGAACGGCTCCGGGAGGCGGCCCAGGCGGTTGGGGAGAGCGGCTACCTGGCCCGGATCGGGGAGGAAGCGGGGCGCAGGCGCATGGCGGTTGTCTTCAGGTTCGTGCAGAGGGACGGGGACAGGCTGTACAACGCCGCCGGGCTGTGGGGCCGGGACGGCAGGCTGGCCGGGGTATACCACAAGACCCACCTTCAGGAGCATGACCGGCAGTTCGACCCGGGACAGTCGCTGCCGGTCTTCGAGACGGAGTGGGGGCCGGTGGGCCTGATGATCTGCGCAGACAGGCGGTGGCCGGAAACGGCGAGGGCGATGCGCCTTCAGGGGGCGCGGCTGATCGTCTGCCCCAGCTACGGCATGTCCCATAAGGCCAACGAATGGTGGATGCGGACCCGCGCCTATGAAAACGATTGCTTCGTCGCCTTCGCCCACCCCCGCGTGGGGTTTGTTGCAAGGCCGGACGGCGAGCTTGCCGGGAAGCTGGAAGACCGGGACCGGGGCCTCCTGTCCCTATCCCTCGACCTGTCTCATGCGGACCGACACAACCACCTCGGCGACCGCCGCCCGGAGCTATACGGGGCGATATGCCGTTGAAAATGCGCCGATAGCCCGTCAGTCCCGGCTTTTCCGCCGCAACTCGGCGACCAGCGCCCGCAACCGTTCGCTTTCCGCCTCCGCGGCTTCGGCTCTTTGGGCTTCGGCTTCGGCCCGCTCCGCTTCGGCTTCGGCCCGCTCCGCTTCGGCTTCGGCCCGCTCCGCTTCGGCTTCGGCCCGCTCCGCTTCGGCGTCCGCTCTCCGGGCTTCCAGGGTTGCCCGGTAGCTTTCCTGCCGGGCGGCCTGCACGGCTTCCTCCAGGGAGGGAACCGTTTCCCCGGTCGCCGGATCGATCACCCGGAGCAGGTCGTCCTCCGGCTTCAGCCATACCCCCAGTTCCAGGCTCTCCAGGGTTCCGTCTTCCCGGGCCTCGATGGGGATATACGTCCTGCCGTCCAGCCGGAGGCCCAGCAGCGACTGCCCCAGATATTCCTGGAGGGGATCGAACAGAAAGTATTCGGACACGCCCAGGCCGGCGTATAAAACCGATTTATTGAGAGTGTCCTCCACCCAGGTGGAGCGGGAGGTGACCTCGAAGACCACGCAGGGGGAGGCCAGCTCCTCCCAGGTCTTGAAGGTGCGCCGCCTGCGCTTCTCCACGCCCCTAACCACCATCACATCCGGCGCTTTCCGGGCGCGGACGTTGCCTTCCTCATAATAAAGGAACATATCCGCCGCCACATAGATATCCTGCCTGTCGCGGAAGAAGTGGAGGAGCGACTGATACAGGTCCAGGGTGGCGATGACGTGGATCTCGGTTTCTCCCATCGGCTCTCCGTCGGTTTCGGGATAGATATCCGTTATTTCCTTTGCTTCAATGGTCATGGCTTGTCTCCATCAGATGCGCGGGTTGGTCAATAACCCCAGAGGGCCGGCATCCAGCACGATAACGCGGCTCATGGATAGACTCTCCTGGCCCCAAGGCTGTCCCGTTCAGCGTTAACTGCCTCCTTGAATGCCCGCAATTCCTCTTCGGCGGAGGCAATCTCCTCCGGGTTTTCGGTAGCATCCTCTTCCAGCCAGGAGCGGAGCAGCGCAATAGAGGAGGCATTGGCCTCGCTTTCCAGGCCAGGGGGAAGATGGGTAGTAAGAAGCCGACGCGCCATCTCTTCGGGAACCAGCCCTTCTTTCCGGGCCGCAGCCTGGAGCCGCATCTCCTCATCAAAAGTGAGATTGATCGTCAGAGGCATCCTCAACCTCCATATTGTCTTATTAACCTGATTTGTCCCCTAAACAGATTCGGTGTCGTTCCCTGATGTAGGGGCGCGATTCATCACGCCCGAAGAGGCCGTTGGGCGCGATGAATCGCGCCCCTACGTTCCTATCGCCATTTTAGTATGACACATTTTCCCTGCCAAATCCACGATAGCCACTCCTGAAATCACGCCAGACACCGCCCTCAACCCGCCTCCGAGCCGATGCGCGGCTGGATATCCGATCCGCATGATGTAAAACAGCCCATCGGAATGCCTTGCCTCA
Organism: Armatimonadota bacterium; assembly: GCA_020846535.1. GTDB lineage: Bacteria > Armatimonadota > JADLDR01 > JADLDR01 > JADLDR01 > JADLDR01. The sequence goes on along the minus strand of JADLDR010000053.1, from coordinate 3,338 downwards.
GCGCGGCCAAAAGCGGCGTGGTCATCCGCGTCTATCTCATAACCGCCTGTCCGGATGTCTACCACAAGAAATTCGCCATGATGCCGCGCCTCTATCTGGGAACGCAGTTTTCGGTCATATATTTCCAGCCCGCGTCGGGCTATTTCCTCAGCCGTATAATGGCTCGCTCCCATAGATGCCGCCTCCTGGATTACATAATAAGGGCATTGATCCTGATGTATCAGGTTCCCTTCACGCCGCCACGGTCACCACCCCCGCCTGTAGTGTCGGCGGCGGGATCGGCTCCCCATCGGCTCGCAGGCCCCGGATGTGGAAAGCGATGGCCTCCCGGATGAGGGCCTCCACTTCCTCCCGTGTCTTCGCAGCCGCCACACAGCCGGGCAGATCGGGCACATAGGCCCCCCAGCTTTCCGGCCCCTGCTCGTAAAGCACCAGATATTCGAGTGTCATTTTGATTTCTCCAATCCTGCCTGATCCCAGATGCGTTTTAATGTTTTCGGCGGCAGATCTACACTTACATGCCCTGCCACTGTAACCTTGCCCGGCTTAGAAGGATGCTTGAACTGGCGATGGCTTCCCTCCTGCGCTGCAAGATACCAGCCATCAGTTTCCAGCCTTCTTATCACATCATGCACTTTCATGCCCGTTTCCCTTGAGCCGTATCATATCTTATCTTTAAGATCACTGTCGCCCTCATCATCATTTTACCGTATAACATTATTCTTGTCAAGCATCCGCCTGAAAAATATTTTTTGCATGCCTGCTCTTTCCTCCCCTTTATAATGATAGATAAATGGTAGTCTGCTATAATGACCCCATGCTCCCGACCATATTTCCGAGAGAAGGCAGCCCCTTCTCCCCTTTGCACGAAAGGAGATCACACAGGCACGGATCGCGAAGCTGGAAAACAGTGCTGCTAGCGTTGGCATTGCTGGCAGTAGTGGTTGGGTCGGTGGGGGCCGCGCCGCGGTATACCATTACCGGTCTGGGCATCCTGCCGGATAAGATCAGCACTTCGGTCTATGGGAACCATTCGATCAACAAGAAGGGCGATGTGGTGGGTCACTGCAACAACGGAGGGGTTTCCGATAACCTTTTCGGGGACTTCTACTCGGGTAATGTGGCGTTTCTTTGGAGCAAACAGGATGGCATCCAGGCCCTGCCATTGCTGCCGGGCAAAGCCTATGCGTCCGCCTTCACACTCAACGACCGGGGCCAGATCCTGGGTTTGGCGGGCAACAGTTGGCAGGATGCCTACGCCGTCCTCTGGGAGAAAGGGACGATCCGCGACTTGGGTGCCCTGCCCGGGGATACGACCAGTTTTCTACAAGGGATCAACAATCGCGGGCAGATTGTGGGCAATTCGAGCCTATTCGCAGGAGATGTAATCGTCCATGAATACCCCGTACTCTTGGAAAAAGGCCAGAGGGTCGCTCTTCCGATGGGCAGTCTGGTCTCCGGACAGGCATACAATATCAATGGTACCGAGCAGATCATCGGCCAGTTACGCCCCTATCCTACCGCCTGGTTTGACGGGTCGCAGCCGGTCCTGTGGGACAAAGGGAATCTGATCTTTCACCCGACACTGGGCGGCAACTGGGCCGCTCCCTGGGCCATCAACAACCGGGGGCAGATCGCGGGATACGCTGGTGCCCCCGACGGCACCAGCCACGCCGTTCTTTGGGAGGACGGATTTATTATAGATATGGGATCGCTGGGCGGGACATGGGCCAGCCTGTGGGCGATCAACAGCCGGGGAGATGCGGCTGGCGATTCCTATATCGCAGATGATACCGCCGATCATGCCATTCTAGTGCAAGATGGGGTGATGTATGACCTCAACGACCTGATTCCCCCGGACTCCGGCTGGATTTTGCTGGCAGCGGATGGCATCAACGAGCGAGGCGAGATTTCCGGCACAGGGCTTCTGAACGGCGAGGTTCGCGGCTTTAAGTTGACACCTGCATGCGGCCCGGTGAAGTAGCCCCGACCTTCCTCCCCTGAAACGCCAGCCACCTTACCGGAGCGCCTCTTGATGAGAAGAGGCGCTCCTTTTTGTCGCCCCGCCTTTCAAGTATTGACAACTGCCTAATGATAGGATATAATGAAGGCAGAGAACGGAAACTGAAAGCATGCCGCGTCTGGCTGGAGCCAGCCTGTGAACTGCCGCAGTTTCATGATGATGTTCGGGAGGAATAATGTCGAAAGCGGTCAGCATCCGATTGAACGATCAGCAAGCGGAAAAGTTCAAGCGTTTTGCGCGGCGGATGGGTAAAACACAGAGCCAGATGGGCGCTCAGTTGATTGAGGAATCCATGCGGGAGGCTGAATTCGCCTGGATCGAGTTCCGCGATTCCCCGGCGGGTCGCCAGGCGTATATGAAGCAGTCCACCCTGGCCGTCTGGGAGGTGATCATGGTGGCCCGGGATAACGGCATGGACATCGAGCGTCTCGCCCGCTACTTCCAGCGGTCTGCCGGCTGGATCCGCGCGGCTCTGGATTATCACGAATCCTACCCTGAAGAGATCGACCGGGCCATCGAAGCCAACGACGCCATGAGCTACGAGCGGCTCCGACGCCTGCTGCCCCAGGCCCATCTGTACGAGGTTCCGGGAGACTATGAAACAGGAAGTCCGGACTCCTGATGCTCTCGCTCCTGCTCGATGAAAATATCTCCCCTGAGGTTGCTGATCAGATCAACTGGAAACGACCTGATATTCCGATTGTCAGTCTCCAGCATTGGCAAGAGGGCATCCTGATTGGAATGAGCGATAAGCAAACCATCCGCTGTGCGGCACAGGCAGAACTGATCCTTGTGACTTATGATCAAAACAGTTTGCCTGAGCTTCTGGCCCGGCTTGGGTCGGAGGGCTTTTCGCATGAAGGCGTTATCTTTATAGATCGCAGGACGCTCTCATCTAATGACTTCGGCGGCCTGGTGCGCGCTCTGGTCCTTTTCTGGGATGACCGGCACGACTACGATTGGGAGAACCGTATCGACTACTTACGCGCTGCTCCTTCAAGGTGATGGAAGCGCCTGTGAATGAACTGCTCAAACAAGGAGAACCCATGGTCACTCAGCCGGCTCCACAAACGACACTCCACTCCCCCGAAGAATACCTCGCCCTGGAGCGCGAGGCCGAATCCAAGAGCGAATACCTCAACGGGGAAATCTACGCCCTGGCTGGTGCCAGCCTGAACCACAGCGTCATTACGGCCAATGTGACGGTAGCCATCGGCCTGCGCTTGCGCGGCAAACCCTGCCGGACATTGACCAATGATATGAAAGTTCGCACCGACCCCAACGGCCTCTACGCCTACCCCGACCTGACCGTAGT
>JADLDR010000052.1 GCA_020846535.1 Armatimonadota bacterium | reverse complement strand
GGGACTTTGATAGATTGTTACCTAACCCCCCGGCCCCCTTCCCGAAACGGGCAGGGGGAGGGGATGGGGGGGTCAAGTACCGCACCCTCTCTCCCCCTCTCCCCGGAGGCGCTCCGGCGCATCCCTTGGGTTTCGGGGAGAGGGGTTAGGGGAGAGAGGTAACCCATCCCAGGGGAGAGCGGTCACCCCTCCCCCAGGAGCGGAGGATGTTTTACCTGATCTGGATCGCTATGGGGCGAACCTTGTGATCGCCCCTACGGATCGGCCAAGATCGCTCCAAATCTTGACCTCGACTCCAACGTCCTGCGTAATCAAAAATATGCCTGGACGATTTCATACCTGTGGAATATAAACTAGAGAGTTCGGTGAAGCAGGTCTCCGTAAGATGTATATTATGTAAAATTATTTTTGAACCGGATACATCTGTGGAAACGGTTTATTCCAAAAATATTAAATACCGTTAGATGGCATAGAGATCAATATAGGTAGGAAGCCTACCACGTTTTGCATCCGCTTGGCTTCCTATCTATCCATATCTCCAAATACATAACGTATAAAGACAGATTTTCTTACCAGTGGAAGATCTCCCGCCCGCTCTGGATGACTTTGCGGACGGTGCGGGCGTCCAGGCGTTCGACCGCCGGGTTGGTTTCGAAGGGGTCGGCGTAGTCGCTGCGGTAGAGCTCCAGCTTTATTTCGATGGGCGGCTCCAGCGCCCAGGGGGAGAACTCGCCCGCTTTGGCCCGGCGGACGGCCCGGGCGGCGCTCTCCCGGATCATCTCGTGGGCGCGCTCGGGCACCAGGCACTTGGCCCGGTTGCGGCCCAGCCCTTCCTTGACCGCCACCGCCTCGATGCCCTTGAAGAACTCCAGCCCTTCCTTGCAGGCCGCCTTGTCGCCTGTGACCATGACGACAGGCACGCGGAAGTGTCCGGCGTAGATCCCCTCCTGCCCGATCTCGCCGCATTTGCGGCCATTGACGTAGAAGTTGAACCACGAGGCCGAGGACTGGGTGTGGTCCAGGAATCCGTTCAGGGTTCCGGCCATGGCATGGCAGCCGACCAGGATCAGGCCCCCGAAGGTGTGGTCCAAGCTGGGCATCACCTCCAGGGTGTTTTTGACGGTTTCGTATTTGGCCCGCGAATCCATCATCTCCAGGCGAAGGTTCTGGCCGCCGCCGTGGCCGTCCAGCACCACCACCTCAGTGGCCCCGCCGTCGTAGGCTCCGGCGATGGCGACATTGATATCGTCGCAGAGCAGCTTTCGGGCCGCCTCATAGGGGGCGCTGCCGATCTGCACCTGCTCGATCATATTGATCCCACTGATCCCTTCCATGTCGGTCGAGATATAGATTTTCATTCGCTTTCCACTCCTTTGCGATGTCGGCGAAGCCGCCATAAAATCAACAGCCCCCATCCGGCCACAAGCAGCCCCTTGCGTGCGGCGGGCATCGTGTCCCACCACATCTCGCGCTGGGAGGCAAGGTAAAACTTCCATTCCGCCAGATTCGGCAGCCGGAGGCTCCACCGGCCATCCACCTTCCGCACATAGGCTTCCCGGTCGTTCTCCAGGCGGTTGGCGGCCTTCCCCGGATAGCTGACCCACATATGCGCCGGAGACGCCTGGATCTGGTAGGGGATGCCTTTCGCCTTGAGGAGGCTTGCCAGGACGAAGGCCCGCGCCTCGCAGTCCCCGGCCCGGTCCCGGATCGCTTCGCGGGGGGATGGGACATACCAGGGCACGCCGTAGAGCTGCCAGTCGTACCGATAGCGTACGAAGTCCAGCACGAACGCCTCGATCTCGGCAGGCTTCCGGGGCAGCCGCCCCTCGAAGGCGCGGGCAATGCCCGCATCCACCGGAAAAGAAGCGTAATGCCACAGGTTCCGCGCAATGACCAGGGGGTTCGGGTAGCACACCAGCACCGCCCAGAGGGCCATCAGGCCGATGAAGCGCCTGCGGCTTCTTTTTGCAGCTTTGCGATCCTGTGTCATGCTACCGCCGCTTGAACCGTTTTTCCAGTTCCGCCACCGAGAGGACGATGACGATAGGCCGCCCGTGCGGGCAGGTGTAGGGGTTCCGGGTCTCCCGCAATTCGTCCAGCAAATGGGCCATCTCCTCATGGGTCAGCGCATCGCCGGCCTTGACGGCGGCCTTGCAGGCCACCATGGAGGCGACTTCCTCGCGCCGGACGGCCAGATGGGAGGAATCGGCCTGCTCGCACAGCTCGTCCACAATCGCCCGGAGCGCCTGCTCGTAGTCCTTGCCGACCAGGGAGAGAGGGATGGCCCGCACCACATAGGTGTCGCGCCCGAACGGCTCGATCTCGAAGCCCATCTCTTCGAGCGTTTTTTCGTTGGCCTCCAGCACCGGGCTTTCCCGGTGCGAGAGCTTCAGGGTCAGCGGGATGAGGAGGGGCTGGGTTTCGGCCCGGACCGCCTCCATGCCAGCCATCAGGCGGTCGAAGAGAACGCGCTCATGGGCCACATGCTGGTCGATGATGAAGATCCCCTCCCGGGTTTCCCCGATCATATAAGTATTGTGCATCTGTACCAGGGAGCGCATCAGCGGGAGCGCCCTCTCAGGCGGGACTTCGATCCGGGGCGGCGCGGCCTGCGGCGGGGGAGGGGAGGCGGCGGGAATGTCGGCGAACGGGTCGGGAAAGTCCTCGACAGCCGGTTCGGGGCGGAACAAGGCCCGGGTCGGCTCCATCACGGATGAGGATTCCCGGACGGCCTGCGGCGGGGCCTGCTCCTCATCCTCGAAGAGTTTTCCGATGTCGGCCTTTTCCTCCTTCCGGGGAGGGGCCGGCGCGGCGGGCTGGCCCCGGTCGGGCGTTCCGGTGAGCCGGGCGATATGGCGCTCCCCTTCTCCGGAGGATTCCGAGGGGTCGGCCCACAGCGCCCTCTGGACGGCCCGGACCGCGGCCCCGTAGACGGCCCGCTCCTGACGGAAGCGCACCTCCGCCTTGGTCGGGTGGACATTGACATCCACATCCTCAGGCGGCACCTGAACGAAGAGGGCGGCCAGCGGGTATCGCCCCTGCGGCAGCAGGGTGCGGAAGCACTCGTCCAACGCTTTGGAAATGAGGGGGCTGCGGACGGTGCGGCGGTTGACGAAAAACAACTGGCCCGCCCGCGAGGCGCGGGTGTGGCTGGGCCGGGAGACATAGCCTGCGACCTGCACCTCCGGGTCTTCAAGGGCCACCGGAACCATCTGTTTGGAGACTTCCGGCCCCAGCACCTGGGCGACGGCGTGGATCAGCTCCGGGGAGCCGGGGGTGGAAAAGACTTCCTGCCCGTTATGGGTGAGCCGGAAACCGACCGTGTGGAAGGCCAGGGCCAGGCGGCCTATCAGGTCGGCGATGTGGTTCATCTCGGTCTGGTTGGATTTCAGAAATTTCAGCCGGGCCGGGGTATTGAAGAAGAGATTGGCGACCGAAATGCGGGTCCCCACCGGTGCGCCCGAGTCCTCCAGGTCGAGGATATTGCCCCCGTCCACCTTCAGGGTGACTCCGGACGCCAGATCGGCCGGGCGGGTGACCATCTCCAGTTGGGAGACGGCGGCGATGCTGGGCAGGGCCTCTCCCCGGAAGCCCAGGGTGCTGACCGCAAAGAGGTCGTCCGCGGAGCGGATCTTGCTGGTGGCGTGGCGCTGGAGAGCGAGTACCGCATCCTCCCGGCTCATCCCCGCGCCGTTATCGGCAACCCGGACGAGGGACGTGCCGCCGTCCCGGATATCCACCAGGATACGGGTCGCCCCGGCGTCCAGGGCGTTCTCCACCAGCTCCTTGACCACCGAAGCCGGGCGCTCCACCACCTCCCCGGCAGCGATCTTGTCCGCCACATCCTGCTCTAAAACAACGATTTTCCCCGCCATGCTTCCTCACAACTCTTTTTTTCAGTATACCTGAACCGAGCGGGGGATGTCAAACAAGGCGGGGAGACGGGAGGGGTTGTTGCAAGAAAGCGCCTCACCCCCGGCCCCCAGGACCGGAGGGTCTTTCCCTTGATCTGGATACCTATGGGGTGGAGATACCGGTTTTCCCTCTCCTAAGCAGCTCGTTGGAGTCAAGATTTAGATCCGTAGGGGCGATCATAAGGTTCGCCCCATAGCGATCCAGATCAGGGTGACTGTCCCGCCGGGGCGGGGTGCGGGGCTTTGATAGATGGTTACCTAACCCCCCGCCCCCTTCCCGAAACGGGCAGGGGGAGGGGATGGGGGGGTCAAGTACTGCACCCTCTCTCCCCCTCTCCCCGATTCGGGGAGAGGGGCTAGGGGAGAGAGGTAACCCATCCCAGGGGAGAGCGGTCACCCCTCCCCCAGGAGCGGAGGATGTTTTACCTGATCTGGATCGCTATGGGGCGAACGCAAGGTTCGCCCCTACGGCGGAAACGGCACGCTGACTCCAACGGGCTGCTTAGGGCAGTTCCGGCACATCCTTCAGCGCGGTGTAGAGTCTGACCTGCTCCATCTCTCCGGCGCAGACCAGCCAGAGGAGGATTTCGCGGGTTTCGTTTGGCTCGAAAGCGAGCCTTGCCTGGCCTGCGGGGTGCGCGCCTTCCCTGCCGCAATCGCCGATCTCGATCCAGTTCGTCGCCGCGGTGTTGACCAGGAGCAGCGTGTCTCCGGTGGACGGGTTTTGGATGGCCGCCCAGTGAGTCGCGCCCTGATCCAGGCTGTAATCGCTCCTGCGCCGGAAGAGAGGCTGGCCGTCCCGCTCGTAGTGGGTGACGGACCGGTCGTAAGACCCTCCCGGCTGGCACCAGAGGGCGGCTCCGAGGTCGGCTGCCATCGGGGCGGGCGTTTTGTTGACGCCCCGGATGACGACCGCCAGGATATTGCTGCCCGGCAGGGTCAGGTAATCGGCCTCCAGCCGGAGCCACTGCCAGTCCTTGTGTTTCAGGTCGCAGCGCACCCGGATGCCGTTCCAGACAAAGCCCTGCTTGCCAGCTGCCTGAAGCGGCTCTCCGGTGAATCTCTCCCGGTTGATCCTCGATTCCCAGAGGTGGCCGACCGACGGGTGCAGACCGCCGTGCCAGGGGTTGAACCAGACGAACGGCCCGGCCTCCGGGTAGCGGCTTCTCAGATGGTTCACCCCGTCCGTTTCCAGGGAGATCACGGACCCGATGAACCCGGGGGCCACCCGGTAGCACATCCATCCGTTTCGAACCGTGTAGACGCCTTCTTCCTCCGTAATGCCGACCGGCTGGCTAAGGTCGCCCAGTTTGAGACAGGGAAGCGCCTTTTCTTCGGCTGTCAGGCCGGTGTCCGCGTACGCCCGGATGCCGACCGCGCGGGGGGCCGCCTGAGCGAAAACGGCTGCCACCGGATGGCTGAACGGGCTGCCTGCCTTGACCTCCCGGAAGGGCAATTCGCCTGAGTCGAGGCCGAGGCCGTCCGCCTGCAAGGTCAGCGTTCCGTTCGCCACTTTGTTGCGGCGGTTGAACAGCCGGACGATGCCTTCCGCCGTATCGGTAAGGGTCATCAGAGGGGACGGCTCGGTGACGATTTCCTGAACCCGGTGGACGGCAGGCTTGCGGTCTTCGCGGATGCCTCCGGGCCGGGTCAGCCCCGCCCAGAAGCGGCGGATATCCTCCCAGCCGCCCGCAGTCGCGACGATGTGGAACGGCTCCAGCGCCCGGCTGCTCTGTGGGGCCACCTCCGGGATTTCCAGGTCGAACTCCGCCCCGCCGCCGTTGAATTCCTGTTCCGCACAGGATCGCCAGACAAAGCCCATCGTGTGGCCCTTCTGCTCCCAGGCGACCCAGCTTTCGGCAAGGATGTCCGGGCTGCGCGGCAGGTCGGCATCCCCCATCGGGAACGATCCCCAGCCTTCCACCGGCTCGGAAACGAATCCGTCCTTCAGGGGCAGCGTTATCCTTGTCGCCCCTGCTCCCGCCTGGCTGGAAACGCGGAGCCTGCCCTTATACGGGGCCTCGGAATTGTTGATAACGCGCCAGTTTACCTCCACCACCGGGCCTGCCGAAAGGGTGAAGGTCTTCTCCACGGTGATGCGCGGGTCGTCCTCGGAAGGCATTGTCAGAACGATAGAGGCTTTGCCCCCTTCCTGCTCGATGCGGGCGGGGAAGACGGGCGGATGTTCATTCCAGTTGAAGGGCGGCCCCAGCGCGCCGGCGCTCTGGCCTGCGACTCGCTGGCCCCGGATGCGGTGCGTCAGGCTCATCCATCCCCCTTGAATCTCAACCGCAAGGGCCAGGGTATCGCTTTCCAGCACGGCCTCCCGTTGTTCCGTATTCAGGCTGGCGACCACCCGGCCCGTTTCCAGGCCGCGCAGGGTAACGGTTTTGGGGCGCGTCTTCAAAGGCGCGGCGAAGCCGGCTTCGCCGGCTTTCGCTTCATCGGAAGCCCTGTCCAGAACGGCCTGGAGCGCGGGGTAGGATGCGCCCGGCGCGAGGGCCGTTCCCCGAAAGGCGGCCCCGCTCCAGCTTTTCGCCTCCACCGCGAAAGCCGCTTCATGCCGGTCGAAGCGGATGTCCGGGGGGCTTTCCAGCAGGAGCCTGCCTTCCACCGGGAAATCGAGGTTGCTTTTGAGCCTGACCGCGATTTTTTCCTCCCGACCGACGCGCATGCCCCAGCCGCTCAACTGGATCTCCACCGGCGGGACGATGCGGATGCCCGACTCCAGCGAAACAGGCATCCCCTGGATCAGGAGCGTGGAGCGAATCTTGGGGGAGGGCCTGCCGCCGTCCGAGGGGCGGCTCAGCGCATCCAGCCGATAGGCCCTCTCCAGAACCGCCCGCTTTTCCACGGTGACGCTTTCCTGCACGTGGATGGCGATGCCTTCATCGGCGGTGGCGATCAGGCCCACCGGAAGCGGCCTGTCCGTCCGGTTTTCGATCTCCCACCGGGCAACGCCCTGAAGTCCGGCGGCCAGCCGGTCCCTGCCGAGGATGCAGGCCGCGGAGAATTCCGGCGTTTCGATGGCGGTCACCGATTCGGCTTCCTTATCGACCACCATGCGGAAACAATCGCCGTCCTCCTCCCAGGCGTAAGGGTAGACCTGGATGCCGTGCCACTCGATTTCATCGGGCCTGACCTCCAGGTCGCGCCGGAAGGTACGGTACCAGTCGTGCTTTTCGAAATAGGGGCGGGCCGCCGGAAGGGTGAGGGCGGTCGGGATGAAGTTCTGCATCCAGACATTGGTGTCGGGCCGCCAGAAAAAGCCTGTCTTTTTATAAAGCGGGACGGCCTTCAGGTTCCCGGCCCAGGTTCCCAGGGTCAACTGCTTGTAGCCCAGGGCCATCGTCTTTTGCAGGCAGGCCCGGATCAGGCTTTTCCCGATGCCCTTGCCGTGATAGGCGGGGCAGGCGTTGAGAAGAGGGATATAGGCCACCTCGCTCTGGCCCTTGTCCGCCTGGAGGTCGCAGTAGCCGACGATTTCGTCGCCGTATTCGGCCACATAGACCGCCAGCCGGGCGGAGTTTTTCATCTTGTCGGCGATGCGTTCCCCGGTGAAGGGAACCCCCTGAGTAAAGCCCTCCGGCCAGCCGCTGTCCGAGTTGTTCCACATCTTCGCCAGTTTCCTCGCGTCCTCCGGGTCGTCCAGCCGGTATTCGCGAATCGTATAATCCATGGAAATCATCCTTTCTTGATAACGAGCGCCACCTATCTTTATAGACCGGGCCGCCCCGAAAGCCAAAAAGCACCCTGCAATCCCTCCCTTTCGCGCGAATCGAAAGAGGGCAGGCATTGCAGAGTGCCGCAAGGGTCGAAAGCAAATCCGCTGAACTGATGGTTTTTTATCCGGTCGACCGGAAGATATTATAGATCACCGGACAGGGATGTGTCAAGGGGAATATCATCGAAACGGACGAATCCCTTCTGCAGGCGGGGGGAAAGAAACCCGCCCCTTGATTCTAACGCCCTGGTCAAGCGCCGGAGCTATCTTCAGGAAGCCCCTATCCCCTGCCTCCCCACTCCCACCTCTGCGTTTCTTTCCCCTCCTCCGTGCGGCGGACGGCGGCCAGGCGGGCTTCGGAACTCCAGCCGTCCAGGGCCAGGTGGCCCGGTTCGGCGTTCAGACGAAATCCGATCTCATCGATGACGCTCCCCCAGTTCAGGCGGACGCCCAGGGCGCTGCCGCTTTGCAGAAGAACCGGAGAGGGGAGGGGCGGGTCGGTGGCTCGGTGCGGCAGGAGGACGGAGACGAAGCGGGCCGTCCTGCTTTTTTGCGGGGTAACGGCATAGAGATGCCACTGTTTGGGCCTGTCCGCATAGCGGCCTTCCACCACGGGCCATTCGTCGGTCAGGGTGACCTGCAAGCCTTCGGGGTAGAGGATCGCTGCCGTCAGTTCCGCGCTGTTTTTGCGGGAGACGAAGCGCTGGCCGTCGATTTCCATCTTTTCCTGGGCGTGAAGCTGCCAGGTGAAGGCGGATTCACCGGCGCTTTCCAGGTCGTCGAAGATGACGAAATAGCCGGTCTCCACAGGCGGGGCGGGGCGAACGAAGACGACATGCCGGTCGAAGCGGAGGAGTTTCCCGTCATAGGCCCGGGCCGCATCGCCGCAGGCGTAGGCGTAGGCAGGGGTATCCTGAAAGGCGGTGATGCGGCCATTGCAGGTGATGTCTTTCTCCCCGCCTTTCCGCCACTGGCCCTCCCCGTCTACCAGGATCGTGTTTTTCGATTTCGTCTGGAGGTTGAAGCCGAAATGGTGCGGCGAGTGATACCAGTTGTAATGTCCGGCGGAGATCGCCAGGGGTTCCCCGTAGGCGTTGACGATGAAGGCGTTCTGGTCGGCATGGCTGTGGTTGAAGGCCCCGAACGGGCTGCTCTTGAAGAGGAGCATGATGTCCCGGTCGCTGCGAACCAGGTCGGTCCGGAAGGCCACCCAGCCGATATCGCGCTGGTAGCGGCTCGAAGGAAGATCGGAGGGCGCTTTTGCCACGATGGGCGCAGCCCTGTTATAGAGGAAGCCGCCGAAAGCCACCGGAGCCATCGGCCAGTCCCACAGAGGGCCGGCCAGTTGATCGGCGTACCATTGCAGGTAGCCGTCGCCGTAGCGGGCGGCCAGGCGGGCCATATTGCGGCGGTCCAGCAGGTCGGGAACGCCCTCGTTGGAGTGGTCGCCGAAGGGGCTCTGTTTAGAGTAGGGCGGGTTGCAGTAGAGTTTGAAATAGCCGGTCTGCCTGGCCCAAGGGTTCAGGCAGGCGTCGAAGCCGGTCGCCACCCGCAGCATGTCGGCATTGTTGAGCCAGTTGCTCACCGTCCACTTCCAGTAGCTCGGCCCCTGGGACCATCCGCCGTCGGCCTCGCCGTAGGCGGGAAAGAGGCAAGCATAGAACTGGACGATCAGCTCCAGCCAGTCGCGGCTCTCCGGAACCTCGTCCCAGAGGGCGAGGGCGGCGGGCAGAACGCAGGTGGGGGCGTAATCGGTTTCATGGCTTCCGTAGTGGCTGATCAGCACGCCCTTCAACTGGCCTTCATAGAAATCGCGGGCGCGGACCGTCAGGTTTTCGGCGGCGGCCCGGCGCAGGCTGCCGGAGAGGTGGCTTTGCATCCAGTCGAAAGCCCTTCCGAACGGCTCGCAGATGCGGCGGGCGGCCTCGTCGTTATTGGCCGCCCCACTGGTTCCCTGCGGGTCCCAGGTCAGGAGATGGCGTAGCCACCGCTCGAATTCGGCTCTGTAGCGGGGCTCGCCGGTTAGCAGGAAGGCGAAGGCGTAGCGTTCCAGGGCCGTCCCTATCGCCCCGCAGCGATTGGATCCCTCCCACATGGTATCGATATCGGCTTTCAGGTTCAGGTCGAGCCAGCCCGGGACGGTGTAGGGAGGCGGCTCCTCCGGCAGCGGATCGCCGATATGGTCGTCGCACCACTTCCGCCATCCCTGCCAGAGAGCGGCGTAGGGTTCCTTGCTTTTCAGCCGCCGCAGCCGTTCTACATCCTTTGCCCGCAGATGGACGCGGGGTGGACCGCCCTTCATCCGCGCTTCCAGGCCGGCCCGGGAGGGGGCGGTGAATTGCGGCGCGTTTTCCGGGACGGTGAAGCGCCGCATCCGGCTGAAAGCCGACCACCCGCCGTCCGGCTCCTCTTTCCGGTAGCGCCAGAACCAGGCCCCGGCAGGCAGCGTCCGGTCGGGCCGGTGGATATTGAGCCGGGTGATGTAGGAACGGGTGGCCTTTTTAAGAAAGGATGGACTCCGCGACACCTGAAGCTCGTAGCGCACGGCCCCGGTTTCGGGCATCCAGACGAAGCCGGGCGGGTTAGACGGGCTGGCAGAGCCGTCTTCAGGCGTGTATCGCACCGTGAGCGGCCCTGCGGGCGGCTCCCCAAGCTCCGCCCGGACGGCGGGCGGTCCGATGATGGAAAAGAGGACGACCAGCAAAAGGCATGTGAGCATCAAAACTCCTCCGATTGTACTGCCATGCGATTCTCTGTTGCCAGGGCGAACTCCTGCCGTTCCGAGAAGGAATTCCGGGAAGTCCGGGGAATTAGAGGGGTAGGGGGAGATCAACCGCATCCCCCATAGGTATCCCGATCAGGCTGTCTGTCCCGCGGGGGCGGGGTTAGGGAACGGTCTCCCCAAGGCCCGCCCCCGCCCCGGCGGGACAGGCAGCCTGATCGGGATACCTATGGGGGGGATCAATCGCATCCCCGGCCCTCTCCTGGACGCCCCTGCGGGGCTAAGCAGCCCGCTGGAGGAAAAGGGGCAGATCCGTAGGGGCGATCCTTGGGATCGCCCTGGGGTCTGGCCGCGCCTGGTTCAGGGCGAACACAAGGTTCGCCCCTACAGTCCGGTGGCAGGGAAAACGGCCCTTTTCTTCCAACGGGGTGCTTAGGCGAGGGCGGGCCGGGGTGGGTGAAGTGCTTTTTAAAACGTCTTTAGGACAGCCTGCTTACCCCCAAGTTATGGCGTAACCGTAATGTTTTGACATCATGAAAAAGGAGGCAGTGTATTGAGCATCGGGAAAAAGGTCAGGATGAACCGTTTGTTTTCGCATCCTTCCGGGAGGCTCTGCGCGGTGGCGGTGGATCATTTTATCGGTTATGCGGAGGGCCTTCCGGCGGGGCTGCGCCGTATCGAAGAGACGCTGGAGAAGATCGTGGCCGGACGGCCCGATTCGGTGACCATGCACCGGGGGATCGCCGAATCGGCGTGGGAGCCGTTCGCCGGACGGGTGCCTTTCATCCTGCAAAGCTCCATCGCCCGCCCCGATGACTCCGTGTGCGAGCAGATCGCCGATCCGGTGGATGCGATCCGCCTCGGGGCCGACGGTTTTGCGATGGCCGCCTTCCTGCGCGGGACCACGGAAGGAGCGCACCTGAAGGCTCTGGCCGAATGCGTCAAGGCGGCGGCTGTCTATGAAATGCCGGTCATCGTCCACGCCTACCCCCGAGATTTCAGCGACGGGCCGAAAATATCCTATACGCCCGAGGATATCGCCTGGGCCGTCCGGTGCAGCCTCGAATGCGGGGCGGATATTATCAAAGCCCCCTATTGCGGCGATATGGAGGCGTTCCGCCAGATCGTTTCCGCCTGCCCCGCCCCGATAGTCGCTGCGGGCGGCCCGCAGACCGAAACTTTAGTGGAAAGCCTTTCCCTGTTGCAGCAGGTTGTCCGGAGCGGGGCGAAGGGCGCGGTGGTGGGGCGCAATGTCTGGAGCCTGAAGAACATCACCGGGGCCGTGCTGGCTCTGAAAGCGGCCATTTATGAAGACAAGACGCCCGAGGAAGCGGCGGCGCTGGCGGAGGAGTAGGGGGTTGATCTTTTAGGATAGCAGCAAGGGGCAACCCATCGGGTTGCCCCTACAAAACGGCTTCTGTATTTGCATCCTGTAGGGGCGAACACAAGGTTCGCCCCATAGCTATCAAGATAAGAGCAAGCATCATCGGGTCATGGGGGAAGGGTTACCTCTCTCCCCTAACCCCTCTCCCCGAAGCGGGGAGAGGGGGACAGAGGGTGCGGTGCTTGACGGCATCATCCACTCCCCCTTCCCGTTTCGGGAAGGGGGAGTGGGGGTTAGGTAACCATCTATCAAAGGCCCGCACCCCGCCTCGGCGGGACAGTCACCCTTATCTGGATGCGTATGGGGCGACCCGATGGGTCGCCCTCCAAGCGGAAGCCTCGCATTCAAGCGTGAGATTTCTCCTGATAATGAAAGGAAAAAACCCGATATACGATATCGCGCCGTTGTTTGCCCCTATGCAGGTCGGGAACAAGATATTCCGCAACCGGATCGTGCTGCCGCCGATGGTGGTCAGCCGCGGGATCGATACGCCGGAGGCCCGGGAATGGTATGCCCGGCGGGCCAGGGGCGGCGTCGCCCTGGTGATCGTAGAGGCTACCGACAGTCTACTTCGAGGAAAGCCTGACCGCCGGGGCGCTCAGGCCGCTGGCGGAGGCGATTCACCGGGAGGGCGCTCTGGCGGTCATCCAGCTTTTTCCGGGCATCCGCACCCATCCGGTTTCTCCGGCGGACCTGTCCGCGGGGGATATCGAAAAGCTGATAGCCCTCTGCCGGAAGGCGGCTGACGCCTGCGCGGAGGCGGGCTTCGACGGCATCGAGCCGCACGGGGCGCACGGCTATATCCTCAACCAATTCTTCTCCCCGGAGCAGAACCGTCGCGCCGACCGGTACGGAGGCGGCATCGAAGGGCGGATGCGGCTGGCCCTGGAGATCGTGGAGGCGGTGAAGCCTGCGGCCCGCTGGGCGGGAATGTTGATCCTCTACCGGCATACGCCGGTCGGCCCGGGCTACGGTATCGAGGAAAGCCTGAAGCTGGCGGAGTCGCTGGCGCAGGCAGGGGTGGATATCCTGGACATCTCCCCGGCCAGCTGCGAGGCCCCGGGAGACCGGGCGGCCCCGCTCATGGCGCTGGGCGTTCCCGTGATCGCGGTCAATGAACTGGACCGCCTGCCGCGGGCGCTGGAGGCACTGCAAATGGGCCGCGCTTCCCTGGTGGCGGTCGGCGGAGGCATGATCGCCGATCCCGACTGGCCGGAGAAGGTGCGCTCGGGCCGCCTGGAAGAGATCGTCGCCTGCACCGGCTGCAACGACTGCTACACCGACCTGTGCGAAGGCAGGCCGGTGGGTTGCAGCCAGTGGGTCGGCGGAGTGTGTCCGTAGGGGGGAAGGATCGGGCAGCATGAAAGAGAAAGTGATTGTCAAGTTTGAGGGCCGACCGGAAGGAGGTGAAGCTGTCGGGGTGAAGTACAAACCGGCCACCCCGGAGGCCGGGGCGAGCGACCGGCTGATGGCGGTGGAACTCGCGCTGCATGCCCTGGCGCAGGATGCGATCCGGGGGCGGCAGGAGATGGGGCTGCCGGTGCCGGATGTCTTGCAGGCAGTGGTGGAGGGCTGCACGTTTCGAGAGTTGATATAGGGGCAGATACCTGCCCCTTGGGGGTAGCTGAGGCCGGACTATTTCCATGTCAACCAGGCCGCCTGGATCCCGAGCCATGCTCCGGCCTGGATTGCATCCAGCCGGGTGTTCTCATCATCGAACGCCCGGGAGTCGTTGAACGCCGAACGTCAAGGGCGGATCACCCTGTAGTGAAGCCAGAGGTGCCCGTCCTCTTGAGGCTGGGCGGATAGAAGGCGCAAAATCGCAGGCCGGTCGCTTCCGGCCAGGTCCGGGCAATCCGCCAGGGTGGGCGTGGTATCGCCTCCGATCAGCGCCGGTTGCAGGATCAGGTGGATTTCATCGATAAGTCCGGCTCGCAGCATGACGCCGTTGAGCGTGCCGCCTCCCCAAAGGCGGATCGCCTTCAGGCCCAGCAATCCGTGGAGCTTCTTCATCGCTCCGGGGAGATCGGCATGGGTTTCGCCTCCGATGAGGTAGGGGATTCGCTCACGGCGCAGGAAGGCCAGATAATCGGGCGGGGCGGTTCGCGAGACCAGGTGCAGGATGTGGCTGCCCGGTGTCTCGGTGGCCTTATACCCGCTCCGGCAGCGACCCCGGCCATCGACCCCAATGGCCCAGTGTTCTGTCCGGCCCACCACCTCTTCAGGCAGGAAATCCTCCCCGAAAGCGCGGGTGTCACCCGTGAACGGAGGCAGCACCCTCAAGGGGACACCCTCGCGTTCGACGGTCCGGCTTCCCATCATGGTGCCCTGCGGATGCCATTGAGTTTCGATGGCGTCGGTCGCTTTTTGCCAGAGAGAGCCGCCATCGGGGATCAGATGGCTGGCGGGATGGGTGTCGAACATGGTCAGGTTCGGCCCGAGGGCGATCCGGCCATCGATAGAAGCGGCCATTTGCATGATCACAACGGGGCGGTCTTCGTTTTGCATCGCTGTTTCCTCCGAACGGGAGACCGCAAGCCGGGCCTCCCCGTATACATTCAATGGGCCAGCCTGTGAGGGTGAACAAATGGTTCGCCCCATAGCGATCCAGAGAAGGGGAAAGATCCTCCGCTCCTGGGGGAGGGGTGACCGCTCTCCCCTGGGAGGGGTTACCTCTCTCCCCTAACCCCTCTCCCCGAAGCGGGGAGAGGGGGACAGAGTGTGCGGTGCTTGACGGCATCATCCGCTCCCCCTTCCCGTTTCGGGAAGGGGCCGGGGGGTTAGGGAACGGTCTCCCAAAGCCCCCAACCCCGCCCCCGCGGGACAGACAGCCTTATCTGGATCGCTATGGGGTGAACAAATGGTTCGCCCCTACTCGGTCGGATATGGCGATTGCCCATCCTCCACCACGACCGCCGCGTAGCCCGCCATCTTCCTGACCGTTACCGTCAGGCGCTCTCCGTCGAATAGGGTCTCACCCTCGGCTCCCCGGATTTTGACGGTCGGGTTTTTCGCTGGCAGGGATATCTCGATATTGCAGACCGGGGTGACTTCGTTAATACGGCTCATGTCGCCTGCGGAAAGGGTCCGGTCGGCCAGGTGGACGACCCTTCGGCGGAGGGCTTCCTGCCGCCAGAGGGTGGCCTCGATATGGCGGGGCGCTTTGACGGTGAGAGGGCAGGAAGGGGCGCAGAGGGCGACGGCTTCCGCTATGAAGCGGGCGATATGCTCGTCGCCGTAGAGCTTGTAATAGCGGCCTATATCGAAGGCGATATAGAAGGCGCTCCCATGGGCGGCCCACAGCGGCCACTCGCCGGCCTCAAGTGGCAGGGGATCGCACTGCCCGGCGACCGAACCGGCGGGATCGCACTCGATCCGATGGCGGAGAATGCGGGCTGAGGAAGTGACCTTCCGAAACGCCCCGGAAGCCGGTTCCGCCTCCTCCGCGCCCGGGTAAGCGAAATCGCCTTCCAGAGCGCCCTGATGGGATATGCCCAAAACGTCCGCTAGCGCGAAATCGATGCGGGGATCGCCCCGCTCATCGAAGAGGGAACTTGCGGCGGTTGCCAGCACTTTACCGCCGGACTGCGCGTAATCCCGGACCGCCCGGCAGAAGGAATCGCTGAGATAGGCCGAATCGGGCAGGATGAGAAGGTCGTAGCGGGCCAGGCTAGAGGCGGAGGCGATATTTTCAGCGGTGACAATATCGAACGGCAGGTGTTCCTCGGCCAGCAGGCGCGCCCAGCCTTCGATTTCATCGGCCCAGCGCATCGCTCCCTGTCCGTGGTATTTGCGGGTGGCCCAGGAGAAAACCAGGGCGATCTTCGCCGCCGAGACGGCCCCTTCGGACAGATCGGCGTCCTGCATGAAGGCATCGAGGCCGAAGCGCACGTGATCCAGAAGCCGTTTGGCGCTGGTGGTGTCCGGGCGGGCCCCGACGCCGCAAGGTCCCAGGACGTGGCAGCCGTTGGCCTTGCAGGCGGCGGCGGTCAGAAGCCACTGGGCCTTCGAGACGGGCCAGTGGGCGTATTGCGGGAGGGTGGAGGTCAGGAGCATCCAGGAGGGCATCCCCAGGCCGTGATGCCAGCGCATCGTCATGCCGGGAGTGACCAGGCTGGAGAAAATCTCGGAGATATAGACATCGAGCGAAGGCAGCCAGCCCTGATCGATCCCGTAGCCGACCGGCATCCAGACAGGGTTCTGGCCGTTATGGGCGGCCACCACGCCCTTTTCCCGCAGGATGGCCGAGACTTCCGCCAGCAGGGAGGCGCTCCTCTCGCAGGCCCAGTCGATATACTCCTTCCAGCGGGCGGTGACGGCTTCCCGGGTGACGGCTTTCGTGCCGCAGATGGCCTCCAGCGCGGGCCTGCAGTAGGGGCAGGCGCAGATATGAGGCCAGGGCCACAGAAGCATATCCAGATGGAAGGCGTCCGGCCGGTAGCGGTCCACGATTTCGCGGGCGATATCCACGATCCGGCCGCGGGCCGGGGAGTTCATGCAGGGGAAGCGCCACTGGCCGCCCGGAAGTTTCTGCGCCCGCCCGTCGGGATGGGCAGGGTCGGCCCAGCTTGCCAGGGGCTGCTCCCGGTAGTAGGGGTCCTCTTCATGCCCCAGGGGGATCACATTCCACTCCGCGTGTTTGGAGTCAAGCCAGTTGGTGTAGAGCAGCACCCGCTTGCCCCGCACCCGGAGCCGGGAGGTCAGATCGCCCACATAATCCTGCCCGGCAAGGCCCGGGTGCTGCGGCCAGAATCGGCTGGGATAGTAGGCGACGCCCCACTGGTTGGTGGCGTAGACCGCCACGATATCCGCCCCGGTGGCGCAGAGTTCGTCGCTGATCCGGTCGGGGTCGTATTGCGTAAAGGCGGTTTCCTGTTCGTTTAGGGCATACTGGTCGTGCCAGTAGATGCGGCTCCGCTTCGTGATCCAATCGCGCATGAAGGCCCTCCGATAAAGCAGCGTTGAAAACCGGCGTTCGACACGCAAGCATATTTTCCTTTCCCGGACTTGTCTTTCTTTGCCATTTTATCTATAATTATACTGGCTTTTGGAAGGCAAATTCGCTGTTCCCGAAAGGCGGTCCGAGGGCGGCTTATGAAAAGCGATACCCTGCCCTATCATCTGTTTCAAGAGTGCCCCTCTATCTTTTTCGAGTTGATCGGAGCCGATGCGCGGGAGGCACGGCACTATACCTTTTCATCAGTCGAAATCAAGCAGCCTGCTTTTCGGATCGATGGCGTTTTCTTGCCGAAAGAAGGCGGCGAAGAGCGCCCGATCTATTTTGTTGAGGTGTAATTCCAGAAAGACCCGCGGTTTTATGCCCGGCTCTGCACCGAGATATTTCTATATCTCTATCAGCAGGATATTACAATAGATTGGCGGGGAATCGTCATTTATCCCAACCGGAGGGTCGAACCGAGCATCCCGGTGGCGTATCGCGACCTGATTGAAGGCAAGCATATCCGGCAGCTCTATCTGGACGAACTCCGGAGCGCCAGAGAAGGTTCCCTGGGGCTTCGATTGATTGGCCTGGTTACCGAAAGCGAGGAAACGGCGGCAGAGAGCGCACGGATATTGATCGAACGTGCGAGAGCCGAGGCGGAAGAACCGACCGGACAAGCCCTGATCGATTTGATCGAGCAGATGGTTATCTATATGTTCCCCCGTAAAAGTCGTGAGGAGGTGGCTAAAATGTTGGGACTGGCCGAATTGAAGCAAACGAGGGTATATCAGGAAGCAAAAGAAGAAGGGCTAATGGAAGGTTTGAAAGAGGGGTTTGCCAGAGGCACACAGGAAGGTTTTCAGGGAGGCCAACTGTCGGCCTTGCTGGAGGGGATTGCGGAAATCGTTGACCTCAAGTTCGGGCTGGAGGGAACCCGTTTGCTGCCCGAGATCAATAAAATCCAGGACGTCGGCACTCTGAGGGCGATCCTCCGGGCTGCCGGCAGCGCCCGGACGGTGGAGGAACTCAGGAGCGTCTACCGCGAGTAGGCGGCGGGCTACTCGTGCCATTTCATCGGGCGGCCTACGGCGGTCGGCTCGATGGGTTCCGTTCTGGAGGCCATCCGGCTCACGAGCATATCGATAAAAAGGCGGATGGAGGTCGCCAGGTACTGATCCTCGCGGTAAATGAGAAGGATGCGGCGCAGGAGCGGGGGAATATCGGTGAGCTCCAGGGGCACGAGGAGCCTGGACTGGATCTCCTGCTCGGCGGCCACGCGGGGGATAATGGTAAAGCCCAATCCTTTCTCGACCAGGCGCTTGACCGCCTCGATGCTGTCCACCTCCAGGTGAACGCGGGGATCGGCCCCGGCCTGCTCGAACATGGAGAAAACGTAATTTTTCCAGCTTTTCCGGCCTCCCAACTGGATCAAAGGCTCTTTTGCGAGGTCCGACAGGGCGACCTTCCCCGCCGAGGCGTACCGATGGCGGGGGGCGACCACAGGAACGATCCTATCCTCGAAAAGAGGAACGGTGACGAACTCCTGGGTGCTGATATGCGAGCCCACGATCCCGACATCGGCCTGGTTGTTCATCACCATCTCCTCCACCTCTTCCGCATTGGCGGTCTTCAGGCTGACTTCCACGCCCGGATGGGCTAGCCGGAACTCGTGCAGCAGTTCCGGCAGCTTGTAGACGGTCATCGTGCCGATGGCCGCCACCGTCACCCGCCCGGTTTCCCCGGTACGCAGGTCCGCCAGGGCCAGTCGGGCCTCCTCCGCGAGATCGAGCATCCGCTTCACGTATTCGTAAAGCACTTCCCCCGCATAGGTGGGATAGATGCGCCGGCCCACCCGCTCCAGCAGCTTGACCCCGAACTCCTCCTCCAGCTGGTGTATCTGGTGGGAAACGGCCGGCTGGGTGAGGAACATCAGCCCTGCGGCCCGGGTGAAGCTGCCTGTTTCCACCACTTTCTGGAATGTGATCAAATGGCGCATTTCCATCTGTGCAACCTCCGCCCCTTACTTTCTCAATCATCGGCTTTCAAAATTATTTTTATCCCTTCCATTATTATAATTCATTTGATTAATGAATCCAACTTCATTATAATTATTATTAGCAAAGGTTCCGAAGCCGACTGAAGGTATTCGGGCTTTTCGCATCCGCATAAAAACTTTTACGATCAGCGAGAGGTGAGAGGCGATGCCGCGAACGGATTTTGTGGTCAGGATTGCCGGGGAGAACGGGCAGAACGTTTTGAGCGTCGGGGATGTCAGCGCCCAGGCGTTCGCCCGGGTCGGCATGGAGGTATACACCTACAAGAATCTCCCGGCGGAGATCAAGGGAGGGGCCTCGATGGTGCAGGTCCGCGTCTCCGATGAGCCGGTGCGCTCTCCGGGCGATGCGGTGGACATTCTGATGGCCTGGAACCGCGAAAACTACGATATCCACCTGAAGGATCTCAGGCCGGGCGGGGTGCTGCTCTACGATCCCGATGAATGCGCCCCGGACGATGCTCCGAGCATTCACCAGTACCCCATCCCGCTGAACGAGATAGCGAAGCAGAAGGTGCAGGAGTTTCGCTCCAAGAACGTGGTCGCTATCGGCATCCTGGCAAGTTATACGGGCCTGCCCCTGGAGGCGGTGGCAGAGATGGTCCGCCGCCGGTTCGGGCGCAGGGCGGAATTGATGGAGAAAAACCTGTTCGCCCTGCGGACGGGGTACGAATACGCCGCAGAGTCGATCCCGCAAAACGGCTATCGGGCGATTCCCCCGGACCGGATTTTGGAGGGGCGGCTGATCTTGACCGGCAACCAGGCGGTCGCCCTGGGAACCGTTGCGTCGGGCTGCCAATATTATGCGGGCTATCCCATCACCCCGGCCACCGATATCATGGAAGAACTCGCCAAGCATTTGCCCAAATTCGGCGGGGTGGTGGTGCAGACGGAAGACGAGATCGCCGCCATCACCTCCTGTGTCGGGGCCTCGTTCGCCGGACGGAAAGTGATGACCGCCACTTCCGGCCCCGGGCTTTCGCTGATGGTGGAGGCTATCGGGCTGGCGAGCATGCAGGAATTGCCGATGGTGATCGTCAACGTGCAGCGCGGCGGCCCCAGCACCGGCCTGCCGACCAAGCCGGAGCAGGGCGACCTGGACCTGGCCCTCTTCGGGCGGCACGGGGATGCGCCCCGGATCGTGCTGGCCCCGCATCATGTGGAGGATTGCTTCACCACCACGGTGCAGGCTTTCAACCTGGCGGAAAAGTATCAGACGCCGGTGATCCTGTTGAGCGACCAGCATCTGGCCCAGAGGGCCGAGGCCATTATGCGCCCGGACATGGCCCGGCTGGAGGTGATCGACCGTTCCATGCCTGGCCCGGACGATTACGGCCATTATGAGCGATACCGCTTTACCGATGACAACGTTTCCCCGATGGCGGTGCCGGGGCTGCATCCGACTCCGTATGTGGCGACCGGGCTGGAGCACGACGCCCATGCCCATATCGATTATTCGCCGGACATGCATGTTTTGATGAGCCGGAAGCGGGACGCCAAAATCGGCGGCGCGGCGGAGGAACCCGGTTTCGTCTCCTTCTACGGAGCGCGCCCCGAAGAGGCCGAGATGGGCCTGATCGCCTGGGGCTCCACCAAAGGGCCGGTCTGCGAGGCCATAGACCGGATGGCCGTCAAGGGGGTTCGCGTGGCGGGCTGCTTCCCGAAGATGCTGGCCCCTCTGCCTGCCGAGCCCGTGCGGGAATTCATGCAGGCGGTGGGGAAGGTAGCGGTGGTGGAACTCAATTACAGCGGTCAGTTCGCCCGCTACCTGCAAGGCGAACTCTGCCTGCCGGTGATGCGCCTGAACAAATATATGGGCCTGCCCTTCCGGGCCGGAGAAATCGAGGAATACATCGAGGAGTACACGCGCGTGCCCGCCCTGCGCTAAAGGAAAAGAGGAGCGATTCAAATGACCAGTGTTATGACGACCCCGGTGCGTAAGGTATCCGATTACAAGAGCGACAACAAGCCGACCTGGTGCCCCGGCTGCGGGGACTTCGGGGTGCTTTCCGCATTATACAAGGCGATGGTGGCCCTGAATCTGGAGCCCAAGGATGTGGTGGTGGTTTCGGGCATCGGCTGTTCCGGACGGCTGCCCGAGTTCGTGAACGCCTACGGCCTTCATGCGGTTCATGGCCGCGCCCTGCCGGTGGCGATGGGCATCAAGCTGGCGAACCCGAAGCTGACGGTGCTGGCGGTCGGGGGAGACGGCGACGGCTTCGCTATCGGGGGCGGGCATGTGCCTCACGCCGTGCGCCGCAATGTGGATATCACCTATATCGTGATGGACAACGAGGTGTACGGCCTGACCAAGGGCCAGCCTTCCCCGACCACGCCTGCCGGCACTTCCGCCACCAAGGTCAGCAGCACTATGACCAAGATGGCCCCCTACCAGGGCGTTATCGAAAGCCCTCTGAACATGATGGCTATGGTGCTGACCTACGGGGCAAGCTTCGCGGCCCGCGGTTTTTCCGGGCAGGCCAACAATATGGTCGATCTGATGGCCCAGGGTATCCGGCACAAAGGCTTTTCCTTTATCCAGGCGATGAGCCCCTGTCCGACCTTCTACAACACCTACGACCTCTGGAAAGAGCGTGTCCAGCCCCTCCCGGCCAACTGGGATTCCAACAACCGGGTCAATGCCATCGAGATGGCCCTGACCGAAGAGGTTTTCCACCAGGGGCTATTCTATAAGGAAGATCGCCCCACCTACGACCAACTGGTCGGTTCGGTTATCGACAAGGCCCGGGGCGAGACGGAGATCATTCTCGACAAGCTGTTCGATAGCTATGCATAAGGCGAGTTAGAAACGCCGGGCCGTAATGCGACGCCCTACGGATGAAGGCAGATGTTTTCAACCTTCGTCCGCGGGGCGTTTTTGTTTGGGGGGGCAGGTTTGTCGCCCGGATCGAAAGCGATTTATCTTTTTCGTTTCTGGCCCGTAACCTGAGCCGGAAGATATGCGTTATAACATCAAATTGATTTTGATTCTCATAAAATTAAAAAAAGGAATCAAAATCAATTTGATAATTAATGTTATCAATCCTGTGACGAACGATTTTCCGGTCAGGGAGGGTTTCAATGAAAGTGCGACATGTGGTGCTGTTCTGGGCGGTCGCTTCTGCGTTGGGCGGCCCCCTTCAGGCTGTGGAATCACCCGGAAAGGAGAGGCCGCGCGGGCCGGCGGTGAAGGTCTCTTCCCCACCGCGGATCGATGGGCGGGTGGAGGAAGGCTGCTGGGAGGAGGCTGCCCGGATCGAGGCTTTCTGGAGGACGGACCGGGATGCCCCGTTTCCGGAGGCGACCGAGGCGATGATCTGTTATGACGACCGGGCGATCTACATAGCTTTTTGCTGCCGGGATTCGGAGCCGCGGCTGATACGCTCCCAGCAGCGCAAGAGGGGCGGGGATCTGGACCGGGACGATGCGGTGAGGATTTTGCTCGACCCGCTGAACCAGCCCCGGAGCGACGGGGCCCCCTATGGATTTACGGTCAATCCTGCGGGAACGCAGCGGGAGGCGATTCCCGGAGGGGCCGCCGCCAAAATAGAATGGCGCGGGGAAGCCGGGCTGGGTCGTCACCCTGACGGCTTCCCGGCCCACCCGGGACAAGCATGTGTGGAGTATCAGGGGCCACTACGGTCAGGCGGGTTCCGATGTCTGGCAGGTTCATGTGGACCGGCAATCGCCGGATCAGCCCGGGCGGGTTAGTTTCTGGCTCGATTATGCCTCCGTCGGGCATTTCGAGCCGTCGCTGGGCTTTTTCCCGGAGAACAATTTCAATGCCCTGGGCGGCGGGCTGGACTATGACAACCGTTCCGATAAAGGGGCGCTGGCGAATTATTCGGCCTGGCTCAATGTCTCGCGGCGGACCTGGCGCAGCGGGCCCGATGCGGGCCGACTGCTGGACAGGGGGATATCGCCCGGGGTCTATATGGCTTGGCGGAAGGGCTGGGACATGAGCCTGGGGGCCGATTTCTACGAACGCCCTCCCTTCAAAGATCGTACGCAGAATGTCAGCCTGGGATGGAATATCGCCGATCTCTATCGGAAGGGCGGCCTGAGCATGAATTTCGGCAGGCGGGCCGGGGCGGACTACCGGTTTACCTCCCTTTCACAGGGCTTTCGCCTGAATCCCCGTCTTTCCGCCCGGGCCGCATATGAACGGCTGGAAATGGGCTATCCTGACCGGACGGAAAGCGGCTCCCGGTGGGCGGTCTCCGGCATCTCTGAGAGCACCCCGGAGCGATCCCTGGTCCTTCGATGGCTGTTCGGCTCTGCTCCGCAGCCGGCCCGGCCCGAGGTGCGGGAGACGTTCGACAACTGCTATCTGGGCTATCGGCAGTCCGTGAGGCGAGGGCTGGATATCTACCTCCTGCTCGGGGATACCAATGCCCACAAAATGCGTTCCCGGGGAATGCTCAAACTCATTCAGGTTCTTTGATGGCGCACTTCAGGTCGTCTCCCTTTACCCGCTCCACAAGCTGTAGATGGGGATATTTAATGCAAGGGCCAGGATGGTCCAGAGGCCGCCGATCAGGAAGTCGCCGAGGATCGCGCCGAAGAAGAAGGGGAGGCCGGTGCGGTAGCCTTTGAGTCCGCTGTAGCGGAGGATAAGGCTTTTGAGGATCCAGGCGACGAAGAGGCTGAGCCAGACCCAGTTCATGGACCAGCCGCCGGAGAGGGAGAAGCCCAGGGCGTGGAGGGGCCAGCCGTAGATCCGCATCCGGATGAGGGTGAGGGCGGAGGCGGCGAGGAAGCCGGTACCCATGGCGAGGGCGGCCCCCGGGTCGGGCTTGAGGGGGGAGGCGAGCCAGGAGGCCATCCGGCTGTAGGCCTCCCCGCCGAAGCCCAGGGAAGACCATCCGTGGATGCGGGCGGCGGCACCCATCCGGTAGGAGACATCGAGGGTCACCCAGAAGACCATCACGATGCCGGCCAGGGAGGCGAGGAGCATCATGGGGAGGAGGCTGCGAGAGGAGACGCCGGAGCGCTGGGCCATGCGGAAGCCTTCGAGCTGGTGGGGCATGGGGTGGCAGCGATAGGCGCGATTGAACCAGAAATAGAGGGTGAAGACCCCGAGGGCGTCCCCGCCGATGGCCCGGGTTCCCATCACGGTGGTGATGGACTGGTCCGGGCCGATGAAGTGGAGGTCATGGGTGGGGGGGCCGAGTTCGGCCCTCATGCGGGTGACGGCCACGGCAATCGCGAAATAGATGAGGAAAAAGAGTATCCCGAGCCAGACCGGCAGGCCCGCGAGTCGGGAGAAGGCCAGCAGGAGAATAATGCCGGCGATTCCGCCGAAGACGGCGGCGCGGAAGCTCATCGGCTCGTGGGGGTTGCGGGGGGCGCTTTGCGGGGAGAGGGCTTGTCGCCAGACGGATTTGAGGTGGCTGCGGGCGGAGTAGAGGGCGAAGGCGCAGACCGACATATAGCCCCCGAACATCTGCTCATCGATATAGGGGAAGCGGGGGTGTTCGGCCATATAGCCCAGGGCGCTGGAGGCGACCTTCTCCAACCGCCAGAAAATGAAAAAGAACCAGCAGGAGAAGAGAAGATCCACGGGCAGGAGGTAGCCGAGGCCCACGATAAAGGGAAAGACGGCGAGCGGCGTCCAGCCGACCGCGTTCCAGGGGCGGCTGGGGAACCACTGGCCCGCATCGAAGCCGTTGAAGGTGAGGGAGGGGACGCCCGGGTAGAGGGCGTGCAGGCCGTTGACCAGGCTGAGGGCGGCGGTGAGGGCGAAGCCCAGGCGGAAGAGGGGGAGGCGGTAGAGGGAGCCGTCCTCGGCGGTCATGGCAAGGGGAAGCTGGATGATCGGGTAGGTGAGGCGCTCCTTTTCGGCCCACTGCGCCCTGAGGAGGGTATTGAGACAGGCCATCACCCAGAGCAGAAGGAGAATGAAGGCCGCCCAGCAGGCCATGGGGGGGACCCAGGCGCGGAGGGCGCGGGCGGTGTAGAGAGAGGCGTTTCCAAGGTAATATTCCCGCAGGGCCGTCTGGTCCTGCACGATGAGCCATTTCGGGAGGTGAGGCAGGATGGTCTGCTGCCAGCCGTTTTCCGGGGTGGCGAAGCGGTGGGCGTGGGCCATCAGGGTCATGAGGGGGGAGCCGAAATCCACCCCGGCCATGGCGGTCGCTAAAGAGAGGAGGGTGAAGACCGCGAGCATCTCCCCCTGGCGGAGCGCGAGGCGCGGGGCCAGCCGGCGCAGCAGAAGATTCGCCGCGGTCAGGAGGAAGAGGGAGAAGGTAGCGGTGAAGAAAAGGGAAGCGGTGGTGGAGAAGACGCGGCCATCCACGCGCTCCATCATCACCACCCAGAAGATATTGGGCGGGATCAGGGCGAGAGCGATCAGGACGGAGCGAGCGGACACGGCTTTTGCGCGCTCGGGCCGGGGCGATGGGGTGGTCAGTGGGGAACCTCCTTGGGTTGGGGGATGGTTTTTTAGCACAGATGAACACGGATGAAGGCGGATGTTTTTACATAGTTTTCGGAGGAGCGGGGCGGTTTTCCTGCCGGTAGAAAGGAGGAGGGGAAAGAGGGGCGGCGAATGGTGGGGGAAGGCGTGGGAGCGCGGTGGGGGGAGGAATATCATTGATGAAGCGGTGGCTGACGGTGGCAGTGGCGCTGGCTGTGGGTATGGCGCAGGGGGAAGAAGGCTCTCTTTCCTCTGCGGGGAAGAAGAAATCCGGGTGGGTTCGGCTTTTCAATGGGAAGAACTTGGACGGGTGGACGGCCAAGATACGGGGGTATCCGGCGGGGGAGAATTTCGCGCGCACCTTCCAGGCGGAGAAGGGCGTACTGAAGGTGTCGTACGAGGGATATGGCGATTTCGGGGACCGGTTCGGGCACCTCTTTTACAAGACGCCTTTTTCGCATTACCGGCTGCGGGTGGTCTATCGGTTCGTGGGGGACCAGTGCCCGGGAGGGGCGGGCTGGGCCTGGCGGAATAGCGGGGTGATGATCCACAGCCAGCCGCCGGAGAGCATGGGGAAAGACCAGCCGTTTCCGGTGTCGGTGGAGGTCCAGTTTTTAGGGGGGAACGGGAAGGAGGAGCGGCCCACGGCCAATGTCTGCACCCCGGGAACGAACATCGTGATGGACGGCAAATTGGTCACCCGGCACTGCACGAATTCCGTCTCCAAAACCTACTCCGGGGACCGGTGGGTGACGGTGGAGGTGGAGGTTCGGGGGAACGGGACGATCCGGCATATCGTGGAGGGAAAGACCGTGCTGACCTACGAGCAGCCGCAGCTCGACGAGTCGGACCCGGACGCTCGAAATTCGATCCGCGGTGGCGAGAAGGCGCTGAAGGGAGGCTACATCGCCCTCCAGTCGGAGAGCCATCCGATAGAGTTCAAGAAGGTGGAAATTCTGGCGCTCGGGGAGTAGGACTGATTTTCTTCCCACGGTTTGAGGCGATTTCACAGGTTATGGTGGCGCTACCATAGTCTGAACGGAGGGCCAAAATGGCGAATCACCAACCAAACGCCTGCATTCTGGGCCTGCTGGGTCTGGGCGAGATGGGCGGGCCGATAGCCCGGAAGCTGATGGAGGCGGGATATAGCTTGATCGGTTTCGATCCGGTTCCGAGCCGGCTCGATGCGTGCGTGCAGGCGGGGATAAGAGCCGCGGGGAGCGAGGGAGAGGTCGTCCGGCAGGCCGATATCGTGCTGACCAGTCTGCCCTCCTCTGAGGCGTTCGTGGAGATGGCAGAAAAGCATCTGATCCCCTTGTCGCGGAAAGGGCAGATTTTTATCGACCTCGGCACGGTGGCCCCGCCGGAAACGCGCCGTCTGGCCGCCGACTTTGCCGCAAAGGGGGCTTTGCTCCTCGATGCGCCGGTCAGCGGAGGGCCTCAAGGGGCGGAGGCCGGGAGCCTCAGGGTATTTGTCGGAGGCGATGAGCCAGTGATGGAAGAATGCCGCCCCATCCTGGAGGCGCTGGGCAACCCGGCCTATATCGTCTACTGCGGCCCGAGCGGGTCCGGCCAGGTGGTCAAGGGTGTCAACCAGTTGGCGATGGGCTTAGGGGCTGCCGCCTACCTGGAGGCCGTCGCCTTCGGGATGCGGGCTGGGGTGGATGCGGAGACGATCCGCGCGGCGGTCGGAGAATCGGGCGGGGCAGGCGACTGGCGGGCCTTCATCGAGTTCGTGGCAGCCCGGGCGGCTGCCGGGGAGGCCCAGAAGATCGGCGTCAAGTTCCGGGAAATGCCCTATTTTCTGAGGGAGGCCGAGGAACAGCATTTCGAACTTCCCCTCACCCAGACGCTCTACGCTTTTTGCGACGCCGGGGAGCGCGTCGTGGTGGACGACCATCGCACCGCGCCCTCTTTCTGGCACGAGCTGATGGCCTCCGCCGGGGAGCCGGAGGAGATCGAGGAAGAAGCTGCGGAAGAGCCGGAGATGACCCTCGCGCGGGTTACTTCTACCATGCTCTACGCCATCGGTTATGACGAGGCTTCCCAGGATTTAGAGGTGGTCTTCAACACCGGCGGCATCTACCGCTATCGAGTTGTCCCCAAGGATGTCTACGAGGGCCTGCTCTCCGCCCGCTCGAAAGGCAACTATATGCACGACCACGTTCTGGGCATGTTCCCCTACGAACGCCTGGGGCGCTTCCGAAAGCGGAGAAGGTGAGAAGACCTGGAGAGGACAAGCGCCCAATTTCCATATGCGTGCCAATCAGCCCTCCATCGCCTTTAGAAATTCCTCTATAGTAGAGGCAGGCAGGAATTCAGGCCGGGATTTTCTTAGAGCTTCCGAGAGTTCCCGTATCGGCGGAGGAATCAGGCGGCCTTCCCTGAGAATATCTTCTCTGTCGAAAAGCTGACCGGGCGAGCCGGTGAAAATCGGACGGCCTTCCTGCATGACGGCAACTCGGTCGGCATAACGGGCCACCAGGGACATATCGTGGGTGATCATCAGGAGGGTGGTTCCCCGGGCGTTCAGGAGGCGCATCCGTTCCATCAGAGCGTGGGCGCTGGCCCTGTCCTGGCCGAAGGTGGGTTCATCCAGGATCAGAAGCCTCTGGCCAGAGATGAGCATGGTCGCTGCGCTGAGTCGTCTCTTCTGACCCTGACTGAGCTTGTAGGGATGCCGTTCCTCGCACCCTTCCAGCCCGAACTCCCGCAGGGCGGCCTCGATGCGGGCCGATTTCTCGGATTCCGGGGCCGCGGAAAGGCGCAAACTGTAGGCCAGTTCGTGATAGACGGTATCGGTGATGAACTGGTGTTCCGGGTTTTGAAAGACGTAACCGACGGTGGCAGCCATCTCTTCCGGGCGAAAGGTCTCCACCTGCCTGCCGAAGAGTTCGACCGATCCGGCTTGGGGAGCAAGCGTTCCGATCAAGTGCAAGGCCAGGGTGCTTTTCCCGGAACCGTTGGGGCCGACCAGGGCAAAAAAGCTGCCTTCCGGCACGGCCAGGTCTACTCCCGCGAGAGCCTGCCTTCCCCGGGGGTAGGCAAACCGGACGGCATCGAGGCGAACCGCTATGCCCTTTTCGGGCGACGCGGCAGGGGATTCAGGCAGCGAGGTGGACGGGCGGATAAGGGACAGCAAGGCTTCCGCAGCTTCGGGAACCGTCAGGGGCAGGTTGAGGAGATCGATTCCCCGTTCCGGAAGCTGAAGGGCCAGTTCAGTCACCTGGGGCATCCAGACGCCGAACGATTCAAGCGATTCGGCATAGCGGGCAAAGATATCCTGGGGGCGGCCTTCCGCAAAGACCGACCCCTCGGGCGAGAGAACGACAGCGCGTCCGGCCAGGGCGATGCATTCGTCCAGACGGTGTTCGATCAGGAGTATAGTATAGCGGCCTGTCCGTTTGAGGCGGCCCAGTGTGTGGAAAAACTCCCGCGAACCGGCGGGGTCGAGGTTGGCGGTGGGTTCGTCCAGCACGAGCAGATCCGGCTCCGTTGCCAGGGCGCAGGCCAGAGCGAGCCGCTGCTTCTGCCCGCCCGACAGGCGATCCAGGCGAGTTTTTTCCATCCCTTCCAGCCCGACGGCTCGGAGGGCGGCAGCAATCCGGCCCGGCATCCCGGCCGGGGGAACGCACAGGTTTTCCAGCCCGAAGGCGACCTCTTCTTCAATCGTCAGGGTGCAGAACTGGCTCTCCGGATCCTGGAAGACCATGCCGGTTCGGGCGGCGAGCTGCGCTACCGGCGTTCCGGCGGTATCCAGGCCGAAGACCGTCACCTTTCCTGCCATCTCGCCTTCAATGAGGTGGGGGATAAGGCCGTTCAAGGTCAGGGCCAGGGTGCTTTTTCCGGAACCGCTGGGGCCGAGGAGGAGAACGGTTTCTCCGGCCTTCAGAGACAAATGAATGTCCGCCAGGACACGATGAGAGGCGAAGGCGTAGCGGAAGGAAAGGTTCTCGATTCGCGCCGCCTCAGACACCCTTACGGCGCTCCCGCCCGATGGGATAGTTGTCCAGTGTCCCGGTTCTCGCCAGGGCGTCCCCGATAGCTTTGGACAGCAGCCCGCCCATCAACGCACCGCTGACCAGAAGTATCAGGAACATTCCGATATTGATGGCAGGCTGGTATTCAGCGTACCCATAGACCAGGTAGTCGTGGGCGAAGGCAGGAATTCCGGGAATCATCCCGGCAAGCATCATCGTTCCCGCCCCGTAGCGGCGGTAGCGGCCCAGGGCGAAGGCCGCCTCGCTGCCGAGTCCCTGCAAGATGCCGCTGACAGCGGTATCCACGCCCCAGGTGGTTCCGAGCAGCATGGATACCGAAGCCGCCACCGCTTCCCCCAGGAAAGCTGCCCAGGGCTTGCGGAGGATGTAGGGAATCAAGATCCCTCCGATAAACCATAGGCCGTAAGCGAACTGCGAGCCAACCTTGCCCAAAGCGTCCGAATAGACATTATATGCCTGACTAAACCCCCAGTAAAGCACCCCCATCACCGCCCCCATCGTGCCGATCAGGACGATCTCGCGAGTACTCCAGTAGGGCGTTTTGCTGACAGCCATGTTCTCTCCTCTGAAGCCGTTTCTATGATTATAGAATTTACGCAGACGGCTGTCAAGGGAGAGACGGCCTTCTCGCGTGGTTATACTCTCCGGTTACCCTACTATCCCATAACGCACAGCCACGCGAGAAGGGCGCAGGTCAAGCCTCTTCGTAAACTCGCTCGCCGCGATGGAGTCGCCAGGCCATCATATAGGTTTGCCTCTGGGAACGCATGGTGGGGGCATGGGCGGCCAGATAGCGGGCGGCGGCGATGAGGACATGCGCTCCTGCGGGAGTGGAGCGCAGGAGCGCATACTGGCGAAAGGCTCCTTCCATCATCTGGATGGTATGGAAGGAGCGGTCCTCCCGGAGAAGCGACCTGCCGAGGGCGGCCATCAGCCGTTCCGGAGGGCCGCCGCTGCCCAGGAACCGAGCGGCCAGTTGGGCGGCTTCGTTTACCTGCTGCTGGCGGTCCAGAAGATCGGAAAAGGCGTCCAGAAGGTCGTCCGGATTCTCCTGGTTCGGGACGATCTCAGGAAGCCGGGCAGGAGGCATGTTCAGGAAGCGGTCCAGGTAGATGCTCATGGCCGCATCGAAGACGCCGCGCAGGAGTTCCGGCGAAGGGGCGCGGCGCATCCCCTGATGGACGGCCTGGGCGAAGGTGAAGGTGTGGAGGCTGGTGTCCCAGTCTCCGAACTCGTTGGATGTGTGGAAGCGGGCCACGCGCAGAGCCGCCGCATAGGCCGCCGCGCAGGCCAGATCCACCGGAGCGGCTCCGGCTTCGATGGCGGACAGGAGGCTGTCGGCAATCGCCTGCGGGTCTTCGCCCAGGAGAACAGGAATCAGATCGTCCCGTCCCTGCCAGGGGGAGGCGGCGGAAGCGCCGGAGGCGAGGGCGGCGGGTATCTTCTCGAAGGCGGCTTTCAGGATAGCGACCAGATCGATAGGGCTTCGCCACTGGTTCGATTCCTCGGCGCGGGAGGCTCCGGTCAGGTTGGGAATCAGGCTGGCGAGGACTGCCGGGGCATAGTTCCAGCCCGCATGGTCGAGGGCTTCCAGCGCCTTGTTGGTGAAATCGAGCGAGTGGCCGGTGGACAGATAGCGGTGGTCGGTGGCTGCCGCAAAGAGCATATCGGCGACCTGCGTATGAGTCGCGTCGCCCGAGAGGGCTGAGATCAGGCAGCGTTCGGCTCCCTGCGAATCCCGCACCTCGACGAACTGGCGGAACCACCGCTTCAGGGTGTCGGCATCGGCAGGGTCGCCGGGAAGAGGGCGGGCCAGGAAGTTCGGCTGCATCCCGGCGGTATCGTTCCCGACCGCACTGAGGCCATGAAAGAGGGCATGGGGCTTGTCCTCGGGGGACAGGTAGGGAAGCATGTTCATAAAGCAGACATGCATGGTGAGGCCCTGCGCCCAGGCTGTCCGGTATCGCGTCCCGAACTCCAGCCCGATCCGGAACGGCTCCGAAGGCTCGATTCCGCTTTCCAGCAGGGCGATGGCCGCCTTCGCCATGACCAGGCTGATGTTTTGCTCCAGCCCTTCGGAAAGTCGGGTGAATTGATAGGCGACGGGATCGGCCTGCCGGGTGATATCGATCCATACCTCGCCGTCGCGCACCTCCACCGCAAAAGCCCTCACGTCATCGGCGAACGGATCGAATGTGCCGCCTGTCTTCAGGTCGAAGCGGGCGTGATGCCAGTGGCACATAAGAATGCCGTCCTTCACGCTCCCCCGGCTGAGCGGGAAGCCCATATGCGGGCATCGGTTGTCCACCGCATACACCTGGCCCTCATGGTAAAACACAGCGATATGGTGGCCCTTCTCATTGACCACCGTGCAGCATTTCTGCCGGATATCCTCCAGCTTGCCTGCATGGATGAAACCCTCCATCGGGCTGTTCATGGAAACCTCCCTTCTGTGGAAACGGGATTGTGCAGGGACAGATACTTTCCGATCCAGGCCGGAGCGGAAAGTAACATTTTAACGTTGCCATCTACCCGGTTCGTAGGGGCGCGATTCATCGCGCCCAAAACAGCTTTGCGGGCGCAATGAATCGCCCCTTCGACATCGGAAACGATTTACCTTTGCCTCCCGCCCGGCAGCAGCATGGCGCAGCCTGCGGCGAGGAGGAGGGCGAAAGGGGCGTAGCTGAGGGCTGTTTCGACGCCGATTCTGTCGGCGAGGCTGCCGAAGGGCTGCATGAAAAGGCCCGCCGTGCCCCAGGCCAGTCCGAGCATCAGGCCGGAGACGGCACCGGCGCTCTGCGGGCGAAGTTCCTGGGCCAGCGAGATATTGACCGGTTGCGCCACCCAGGTCAGAAAGCCTGCGATGCCGAAAGAAACCAGCGCCAGGGCGCTGTCCAGGTGGACGAAACCGAGCAGGAAGGGGATTGTCAGAAGGCACGACCAGGTGATCTGGGCCTTCGGGTTCACGCGGTCGGCGATATAACCTCCCGTCAACGAGCCAGCCGTGCCGCTGATCAGAAAGATGGAGAGGGCGTGCCCGGTCTGCTCCACGCTCCAGCCGCGCTCCTTGCCCAGAAAAGAGATGAAGGTCTGGAACACCACCGAGGCGAAGGAGCGCATGGTGGCGATTCCCAGGAGGAGCCAGACAGGAGAAGTTCCTCTCTCGAACAGGGAGGAGAGCCTGATAGGAGGCCGGGCTTCTTGCGGCCTCTTGATGCGCTTATCCCCGCGGATAAAGGGCAGAAGCGCCAGGGCCATCAGCAGGCCCGGCGCAACGGCCACCCAGAGCCACCGGAGGCCGTAATTTTCGGCGATATAGGAGCTGGCTGTGGGTGCGACCGCCAGCCCTGCGCTCCCGCCGACCATGAAGATGGACATGGCGAAACTGGCCCGCTGCTGCCCCTCCGTGACGGCGGCGGCGCTGTTGGGATGAAAGGCGGAGATACCCAGCGACCCCAGCACCAGGAGCAGCCCCAGCGCCGGAAGGCTGGGGGCGAATCCGATGAGGCTCATAAAGACGGCGGCCACCGTCAGGCTGGCGGCAGCCGTGCCGATCCGGTTGAATCGGTCCCCCAGAAGCCCGTAGAGGGGTTGGCTCATGGAGCCGAAGACAGACACCACCACCGGCAGCCAGGAAATCTGGGACAGGCTGACATGGTAGAGGCTTCTGAATGTCTCCGCCAGGGGCGCATACATCGTGGCGTAAAAGTCGATCCACAGATGGCTGAAGGAAAGAAGCGCCAGCCTCGTTCGCGGCGACGATTCCGCCAGACGGGCCGGTTCTTCGGTCAGTTCGGTCAAGGTCAAGAGATCACTCGCTTTCAGATATCGGTGTCAATCCGCGCGGTCTGTCTCCAGGGCTTCGGCAACCGCCTGTTCGAGAGACACGGATTCGCCCTGCCGCCAGGCGGATTCGAAGGCGGCAGGCTCCATGCCGGAGCGGAGCAGGGAGACGGCGCGTTCATAGTCGGCGCGGTCGGCGGAGGGCATGGGAGTGCCTATCGTCTGGCGGAGCGAGGCTGCCGCTCCGAACATGCGGGCGGCGCGCTCTTCCTCTCTGATAGAACCGCAGACGCGCCCAAGCCCTTCCAGACAGACCACAATGCCCCATCGGTCGCCCAAGTCGTGGAAAATGCTCAGGCTTTCGGCCAGGCGCTGCCGGGCGAGGGCGAAATCGTCCTGAGACCAGGCGACCAGCCCTAAGACGCTGAGGGCGTCGGCCACTCCACCCCTGGCTCCAAGCTCGCGCCTTATATCCAGACTTTCTTGTAGAAGGCGTTCGGCGTCTTCATACCGCCTTTCGTCCCAGGCCACCTGGCCGAGATTGCTCAGGGAGTTGGAGATGGCTCCCTTGGCCCCGATCTCCCGGCGGAGCGTCAGGCTTTCCTCGTGGAGGACGCGGGCTGCCGCGAAGTCGCCTTCGTCCCGGGTCAGGTTGCCCAGTTCGCTGAGGGCCAGAGCCACCGACTGCTGATCCCGCATTTCACGGTAATAGGCCAGGCTTTCCCGGAAGGACGAACGGGCGGTCTCGTGATCGCCCTGTCCCCAGGCCACCATACCCAGGTTGTTGACCGAGTTGGCGATCCCCGACCTGTCGTTCAATTCACGGTAGATTGCCAGGCAGCCCTCATAAAGGGAACGGGCGAGGGGATAGTTGCGGACATTCCAGGCGACCCCGCCCAGGTGGGCCAGCAGTTTGGCGATCCCGGCCTGGTAGCCCGTTGCCCGGTAGAGATTCAGACTGGCCTCGTACAAATCCTGAGCCGCCGTATGGTCGCCTTGGCTGAAGGCTAGGACGCCCGCCCCGGCCAGCACTTTGGCTGCCAGGTTCGAGTCGCCGCCCCTGTTCTGGCGGGCCATCTTCTCCAGCCACCGCCTGCCCTCCATCCAGTAGCCGCGCACCCGCCAGAAACGTTCCAGCGCAGCAGCCAGCCGGAGGCCCGTTTCCGGGGGGATGTCCGGCTCCAGGCTGGCTTCCAGCGCGGCGCGGAGGTTGTCGTGTTCGACCTCCATCCGGTCGAACCATCCGGTGTCGGATTCTTCTGGGGCAATATCTTCCGCCAGAGTACGGTAGTAGTCCAGGTGCCGCCTCCGGAGATCGGGTAGTTCCCCGCTTTCATCGAGCCGGTCCCGGCTGTAACGGCACATCGTTTCCAGGAGACGGTAGCGGGTGCGCTCGCGCTGGCGTTCGGCCACCACGAGGGATTTATCCACCAATTGGGTGAGGACATCCAGGACATCCCACTCCTCCAGGATTCCCCCGGAGCAGATCACCCGGGCGGCTTCCATGCTCCATCCTCCGGTAAATACGGACAGCCGCCGCAGGAGCATTTTTTCGATATCGTTCAGGAGGTCGTAGCTCCAGTCCACCAGGGTGCGGAGGGTCTGCTGGCGGGGAAGGGCCGTGCGGCTGCCTCCGGTCAGGAGGTGGAAGCGGTCGTCCAGACGGGAGGCGATCTCCTCCACGGACAACACCTTCACCCTTGCCGCAGCCAGCTCGATAGCCAAAGGAATGCCGTCCAACCGGTAGCAGACCTGGGCCACCGCAGAAGCGTTCTCGTTCGTCACCCTGAAATCGGGCCGCACGGCGGTCGCCCGGTCGATAAAGAGACGAACGGCTTCGTACCGGGTCATTTTTTCGAGCGAGGGGATGTGGACAGTATCGGGCAGGGAAAGGGTGGGCACGTTCCATGCGGTCTCACCGGCGATGCCCAGAGCCTCCCGGCTGGTGACCAGCATCTTCAGATGAGGACATCCTTTTAGAAGGTGGTCGCAGAGTCGGGCAACGGCGGCGATGAGGTGTTCGCAGTTGTCCAGCACCAGGAGCATCTCCCTGCTTTTGAGGTGGCCGGTCAGGGTGGTATCGAAAGAGCAGCACGGCTCCTCGTGAATGTCCAGAATGGAAGCCACCGCCTGCGCCACCAGAGAAGGATCGAAGAGTGGGGCCAGGTCGATGAGCCACACGCCGTCACTGAAATGTTTCAGCAGGTCGGCGGAAACCTGAAGGGCGAGGCGCGTTTTGCCGCAGCCCCCCGGCCCGGTGAGGGTCAGGAGTCGCACCCGGCCTATCAGCTCCGTGACCTCCACTATGTCGCGCTCCCGCCCGATGAAGCTGGTGATCTGCACCGGCAGGTTGTTGGGAAAGGCTTCCAGAGAGCGGGGCGGGGGGAAGTCGGAAGGCAGGTCAGGAGCCGCGACCTGAAAAATGCGCTCCGGGCGCACCAGGTCGCGCAGCTGGTGTTCGCCCAGGTCGATCAGGGTGATGTCTCCTGGCAGGTAGTCCCGGACAAGCTCCTCGGCGGCCAGGGAGAGCAGTATCTGCCCGCCGTGTCCGACGGCCAGGAGGCGCGATACTCGATTCAGAGGGGAGCCGAAGTAATCGCCGCCCCGCTCCTCGGCCGTGCCGGTGTGCAGGGCTTCCCGGACGTGCAGGGGGCCGGTTTTTCCCCAGGAGGCCGACAATATCGCCCGCTGGAGGCGGACCGCGGCAGCCAGAGCATCCGGAGCCGTCTCGAAGGCGGCGCAAAACGCATCGCCCACGGTTTTGAAGATATAGCCCCTGTGAGACTCTATTGCCTGGCGCAGCAGACGATCATGGAGTTCCAGGGCTGTTTTCATTGCGTCGGGAAACTGCTCCCAGAGCCTGGAACTGCTTTGAATATCGGTGAAAAGGAAAGTTACCGTTCCGCCCGGAAGGCCGGTCAAGGGGAACCTCCTTCGGTTTCAGGGGAGAGAGAACTATAGCCTCATATTAACGGATATTCGGTAAAATGTCAACGCAGCGCGGAGCGAGGGAAAAGGCCGCCCTTGCATTCGGCCTTCCCATCAGGTATAATGAATAAGGTTTTGTGCTAAAAATCTCGAATTGTTGTGAAAAGGCTTCAAAGAGAGAGTATTCACCGCGGCTGAAAGGGAGACGGTATTGACCAACGTGATTCCCAAAGAAAAAAAGCGGCGGAAGATTGCGATTCCGATTATTTTCATGACCCTGTTTCTGGATCTGATGGGGTTCGGGATCGTGCTGCCGCTGCTGCCTCTCTATGCCAAACAGCTTCATGCCAGCTACAACCAGGTCGGGGCGCTGACCACGGCCTATGCGATGATGGAGTTCATCTTCGCGCCGCTGTGGGGGAGGCTGTCAGACCGCTACGGCAGGCGGCCCCTGATCCTGCTGAGCCTGTCGGGGTCCACCCTGGCGTTTGCTGTGCTGGGGTTCTCCTGGTCGCTCTGGATGCTCTTTCTGGTGAGGGCTATCGGGGGCATCCTGTCCTCCGCCTCTCTGCCCGCGGCCCAGGCGTATATCGCCGATACGACTACTCCGGAGACCCGGGCGAAGGGCATGGGCATGATCGGGGCCGCCTTCGGGCTGGGATTCATATTCGGCCCGTTTATCGGCGGGACGCTTTCCTATTATTTCGGGTTCCAGACGCCCTTTTTCGTGGCGGCTGCCCTCTGTTTCGGTAACTTTTTGATGGCACTGGCGTTCCTGCCGGAGTCTCTCAAGCCGGAGACTCGCGAGGGCAATCGAGGGCCGGTGCGCTTGATCGATGTGAAGGCGCTTCTGGATTCGGTGAAAAGCCCGGCGGTCGGGGCGCTCCTTGCGGTTATGGCGCTCTCCACGTTCGCCTTCGCGAATTTACAGAGTATGTGGGTTTTTACCCTTCAGTCCGCCCTTCATCTTCCATCGGAACAGGCTGCCCGGTTATACGGCTATCTATTAGCGGTGATCGGGCTGGTGGTCATTATCATTCAGGGCGGGCTGATAGGCCGGATCGTCCGGCGCTTCGGGGAGGAGATGACCGTCAGGGGGGGCATGGTCTTTCTTATCCTGGCCTTCGGCCTGATTACGATAGTGAAGTCCTATCCGATGATGATCC
The DNA here is from genome assembly GCA_020846535.1 of Armatimonadota bacterium. Classification (GTDB taxonomy): domain Bacteria; phylum Armatimonadota; class JADLDR01; order JADLDR01; family JADLDR01; genus JADLDR01. The sequence goes on along the minus strand of JADLDR010000052.1, from coordinate 7,532 downwards.
TGGCCGCGGCCTTGCTGGCGGCCGGACGCGGCGTTTCCGATCCTGCGATGACCACGATCCTCTCGAAGAGAAGTGTACAGAGCAGCCAGGGGAGCATTATGGGGGTGGCGCAATCCCTCGGCAGCCTGTCCAGGGTGCTGGGCCCGCTCTGGGGCGGGTTTCTCTTCCAGCACTATGGCCCGGCCTCGCCGATGGTGTCGGGGATCATCGTTTTGCTGGCCGGGCTGGCGCTCAGCCTTCGCATCGAATCCCCGCATTTGCATATGGAGTCCGCTGTATGAAAGAAAATCCGAACCCACTGCCCCTGCTCAAAGGGCGGGCGCGGGCGGTGGTCGCAAGCGTGGAGCCGGGCAGCATCGCCGAGGAGATCGGCATCGAGCCGGGCGATGTTATCCGCTCCGTCAACGGCAAGGCGCTTCAGGATATGATGGAGTACCGCTACCAGGTCACCGAGCCGGTGGTGGAACTGATGGTGCAGAAGGCAGGCGCAGGGGAAGACGTACTGGAAGCCTGCGAGATCGAAAAAGACCCTGAGGAAGACCTGGGCATCACCTTCCGGCAGGACCTTTTCGACCGGGTGCGCGAATGCACGAACAAGTGCGTTTTCTGCTTCATCGACCAACTGCCCAAAGGAGTGCGCGGCCCGCTCTGGGCGCGGGACGACGATTACCGGCTTTCCTTCCAGCACGGCAACTTTATCACCCTCACCAACCTCTCCCGCGCCGATTCCGAGCGGATCGTGACCATGCGCCTCAGCCCACTCTATATCTCTATCCATGCAACGGATCCGGTTCTGAGGTCAAGACTTCTGGGGGTGAGCCGGTCAGCCGATATCCTCTCCAAAATGCGCTATTTCGCGGAACACGGGATCGAGATGTTCGGGCAGGTGGTCTGCTGCCCCGGACTGAACGACGGGGAGGCTCTCCGGCAGACGATATTCGAGTCCGCGCAGCTTTATCCCCATCTGAAAACGGTCGGGATCGTGCCGGTCGGCCTGACCCGCCACCGGGAAGGGCTGCCGGAGTTACGCCTCTTTTCTCCAGAGGAGTCCGTAGAGATTATCCGCACCGTTTCCGGGTGGCAGCGCCGGCTCAAAAAGGAGATCGGATCGCGCTTCGCCTATCTGGCCGATGAATTCTATTTGAGAGCCGGTCTCCCGTTTCCCTCGTCGGGCTATTATCAGGATTACGGGATGCTGGAGGACGGCATCGGGATGTCGCGCCTCTTCCTGGATCAGAGCCGCCGCCTGGCGAAGCGTCTCCCCGCCCGCGTCTCTCGCCCCACCCGCCTGCTGCTGATAACAGGCCGGATCGCTGTTCCGGTGCTGGAGGAATTCACCGCCGCCCTGAACCGCGTCGAAAATCTGTCGGCGGAACTGTTGCCTGTCCCCAACCGCTTCTTCGGAGAGGATGTGACCGTAACCGGGCTGCTGGTGGGGCAGGATATCCGGGACGGCCTCCAGAAAAGGCTTTCCGAAACTGCTCATGGGGAGGGAAAAACCCTAGCGGCTCTTCCCTCCGTCACCCTCCGGGCAGGCGTCTTCCTGGATGATATGACCTTCCGCCGCTTGCAGGAATCGCTTCCCTGCGAAATCCGGGCTATCGAGCCGACCGCCAGAGCCTTGCACCGCCTGGTCGCCTCGGATCTGAGCTACCCCGGCCTCACCTTCCCCGAAATCGCTCCCGATCTGGATGAGGTGGAAGTTTACGCGCCGTATTATAACCACTGACATCAATCAGGGCTTTCGCCCGACCGGGAGACTATCGAATTGCCTCAGAGGGACGCGGCGTAACGCGCCCCTGATTGTCTCCGGCTGGCATTCCGGGCGAAAGCCCTGATCGATGCGGGATACAACAAGCTACAGCAAAGGCAGTTTGACCGGCTGGCCGGTTTCGTAGCACTGAAGGGCGGCGAAGGGGATGTCGTGGGTGAGGATGGCGTCATCCAGGTTGCAGTGGGATTCCCTGTCCTGAAGGATGCACTCCACGAAATGATCCATCTGCCCCTGGAACGGGTGGTGGCTGACATCCGCGCTTTCCGGCATGATGCTGGGGATGGTGACCCAGCCTTTCTGTCCGGGGAACTTGTGGGACCAGATGCGGTTGTCCTTGATGCTGCCCTTGTCCCCGAAAACTTCCACCGGGAAGGTATAAGGCTGCACGCAGTCGTAGTTGACTGAAACCTTGCCCAAAACGTTGTTCTCGAATTTGATGAGGGCCACTTCCAGGCCATCGTATTCGAGCGGCGGGCAGTTTTCTTTCCAGGTGTTGGTGTAGTGGTCGTATTCGGTGGTCAGCCCCTTGCGGTAGCCGCCCCGGTAGGCGAAGATCTCCACAGGTCGGGCAGCCTGGAACCGGCCCTGTCCCGCAAACCAGCGAAGAGCATCGATGGCGTGGCAGCCTCCTGTCAGGAGGGCGCTGACGCCGGTGGAGACCTTGCGGGCGTCCTCATAGCCAGACCACCAGCCCGCGATGTCGTGCTGGTAGTCGGTTTCGGCCATGTAGATTTTACCGATAGCGTCATCGGCGATCAGGGCCTTGAGGGTCTGGAAGAGCGGATTCCAGCGCAGCACGAAGGATACGATGGTCTTGACCTTCGCCTGGTGAACGGCATCCCGCATCTTCCGGATTTCGTCCAGGCTGTTGGCAATCGGTTTTTCGATCACGATATGCTTGCCCGACTGGGCCGCCGCGATGGTGTTTTCGGCATGATACTGCTGCGGCGTGCAGACGCAGACGATATCCACCCCTTCATGTTGGATGGCCCTTTCGTAGTTATCGTACAGCCCGATGCCTTCCAGCCCGGCTTCCTCCGCCCGCTTCCGGGCGCTCTCCAGCTTGCGGCTGGACACAGCCACCACCTTCGTATGCGGGTTCTTCTCAAAGGCCGAGATATGCTGGGTCGAAACCCAGCCCGCTCCGTGTACCAGAACACCTAGCTTTCTTTCCATCGGTCAACCTCCTTTGTGGTTTGGGATTGTTGGGGTGTGGGGGCAGACACACAGGCCTGCCCTTACAGGGAATGGCTCAGGAGCCGTTCCAGATAGAAGCGGAAAAACGCCTCGCTATCGGAGACGGTGCAGGCTTTGACATTGGGGCTTTTGCCCGGGATAGCGCGGGTATAGCCTTCGTGATCGACTTCGATGTGCATCTCCTGAACAGCGCATAATTCCGGACGGATCGCATAGGCAACGGCCATCGGGTCGAAAAGGACGGGCGTTTCGCTGCCCCATAGTTTATAGAGGGCGGCCAGCGCATCTGTCAGGAGGGAGCCGTGGGCGAAGAGGGCGGCGCGGTTCTCTGCCTCCAGGCGCAGGGTTCCGGTGGCATCCAGGCCGACCATCGTGATGGGGACTCCGGAGGTGAAAACCGTTCTCGCCGATTCGACATCGGCGACGATATTCCATTCCTTGTCGGGGGAGGGCTTGCCGTTATAGCCGATATCTACCGAGCCGCCCATCAGGATGATTTCCCAGATCAGGCTCTTGGCCTCCGAATACTGGCGGAACAGGTCGGCGATATTCACCAGGGGGCCGATAGGAACCAGGGTGATCTCTCCGGGATAGCGGCGAAGCTGGGCCATGATGAAGTCCACCGCAGGCTGGTCTACCGGCCTCTTCAGGATGGATCCTTCGGCCCAAGGGGCCTGGCAGGGGTGGCTGTCGCTGCCGCGGCCTACAGCGACCGGGATATCCGCCCTGCCTGCCTCGTAGAGCATCCGACAGGCGATGCGGGCGCGGGCCTCGGTGTTCGCATAGGCGGCGGTCACGCCGATCAGCTCCAGTTCCGGCGAACAGAGCGCCAGGGCCAGGGCGAATGCGTCATCGATATCATCCCCTATATCGGTATCCAGGATGATTTTGCGCGGTTTGTCGGTACTCATAAAAAATAGCCTCCGTTCGGTAGTGGGCTAACATTCGATGCGGAGGTAAAGATTCCTCCAACGGCCCTTTTGAGAAGGAAAATCGCTGCCGTTTGAGAATAGAGAAAATATGTCAACGGTCTCAACTTCGTAATATCCGAGGAGGATAAGACAATGGTACAAGACGATCCTATCGGCAGCACCACCCTCAAGAACCTGACGCGGATGCGGCGCGGCGTACGCACCCGCAGGGTATCCTCATGGGATCGAACCGGGGGAAATGCCGATGCCCGCCAGATCGGGCCGCACGACACCCTGATACTGGCCGACATCCAAGGGGCCGGGATGGTCACCCATCTCTGGTTCACAGTCGCAACGGAGAACAGGCATTACCTCCGCACGACGGTTCTCAGGATATTCTGGGACGGGGAGGCCACCCCGAGCGTGGAGGCTCCGCTGGGCGATTTCTTCGGACTGGGACACGGCATCTTGCAGCGGTATTCCTGCCTGCCCTTTGTGGTGGTGTCCGGCGAGGGCGACTACGGTGGCGGGTCTGCCCTGAATTGCTATTTCCAGATGCCCTTCTCCAAACGCGCCCTGATCACCGTCGAAAACGATGACAGCATCCCCATCAGCGCATTTTACTACTATGTCGATTACGAGGAATACAAGTCTCTCCCCAAAGACGCTCTCCGCTTTCACGCCCGGTGGCGGCGCGAGAACCCGACCGCCGGAACCCGCAAGCTTCAGGAGGAGAAACTGAACTACTGGGACTATGGCAGCGACCCCAATATCGGCGGGGCCGAAAACTACGTCATCTTGGAGGCCAAAGGGCGGGGGCATTTCGTGGGATGCAATCTGTCGGTGGACAATATCGATCCTCTGCCGGACGGCAGCGTCACCTGGTGGGGCGAAGGGGATGATATGATCTTCATCGATGGGGACGATTGGCCGCCTTCGCTGCACGGAACGGGATCGGAGGACTATTTCTGCCACGCCTGGGGTATGCATCCCAGGGCCGACCTCTATGCCGGAACCTCCATCTTCGAGCACCACGAGAAGTTTCCGGGACGGCACAAATGCACTTCCTACCGATACCATATCGAGGATCCGGTGCTTTTCCGCAAGAAAATCCGCGTCACCATCGAACACGGCCACGCCAACCTGCAAACCAGCGACTATTCCTCGACCGCCTACTGGTATCAGACTGAGCCGCACGGCTCCTTCCCGCCGCTTCCTGACCGCGAAGGCCGCCTCCCCCTCCCCGACCCGGAGCCGCCTTCAGCGCCTTAACCGGACCGATCAGTCGCCGCCAGTTGTTACCGGATTGTTACCTGAAACGCCGTCCAATACTGGCTCGAATAACCGATAATATAGACAGCAAACCGTTGAGGTCAGGCAAACCCCTCCGTATGGATTTGTTTCCTGACCTGGCCTGACAGCAGGCCAGGTCAGGAAATCGAAAGCTATATCGCCGAAACCTCAGCGGTTTTTTAGGGTGTAAGGTATAGTATGAAGATTGTACAGAGTGTGTCATCTCTGCCCGGGGGAGCTTTTGTCAGAAGGTGTGTAAAAAAGAGCGATCAGGCGGCCGTTTTGGCTCCTTCCGAAGTCGTCTCCTTCCCGATCTGGGCTTTTACACCATCCACAAACACAACCCCCTGCCAGACGGCGTGTAACAGCCCGGGCGCATGCAGCCGTCGGAAGCGTTGCTCCGCCACCAACAGCAGCTTCCAGACCACCGCGGTCGCATTCTCCACCTTCTGAAAGCGTTTCGCCGCCTTCGCTCTCAGCCGCAGCGATGCAAAGGGCGGCTCGACCGGGTGGGTCGTCCGCAGGTGGTTCCAGTGTTCCTTGTGAAACGCAAAAGATGACCCTCCGCTCCCAGTCCTCATCGAGCATCGTCGCCGCCTGGGGATACCCCTGGACCTGACTCCATCCCTAGAAGGTGCGTTTGGCGATCTCGGCATCCGCCCGACTCGCGGCATAGGCGACCTGCCGCAACAGACTCTTGGCAGTGGCCTGGTCTTTTTGCTTGATCCGATCCAGCACGTTCATCATACGATGATTCCAGAAGCGCTGTTCTCTCGCTTGCGGGAACACCTCCCGCAACGCCCCCACAGCCCTAACGCCCCGCCCCCAGCCACTGCCTTCGGACAGGCCAGCCCCCGCTCCCGCAGGCTCCGCAGCAGCCGATTCCAACTCTCTTGGCTCTCCTGATGCCCGCTCTCCAGCCCTAACACCCCTTTGCGCCCATCGGAGAGGGCTCCCACCCACACCAGCACACAGCTTTTGTCCTTGTCCAGCCCCGCCTTGATATAGATCCCATCCGCCCAGACATACACCACGGACAGTCCGTCCAGACGCCGTTGCTGCCAGGCCGCATCCTCGCTCTGCCACCCCGCCTTCAAACGCTGAATCGTCGCCGGCGACAAAGCCGCCTCGTCTCCCAACAACCCTCGTAGGGCCAGGTCGAAATCCCCTAACGCCAGCCCATGCAGATATAACTGCGGGCGCAACTCTGCCACCGCCTAGCTCCGCTTGACAAACAGAGGCAACACCCGGCTCTCCAGTTTCTCCTCGATGCCCCGCACCCGGGGCCGGCGCACCGCCACGCTCCCACACGTCAGCCCCACCTGCTGTGCTTTCCCATACCGTTCCGGTAGCCTCCCTCCGTGTCCCTGGCCTCCCGCCGGGCGTGTTTGGCCCGCCCCAGAAACTCCGTGACTTCCGCTTCCAGCAACCCCTGCAACCATCCCTGAATCTGCTGGCGCACCAGCCCTTCCAGACTCTCCCCACACCCCCCTTGCGCTTCTGCCCCTTGTGTGAATCTTGCTTCATAGGGGTGTCCTTTCTCCGGCCTCTACCACTTTTTCGTTCTTATAGGAAAGGATACCACCGCCTGCTCTTTATTTCCATTGACACACCCTTTTGATTTTATCTCCCCCGCCAACCTCCTACACTCTATCCCCGAAAAACTTGACAAGCGTCCGCGAAACCGGTTATAATAGCTGCACAATCGCATATTCCCTGACAGGCGTTGATGAGGAGGAGTAGTTCCGTTACGGCAGGAGCAGAGAGCCGGGACAGGTGAGAGCCGGCCCGCACGAACGGGATGAAGTCGCCTCTGAGCCGAACCTTTGAAGTCACAGTAGAGGGTTCCGGGCGCTTTCGAGCAACGGGCTCCCGTTATAGAGCCGCGGTATGATTGTACCGTATGAGGCTGCCGCCGCGAGGCGGCGCGAACAGGGGTGGTACCACGAGACAGACCCTCTCGTCCCTTGAGGATGAGAGGCTTTTTTTATGGCCTGCCCAGGGAATCATCTCACAAAGGAGGACAATTATGAAAATGCGAGGGGCGGATGCGGTCATCGAGGCGCTGAGGCGCGAGGGCGTGGAAACGATCTTTGGCGTTCCCGGCGGGCAGATCATCCCGATCTACGACGCGCTCTACGAGAGCGGGATCCGGCACGTACTGGTTCGCCACGAGCAGGGCGGGGCGCATATGGCCGACGGCTACGCCCGCGCCACCGGCCGGGTCGGTGTCTGCTTCGCCACCTCCGGCCCGGGCGCTCTGAACATCATCACCGGCCTGGCGACCGCCTACATGGACTCTGTGCCCGTCGTCGCCATCACCGGCCAGGTTCCCACTACCAAGATCGGCACCGACG
>JADLDR010000051.1 GCA_020846535.1 Armatimonadota bacterium | reverse complement strand
GCCATCCCGCATCTCCCTCCTTTCCAGCAGCGCCCACCGGGCGATCACACCGAGATAATCCATGATTTTGGCCTCCTTGCACTCGGAATCGTTGACAGAAAAACCGACCAGACGGCTGGCCCAACTGAACAGCGGGCTATCGGTTTTGAAATTGCGGCTGATGGTGTAGGCCAGCATCGGCTGGAACCTTAGCGCGGATGTGGTTTGCTCGGACTTCCATTCCCGCCATAGTTTCCCGAAATAGGCGAGCCTATAGAGCATGGAGGAAGGCGGATCCGCCTCTTCCATCAGCTTGGCCGCCTCTGCAATGATCGGTAAATCCTCCCACCGCACGATTTGACCTAGCAGGCAGAGGCGGTTTCGCCCGTTCTCCTTGGCTTTCTCCAGCGCCTCATCTGCGGTTTTGGCGGTATGGGCCAGCGGCAGGCGGGATTTGACCAGCGAAACGCCCGCCGAGAGCGTGATATCCGGGTTTGCGGCAAACCGGGTGAACGCCTGGTGCAGCCGCCGCAGCATCGGAAGCGCATCGCTCCGGGGAGCCACCACCAGCAGATCGTCGCCGCCGGAATAGATGGTATAGGTATGCGGGTATTCGTTCTGAAAAAGCCACTGGAGCCAGGCGGAAAAGAAGCCGTCCATCTGGCGGCTCAAGGCCGCGATCCGGGAAGGGGTGTCGTATCCCGAGGGGCTGTCCCGCCGAAGCCCTTCCTGAAAGACCTGTCCCAGATAATCCACATCGGCCTTGATGACCGCCAGCAGGCCGCCCCTTTCGCCGGCATTCTCCCCTCGCCCCGCTGCGGCGATTTCATCGAATGTCAGAGGAGCGCCCTCCGGCCCGGTCGGGGCATGATTGGCGATAAAGCGGAATGTGGAAGGGATGTCCCCTGTTTCGGACAGGTCTCCGTCGTTCAGTCGCATGACGAGAACCCGACAATCAGGCAGTTTATCCGCTTCCTGGGCCGCCGCAAAGCCCCATCCGAAGCAGTCAGCAATGCCCTGGTCGGTATGGTTGTATAGACCGACATACCGGGCCGAAGGGAGAAGGCGGCCCAGGGCAGCATCCTGATGACAGATTTCACAAAGGTCGGGATCATTTTCTCCGGGATCGCTTTTGAGGCGGGCCGGGAACCGGTGACACGATTTGCAGTCCGTCTCGCTCTCTCCAAAAGGCTCCCTGACGAATTGAGGCTCCAGCCAGCCGCCTTCGCCCAGGATCGCCCCGCTCAGCCGGCGCTGTTTCCGGCGGGACAGGGCGCTGTGCAGGCGGGCGAGAGCCGGGCCGAAACCGCTTTCCCGCCCTCCCGCGCCGAACTCATGGTCGGTCATCGGCGTCCAGGCCAGATTGAGCGTCAGAGCGCCGTGATAGCGCCGCAAAGTCCACCGGTCGCATTCCCCCTGAAGCGCCTCGATTTTTGCGGCTGTCTCCTCCAGATTCGGCAGGAGCGCATAAAACTTCCCTCCGGAAGCCATGACGATATTGGCGACAGGCAGGTCGAAATCGCAAAGGGCTTTCTGGCTGGCAACCTCGGAAAGCATCTGAAGCGCGAAGGAACGCGCCCTCAGCCGCCGGGCCACCCCCCCCGGCCCGACGGTGGCAATATCGAACAGATAGTCCTGAATGCCCGAAAGGTCGCCCACCAAAAGGGCGCATCGGGCCTGATCGGGAGGGGCGGTTTTGATCGCTTCATCGGAAAGCGCGCCGCGGGCGCTATGATAGCGGTAAAGGCAGATGGCGATGGCGCAGGTCATGCGGAGGTGGTCAAAAAGGGAGATATCGGGCCGGTCGCTTTGGGTATCGCTGGCGATACAGGCGGCGAATCGCTGGAGGAGGCTGTAGAGATGCGTGAAAACGCAATCGAAATCCTTCCATTTCAACTGCGCCCGAAGCCGGTCGAACGCCTGGCCGAATGAACGGATATGGTCTGTCACATCCTCCGCCCCGGTTATACGGCCCGCCACCGGAAATATCGGCGGTTCGAATCGGAGGCTGCCGAAATCCGCATGAGGCAGGTGGCTCTCCGGCAGCGCGTCCGGGTGCGTCAGTTTCACCCGGCCCAAGGCCGGGCTGAGGGCCGTCACGCGGAAATCCCGATAGCCGCTCGCCCGTTCGCTTCGCTCGCTGGAGGCCAGATTGTCGGCCCGGCTGACCAGGCGGGCCAGGGCGCGGGCGTGCGGGTCTCCGATATCATCCACCCGCAGCCCTTCCTTAAAAGAATCGCTTTCATGATGATGCTGCACCAACGTTTCGAGCAAAGCGGGGTCCGCGCATTGCCCCCAATGCTCCCCGAAGGCCCGGATGAAATCGGCCCCGACCGCCGGATGCTGCCCGCTGACCATGCCTCTGAACTCGCCCCGCTGTAGATACTTCCCAATATCATGCAGCAGCGCCCCCAGTGTCACAGTCCGTTCTTCTCTGGTCATCCCCTCACCGCCTGTGCCGTTAGATGTTCTCCTTCTCTTCGCGCTCCTCTCGAATACTCCTCTTCATTACCTGAAAAAATTTTAGAGGATAGGAGAATATGGGGCAATCGCGGACAGAGGCGCAAAAAAGGGGGCAACTCGGAAAAATCCGCCCCGGGCCGCCACCTTCTACAGAATAGCCAGAACGGTCTGCGGGAGAGATGAAAGGAGGCTCCGGGAAAACCTGGAGGCGGAAGCGCGATTTCGGGGTTTCGGCGATCATCGTGGGGCCGTTCAGGAAGTCGCAATGGCGCGGATGCGGCGGACAGCGGACGGCGCGGGTATCGATTACACCATAACTGAGGCTGCCTTTGCCGGACGGCGGCTGCGCTGGCGCAATAGCAACACTCCATCCAGACGTCCTATCACCGCTTCAATCCCCTTTAAAACGGGGCTACCTCTGTAACGTCTTTCATGGCTAAGCAGGGCGTTGGAGTCAAGAGTAAGATTGGGAGCGATCTTGGCCGATCCGTAGGGGCGAACCTTGTGTTCGCCCAGGCCTCCGAAGATCGCCTTGGGCAGGGCGAACACAAGGTTCGCCCCTACGGCCTGATCCCTGGGAAAACGGCACCCTTACTCCGACGGGCTGCTTAGATCAGTATGTAGTCAAGGTATATGCTTCAATCCCCTTTAAAACGGGGCTACCTCTGTAACCTCCTTTGTGCAGTTTCAGGGGGTAGCGCCCCTGAAGCCCCTCGTTTAAGGCCGGTTTTGGCCCCGAAACCGCTTGTTTCTTCGGAAAAATCGGCGGAACGGTTAGCGGCCGGAAGCATTATAGCGCCTTCAGGCGTCGGTGTCAAGATTTTTTTCGTCCTCGATCCGGTATTGCCCCATGCCCATCACGCAGCCTTTGCCCACATGCGCCCACTGGCCCAGCGTCAGGAACGGGCGGAAAGGCTCCAAATCGCCTTTAAAGCGGATGCGGCCTACGAAGCCGCCCATCTGCATCTCCGTTTGCTGGCGGGCGGAGTAGCGGGTCTGCTCCCGCCAGGCCAGGGCGTCCTCCGCCGTCTCCACCGCCTCCGCCCGGGCCAGCAGGCCCCGATAGTCCGCCGAAAGGTCGCTGCCGCAGTGGAAATACATCAGGCCCGACAGCCGCCGCAGCAGGGCTCCGGCGATGTCCCGGAAAGACGCCCCGCGCAGCAGCCGCCCCTCCCGCCAGAGCCGCGTCGGGGTCAGGAAGGTCAGGGCGAGGGCATCGCCCCCCGGGGAGGGGGCCGCTTCCAGCAGGTCTTCGGCGGTCAGGGCGGGCGCTTGCAGATCGAAAATGTCCGCGTCCCGGTCGTAGATAAGCGCCGGGATCCTTCCGGGCGAGACGGCCCTGATGCCGGTCAGCCGGTATCGGCCCGCTCCCTCCCGCCTGCCACGCCCCAGCCCGCTTTTCTCCATCTCCCGGAAGGCCAGCGCGAAATAGGGCAGGTAAGGGATCGCCTGTCCGAAGAGCAGCAGATCGAATTCCAGCGCCTCCCCGGGCCGGTAGACCCGCTTCTCCTCCGCGGGCGGCCTCACCACCAGGGGGCGGGGGATCGCCCGGTAGCGGCTCAGCCGCTCGCTGCCCGGCGGGGGCGCGGTCTCGAAGAGATAGCTGTAGGCGCACTGGGCCCGCAGGAGGCAGGCGTCGCAGGCCGGCTCTCGCGTCACGCACACCAGCCTGCGGAACATCGCCCCGAACGCCCCCCGCAGCGTGGACCCCACGAAATCGTTCAGTTCCACAGGCGAGACCGCCTCCAGAGCGAACCGATAGCAAGCGACCCTGAATCCCTCGAACATAGCCCGTCCTTCCCTCGAATATCTTGCCCTAAATGTTCGCCTCCGGGAAGGATATTCCCTGCCGACGCCCAACTCAAGCGGTACATCCGATTCGGATTCAGGAGGCTTCAAATGAGCGCGATAGCGATTTTTCAAGACGATGCGCCGGCGGTGGGATGCGCTTCCTCGCCGGAAACTTTGGCCGCCGTCCTGCGTGCGGACGGCCACTCGGTCGTTTTCATGAATGCGGACGATCTGGCAAGGGTGACTACCCTGGCCGCGGGCCGCGTGGATATTCTGGTCCTGCCCTACGGGGCCACCTTCCCAGCCCACGCCCGGCGCAACCTGGAGCGGTTCCTCTCCCGGGGCGGCGGCTTTCTCTCCATGGGCGGCTACGCCTTCGACAACCCGGTCGTCCGGACCGGCTCCGGCTGGCGGCCCGAGGCGGAATCGGCCCTGGCGGGCGAAGGCGAGGAGCAGGTCGCCTTCGGCTCCTTCGACGCCTCTCTTCAGGAGATAGAGTCCGCCGGGTGGAGCCTGAAAAACGAGCCTTTTTGCGGCCTGGAGGGCGGCGGGACCGCCTGCGTCCGGGTCCCCGAAGACGCCTGGTGGCAGGGCGCGGACTTTTCCTTCGACGCGCCCGCCGGGGAGGATGCCCAGCGTTACCTCTTTACCGCCCGCGCCCGGTGGGAGGCGGTGGACGCCCGGCACGGCGGCTGCGCCTTCCTGAAGGTGGAACAGTTGACCTCTCGGGGGGATCCGGTCGGCTGGACCTGGACGGATGTCGCCCGGCTCACCGGCTCCGGGGGCTGGAAGACATTCGCCCGTTCCTTTGCCATCGGCCCGCGCACGGCCTGGCTGCGGGTGCGCTTCGGCCTGAAGCGAGCCTCCGGAACGCTTCAGGTTCAAAATCTGTCTCTTACGAAACGGGGGCCGGATATTCGCATCAACACCGGCAAGGGCTGGACTCAGGACGCGCTGGAGGTCAAGCCCGGCCAGATCGGGGTCTTCGATCCGGACTACAGGCTGCGCCGCGTGGCCTGCGCTCAAGCGGCCTCGGGGCAGTTTGTCTTCCCGGAGGGCCTGCGGCTCGATGGGGCGATGGAGGGCTTCGCCGCCTCCGGGGTGCTGGGTCAGGACAATTCCCGGTGGATCCCCCTCCTGAACGCTTATGACCGCTACGGGCGGCTGAGGGGCAGCGCCGGGTCTCTGATGTATCTCTACAACGGCCCCTACCGCGGCAGCGCGTGGGCCTTCTTCGGGGTGACCGACCGGGACCTCTTCGCCTCCGAAACCGGCCCCATGGCGGACGCCCTCAAGCGCCTGGTTCAGGCCATGTCTGTTAGAACTTTTCTCCATAACCTGAACACCGATTGCGCCAGCTACGAGCAGGGCGAGCCGGTGCGGATCGCCGCCAAAGTGAGTAATTTCGGCCGCCAGATGCAGGAGGTGTTGGTCGTCCTATCCGTCGCCGATACGGAAGGCACAGCGGCGCTGTTCACGGAAACGGTGAGCCTGCGCGTGAGGGCCGGGCATACCGCCGCGGTATCCTCCGTCTGGCAGCCGGAGCGGTTCGAACGCAGCCGATACCGCGTCAGGGCCGTCCTGAAGTCGGGCGGGGCGGACTCCGATGCGATGGACTGCGAGTTCACGGTATGGAATCCGCAGTTGCAGAAAAGCGGATTTCCCATGGCCTTCCGGGACAACTACTTCCGGGCAGGCAGCCGGGCCTGGTTCCTCCAGGGAACCGATGATTATGCCCACACCTTCAACAACGCCTTCGAAGGCCCGCAGACCTGGTATCGGGATGTGGTCAAATGCCGCGATTTCGGGATTGATGTCTACGAAAACCTCCAGGGCGGCCTGATCGCCGATTATATGGGCCAGTCCGGACAGGGGAGCGGCTACGAAGGGGCCAGGCGGTGGTGGCGGCAGATCGACGCCATGGTGCAGGGCTGCATGGAGGCGGGGGCCATCTATTTCCCGGGGCTGCTCATCGGGGCGAACACCGCCGTTACCGACGAGGAGCTTGCGGCCCAGGCCGACTTCTGCCGCCGGTTCGCCGAAAGATACCGGGATGCCTCCGGGATCGTCTACTACCTGAACGGCGACCTTCAACTGCGCCTGACCAACATCCCCGACCTGAAAGCCCTCTACAACGAATACCTGCGGGCCAAATACAAGACCGACGAGGCCCTGAAAGCCGCCTGGAGGCTTTCCCCGCCGGAGCGCCCCATCGGGGATATCGATATCGGGACCGGCACGAACGACTGGGAAGATCTCCGCACCTTCGACGATTTCTTCTTCCGCACCCGCCTCACCGCCCGGTGGCTGAACGCCCTCTACGACGGGGTGCGCCAGGCCGACACCGAACACCCCGTCACCGCGGAGTTCTATCAGGGTCCGTGGGCCGGCATCGATCTGGTGACCGGCATCGGCAAGCTGGAGGTCGCCAATATCGGCTATTTCGATGTGTCGGGAGACGACATCTACAAATTCCCCCAGACCCTGAAATTCATCGATCTCCGGGCGCGGGGCAAGAGCCTCAATATCGGGGAGTTCGGGGTGAAGACCCACCCGGCCTGGGAGGATAGCGGCGGCTACATCCACACCCGTCCGGAATCCGAGGAGCGCGAATTCTTCCTGGGGGTCGGCCACTACGCCGTCGGGCTGGGGGCCTCCAAGATTCACAACTGGTGCTGGAAATACCCGGCGGACCGCCCCTTCGAGTGGGGCGTCAACTACCCCTGCGACGATGTGGAGCGCGATGTCCTCTACATCTACCGCAACAACGGCTTTTTCTTCAAACGCTACGACTTTATCTACGAATCCCCTTCCGTATTCTTCGTCATCGCCGGCAACCACCGGATGGGAGGCCGCGGCGAGGATGTTCGCCAGGCCCAACTGAACGGCATCCGCCTGCTTCTGGATGCCCATATCGATATCGGCTCCATCGATGAGGAACACCTGGATGCCCTTCCGGAGAGCGCGAAGGTTCTGGTCTATCCCCTGCCCTTCTGTCCGGACGACGCGGCTTTCGAGAAAATCGCTGCCTTCGTGGAGGGCGGCGGCACGCTCTATCTTTCCGGGGACATCACCTATGACACCTCCCGCCAACGCACCCGCACGGACCGCCTGGAGCGGCTCTGCGGCGTCCGCTTTGTCGAAGAACAATACCGAAACCTGGACTACGAGCCCCACCCCACCCTTATTGCGCCGGCCCGCGATTTCCACGGCCTGCCCGAATACGAGGGCTATCCCTGCATTCGCATCGAGCCTGCGGGCGCGGAGGTGGCGGCCTCCGATGCGGAAGGTAATCCGGTCGTCGTCACCCACCGGGCCGGGAAGGGCAGGGTTTTCTATTCCACCGATCCGCTGGAACTGCACGCCTCCGCCCGCCTGTCCGAGGCCGGCCACACGGTCTACCGAGCCTTCCTCCGGTGGGCCGGTGTCGAGGGGAACGCCATCGCCTCGGACGACCGGCACACTCACCTCTTCCGCCTGCATACCGCCGAAGGCGAGACTGTCCGCATCCTCTGCAACCGCTACGAGGAGGCCCTGGCCCGTGAGGTGTCCCTGGAAGGCGATATCGCCCTCACCCTTGGAGCAAGGCTGACCGGCGCGGTCGTGACCGACGACCGGGGGCGCGTGACCGCACTGGAGGCCGGCGGGAAAGCCGCCGTCAAAGGCAGGCTCTACCTGGAAAGCGACATGCAGGCGATGGCCTTCTCCCAGGACGGCCAGGACCTCCGAAGCTCCCAAAATTGCGTCCTGATGCCCATGCTCGGAGAAGGCCGCCTCTTCCTCGGCAGCGACGCCCCCTGGCAGTCCCCCGAAGCCGCAGTCGGCGAATTCCGCGGCGGCCAGTGGCGCACCCTGGAAATCCTGGAGCCCTCCCGGAACGGGGACGGCCTGACCTTCTCCATCGACGCCGACCGGGCCACCTGCATCCTTCTGGTCGGAGAATCGGCGGACCGGGAGGAACGCATCCGGCAATTCACGGATACCGTGAGGCCGGACTGGCGGGGAGGGGCAAGCGGGGGACGGCTTTAAAGGCAACCGGCCCCAGGGAAGCCACCGGGTTTATGGTTCGATTTACCATGCCGTTTCCAAAGGAGCCCGTCATGGCCGGTTCTTTCAAAATCAACGATCTACGCGGGGAATACTGGCTCTATCCTGAGGGCGGCCTTCAGGTCAACATCGAGCGCGGGGCTGCGGAGGGCGGCTGCCACGTCAATACGCGGGCGGCCCGCTGGACGCGGACCGGCTGGCCCCGATCCTGGGGGACTTCCTGGCCTATAAGCGCCTGAACCTCCGCATAGACGGCGTCTACGGCCTCACCGAAACCCACCTGGAGGCGATCTCCCGCCGCCTGGCCCCCCTGGGCTTCACTCGCCAGCCGCCCGGAGAGAAGGTGGCGGTCTGGCGTAAGGGCAAGGAGACGCAAAAAGACTCCTCTACTATATACAAGGACGCGAGAAGGGGGCTTTGTTCGAGGTTGGAGCGACTTTTCTCTGACATTTTTTCGCGCTCAGGCAGATGGCGACAAGAGTGATACGCATGACACCCAGTTTACGTAACTTTCAGAAAGCTTTGTCTTAGCGATGAGTTTGGGCAGGGGATATTCTCCAAAACGCTAATGTCCACTTTTGAAACACTCCCCTTAATATCCCAAACACCCCGTAGGGGCGACCGGCGGGTCGCCCTCCCAGCCGACGCCCTGGGGGTAGGCCCTCAAAATCACCCTCCCGCCGAAGAAGAGGCGAGGACGACTTCATCGCCGTCGTTCAAGGGGGTGTCCAGCCCTTCCAGACAGCGGATGTCCTCGCCATTGACGAAAAGGTTCACGAAGACACGCAGGCGGCCTTCTGGGTCGGAGAGGCGCTCTTCCAGGCCTGGAAACTGTCCGGCCAGGGTTGCGAGCAGTCCGCGGACGGTGGAGGCTTCGCAGGCGAGGGCCGCCTGATCTTTTGCCAACCGGCGTAAGAGGGCGGGGATATAGACTTGAACGGCCATGATATACGCCTCCGGCGCGGTCAGGGGATCAAAGTTTTCGGGCGGGCGGAAGGCGATCCTGCCCGAACCGCTTTCGGATTTTCCATCTCCGCCAGTATCTGCGGCGCGGAGGAGGCGAATTCCTCGCTGCCGCGCACCCGCTCATAGGACAGGGCGGCCAGGGCCGCGCCGGCCATCGGGGCGGCGATGTAGAGCCACAGGCTTTCCAGGGCCGTGCCCCCGCTGAAGAGGGCAGGCCCTAGGGAACGGGCCGGATTCATCGAGGCCCCGCAGACGCCCCCACCCATCAGGGCGCAGGTAGCGACCGTCAGCCCGATAGCCAGCCCTGCAAAGCCCGGCGCGGCCCGTCGGTCGGTCGCCACGGCGATGATCACCCACATCAGGCAGAAGGTGAGGATCGCCTCGAAGCCGAACGCCTGCCCCGAGCCGCTACGCGGGGAGGTCGCCCCGAAGTTCCCCTTGGCCGCCGCCTCGGAGCCGTAGAGAAGAAGGTGAGAAAGGCTTGCCAGGATCGCCCCGGCGAACTGCGCGGCCCAGTAGGGCAGGATGTGGCGAGCCGGAAAGCGGCGGGCTACCGCAAAACCCAGGGTCACCGCCGGGTTGAAGTGGGCGGCGGAGATATGGCCCACCGCGTAGATCATTCCCATCACCACAAAGCCGAAACAGAGCGAGATTCCGACCGGCGATAGGGCAGCATAGCCGTTTGCATCGGTCAGGACAGCCCCGCAGCCGATAAAGATTAGCATAAAGGTACCGATGAACTCGGATGCGTAAAGCTGCCCGGGAGTCATCTTGATCCCTCCTGCTGGCTCAAGGCGTCATAGCATGGATAGCACAGGAAGCGGGGCATGGTCAGGGGATAGGTCTTCTTTTGGATGCCCAGCCCGGTCATAAAGGTTTCTGACACCGGAAGCTCTTCCCGGATCAGGTGATCCATACAGACCGCCATGCCGCAGACGATGCAGATTGCCACGGCGTCGGTCTGATATCCTTCGAGGGCGCACTGGTAGCATTTCACGGCAGTCTCCTTGTCAGGCGGACAGCAGTCTGTCCACTTCTTCCGCGATCTTCCGGGCCACGATCTGCACCGGCTCGCTTGCAATCGGCTCAATCTCCTTGCGGGGTTTGCCTTCGAGCAAAAAACCGGCCTCTTTCAGAATGTCCTGAACGTATAAAGTGCGGGTCACCGTCTGCCCGAATTCCTCGCGGATGATCTTGTTCGCACAGGCTTTCTCGCACGATTCCACCGCGATCACGGGGAACGCTTCGATGAAATGGATGTCTTCCCAGACCCGGGCGTAAAGGGCCGGGCTGCACCCCAGGTTGATCTTCCCGGGCCGCATGTCCTCCGCCACCGCGTAGCATGCCTGCCGCCCGATGGTGCTTTCCAGGCTGTTCAGGCCGAGGCAGGGCTGCAATGTAACGGCTTTTTCCATTTCGTAACCTCCTTCACAAGCAGTGATGAATGCGCTTCGAGCGCCTGCAGTGATATCTCTTATAAAGTGTTTAGCTCTTCTTCAGCCACGATCCGGTCGATCTCCTTGATGGCCCTCTGCGCGACCGCCTCGACCAGCCTATAGCCCTTTTCCGTCAGGCCGCGCCGCTGCTCGCCGACCATCGAGAGCTTGCCTTCCGCCGCCACATCCGCCACCCAGATCACAGATCGGGGATTGAACTTGCGCCCGCAGGCGATGGCGCTGGCGCACCTGGGCTTGCACCCGTCGATCAGCAGCACGGGATACTTTTGAAGGGTGGCGACCGCCTCTTTCTCTCCCGCTGCCGCTCGTCCGCTGGCGACTAGAAGCACGTCATCGGGCCTGAGATCCTGAATCCGGTAGGCCGCCTGCCTGACCACTGTCGAAACCAGCCGCCCAATGCCGCTGCACGGCAGCACCGCTACTTTGAATTCCTGGTTCATCTGTCAGTCCTCCTTCAACTAGTGTGCCAAAACGTATCAAATTCCAACTTTAGCTTACTTTTCGTAGTTTGAGGTATCATACCACAAAAATTAAGAATCTGTCAATGACTTTTTGCTCAAATTCTCGTAACTAACCAAGTTTGAGAAAAATTACTCAAATAGGGTATATAAAAATGAATCCGGGGAGGTTACACCGAATAGTTCTCCCCGGATTTTTTGTCATAGCCGAAGCAGACGCTGGCAGGTAGGCCCCAGCGACGTTTTTGATGCACCTGCACGCCAGGCAGGCCCCAGCGGCCTCCACCACTTTCGGGTTATTGACCGTCAGTTGCACCGTAATCTTCGCCGGCCCCTAGGTGAGGGCGGCGGCGGCCACCAGTTGCTTGACGATGGCGCAGCAGACTTCCGAAGGCAGTTACACATTCAGGACAGCAGAACGAACGACGGTTTCGACATCTTTGAAGGGAAGCAGATCGGCCATAGGTTGTCTCCTTTCTGCCCACATCACGAACGCTGCTGCCGGTCCTTTGTTGGTGTTATAGCATACAAGCGCGGTTTTGTCATAAGTCAGTTTTTCCGCAGCGGCCCCTGCATGGCCGGGGAAGCGCCTCTCCGGAGCGTGAATCCGGATTCCAACAGCATTTTCTGACAGTCCTTCACTGACCAGGCGCGGCTTTTGGAGGTTTCCTCTTCGGTATCACGGGGATTGCCGCCCCCTTCCGCCGTCAGCCGATTGGCTCCCGCCCTCAGAAAGAGCATGGAGGGTTCGTGGGCGCTCATCATCATCAGATTTGGCCAGGATGAGGCGGCCAGGGTGGCGATGGCCTCGATCTTGGCCTGTTCAAGTTCGGTGATCTGGCCGTTCCGGGCCAGATGCGTGCCGGGCACGCCGATACGTCGCATAGTCGCCATCGAGGTGGGGTTGAACTCCTTGCCCACAAAGATGCCGTCGATTAGTTCGTCTACCGTATGCTCCGGGCCGATAGGTTCCAGACAGTAGCTCACATCCAGCCCGGCGGCATTGGCGGCCCGGAGGGTACGCTTGCGCTGTTCGGGGTTGGTTTTGGTCTCGATCCCCTCTCCCAGGCGGATAACGTGATAGACCGCCGTAAAACCGGCCTCGATCATGGCCCTGGCGTCGCTCATGGTGAAATCACCGGCATTGGCGACCAGAGGGTAATCGGCAGGCAGCACCTCTCGGACAGCCCGGCCCATCTCCAGGAACCGCTCGAAATCGTAATCGGCGGTGATCATAAGTGAAACGGAGTTTACGCCTGCATCCACAGCGGCTCTGGCCCGGGCCATCACTTCATCTCGGGCCATTTCGGAAGCGGCCTGATCTTTGGGGATGGTCGCCAGCACGCAGAACTGGCAGTCAATCGGGCAGTAGGCCCAGTTGATGCCGATCTGTACGAACACTTCTCCCAGATTGTTGAACCGCTCGCGGGAGAGCTTATCAGCGGCCCCGCAAAGAAGAGACATTTCCAGGGAATGCACGGGAACCTTATCCATCAGGACACGGGCGTCTTCCCGGGTAAATTCCATACCGTCGAGGGTTTTGGCGATAATACTTTCCACTTCTTCATTCAAATAAATGGCGGGCATAAATCATATCCTTTCTATAGGGGTATGCGCGAGCGCATCCTGGCCTGCGCCTGGGCGCTTCGAGGTTTCTTCTTCGGGAAAAAGGCCGAGTCCGCTGTCCCGGGATGCCCGGAATTCGCGGATAATATGATACCCTGTAAAGAGAGAGACGAACAGGATCCCAGCCGGGCCTGCATAGATATACAGCGTCAGCGCCGTTTCAGCGGCGTTCATAGGCGAACCTCCGTACCGATTCTTTAAGGCGGGAGTAGTCGAATTGATGGGGATTGCGCCAGGCGAAATAAAGGCAGAAAGACGCGCTGACGCCGATGCTGATAAGGATGCTGAAGAGATTGTGATAGGACGTTATCGAGCGCAGCCAGAGGGCCGAAGCCACGCCCGCGCAGATGCCTCCCAGCACGCCCCAGAAATAGCCTCTGCCTTCGATCCGGTTCCAGAAAAGACTTCCCAGGAGCGGAAAGACCAGTGGTGCCCGGGCCGCCCCCAGGATGAAGATGAACTGCAAGAGGGACACCTTATACATCGTCAAGGCGGCCCCCAGGGCCGCAGCTACGATCATCCCGGCACGGCCCCAGATCAAGAGATGCTTTTCGCTGGCGTCTTTGTGCAGAAAGCCTTTCGCCACATCGGTCATTAAGATAGTCGAAAAGGCGCACAGGGCACTGTCGCAGGTGGAGCAGGCGGCGGCCAGGACCAGGACCACGAAGATCACCGCTTCGATGGAATGCAGGTAGTGGGCGGCCACGGCGGGGGTGATATCGCTGCCGTCTCCGGCAGGCGAAGGGATGCCTGCGGTCAGGGCGATGATACCGAAGATGCCGAAGGCCAGGGAGTAAGGGAACCACCCCGCGCCCGCCAGAAAATAGGAGCGCCCCAGATCTTTGACCCGGATGGCCCAGGCCCGCTGCCAGACACTCTGGTAACTGAATCCCCCTAACAGCCCCAGGACCAGCCAGGGCAGCCCCATCTGAAAGAACGCCTTCGCGGACAGGAAATTCCCCTTGTCCCCCAGGGTCGCCAGCCCGGCGGACATCGCCTCCACGCCGCCGGAACGGGCGAAGACGATGGGAACGATCAGCAGCCCGGCGATGGAAATGGCGGCGAACTGCACGCAGTCCGTGATGATGGACGCTTTCAGCCCTGCCGCCAGCGAATAACTGGTCACCGTGACTGCCACGATCAGGACACCCGCCTGGAAGCTCAGAGACGAGAAATTGGATACCAGGTAGCCTACCACGCTCAGATTGAAAAAGAGGATGATGGGGCACCAAAGCAGGGTAATGATCATCGTGAGGACGCGGGCTTGTATGCCCAGACGCGCCCCTACATATTCAGGTATAGTGTGGCCTTCTGGCGTCAGGGCGCGGATACGGCGGACGAAAGGCACAAAGACGCAGAGCATCATCGCCCCGCCCAGGGAATAGTAGAAGGGGCCGGCTACCCCGTATTGATAGCCAGCCTGGGCCGGGGCGTAGAGGGAAAGCGCCCATATCCAGCCTGCCAGCAGGCTAGCCGCTCCGAACCCGAAGCCGATCTGCCGCCCGGCCACCGTAAAGCCTTCCGCCGTTTCGTCCCGCCGCCGGGCCAGAAACCAGGCCAGCAGGAAGAGGAAGACTCCCCATGCTAGCAATAAACAGGCCATTTCAGAAGTCGAAAAACGGGACATGCTCCCTCCTTACCGCGGGCTGTTCAGGGGCGGGCGGGCAGGAAGCACGGCCCGTAGCTGCTCATCACGAAAGTGACGCCTTTGGCATGGCCGTCGACATACACGAAGTTCATGTGCCGGATGTCGCCTTTGTTCGTGCCACCCCACCAGAACGCGCCTGGAAAGACCGAATGGCTGCCCGGCGAGGCGTCGCTGACCAGCGTTGCTTTCACATCGCAGTTCGCCAGGTTCTCGCCAGCCAGGTTACGCTGCCGCCACCATTCGCCGGTCTGGCTGAAGGGATTCGCGCCGTAGGCGTAGCCCGGATGCCCGGCCACGTACCAGTAGCTGTTGCGCCCGCACTGCTCCCACTCGTCGGGGGCGGCGGCATAGTGCAGAGGGCACTGCCACAGAACATCGTTTTTGACGTAGGATTCCATCACCTGCCGGAAGTGAGGGGCGTTCGGCCACTTGACCGATTTGGCTCCCCAGCGGCCGTCATAAGCCGTATCAGGCCAGGGGGATGCGGCAGGGAAGGTCTCGTCATAATCCTGAGCGTACATCAGGGTGGCCTGCCCGATCTGCCGCAGGTTGGACAGGCACTGCGTGCGGCGGGACATCGTGCGTGCCCGGGCGAAGACCGGGAAGAGGATGGCCGCAAGAATCGCAATAATTGCAATAACAACAAGCAGCTCAATCAATGTGAATCCTTGCCTGACGCTCCTGTGTAGAGATAGCATTTTGGGCTCCTTTTTTATTTGATATCAAATCATAACAAAACGTATTTTATTGATTTGATATCCTATTTTTAATATCATAACATTTCTCTTTGTCTTTGTCAATGACAAACGAATGAAAATCAGATGAATTTATATGCTATTTTGAGAGAACCATCTGCCGTTTGGCGGTGTTTATCCAAATACATCCTTTGAAATGTGAGATGATGATACAGCCTGCCCTCTTGACCAGGAGGGCAGGCTGCCTATTACATGATGCGCGCTTTCGGGCTGAAGGATTTAGCTTTCTGCCCGGGCAACGAATAGCATTCCCGACATACACAAACAGATTTACCTCTGGCAGGTCGCCGGACGCCGGGGAGTGATTCGGGCAAAGTATCTTCGTCGCGGATCAAATGCTTGACGCACATACCCATCCCGCACCGGACGCAGATCGCTATGGCCTGCGAGCTGTCGCCTGAGATGGCGCACTCACAGCAGAGCAATCCCTTTTCCCGCCTCTCATCAGGATACGGAAGCGATTCAAGCCAATCGTATCGAGCCGGAATTGAGTCCGCCGCGCAGAATGCGTGAGTCTCCTGGCCCGCGTCCTGAAATAGGTTCCCGTATTTTGCCATCACCATATCGACCTGAAACACCGCGGCCTGGGCAACCGTATCGATAAGGTTGAAGCCATTGGGCGTCAGACCGCGATGCTTGGCTTCGCGGGGTCCCCAGGGTTTGCCCGCCGGCGTAAAGTCAGCCACATAGATGACCGCAGCCGGGCGGATGGGGCCACCGGCAACCATCGCCACCGCGCCCTTGGGGCGGCACCCATCTATCACGACAACCGGAAACCGCCTTAAAATATCGATAGCCGCCTGTTCAGGCGTCAGACGTCCGATATCCACCACCAGAATATGGTCGGGCCTCAAATCCCTGGCTCGATAAGCCGACTGACGGGCTATCCGGGTAGCCAGACGGGCAATCCGATTGCATGGCAATACAGCGACTTTTATCGGTGCTGTCATTTTGGTTCTCCATTCGCAACACTCAGGGATTTAGTCGAAATGAATCGTTTTAAATAGTATCAAATCATTTCTTATAAGATTAAAGATAAATTTTCAGGAATTTAGCGTATCTTATAATAGCATAATGGAAATAGGATGCTATGTCAATGTTTTTAGCATGTTAATTTGATGTTTTTAGCATGGACATGGATCCTCTAACACTGACAATCGAATATCGCGTCTGACGAATATCAGTATGCACTCAGAAAGGGTTTTACTCGAAGTTGCTTCTGGCATCTTTCTTTGTTCAGGTGTCTGGGCTTCCCCCACGGGGCTTAACAACACTTCCCCTATCTGGTAGGCAGCGCCAAACTGAGCCGCCTGGCGGGGATCAACGGCCATCTGGGTTACGGCGGCCAGCACCCAGATCAGGGCGTCTTCGTTGGGTTCGACGGGCCGATGGGACCACAGACCACCTGGTGGGCCGACCTGGTGCAGATCAACGACGCTCACGATACGATGAGCAGCGTCGGCTTCATTCATGACTTCAAGAACAACTTCCTGGTGGAAGGCTGGGCCTCGTTTCCCTCGGTCTCCGGTTCCCGCCAGACCTTCATCCTGAAGGTGGACTACGTGATCCGCATACTGTCGGGGATCTGATGGGGGTCCGGTAGGGGCGCACCTGCGTGTGCGCCCCGGCATGGGGGCAGATGAAGCAGGCGCACCGGTCTGCCCCTACAGCGTGTCCGGCATGTTTCAGAAGGATATGTGCAATCAGCCTCATGCAAAATCGAAAGGGGGAGCTATGGCCTCACAGGGCGAGAAGAAAGTTTCGCGACGTGGATTTTTGAAAGGGGCTGCTATCGGGGCGGCTACTATCGGAGGGTTCGGCCTGATCGGAGGGGAAGCCGAGGCCGGGACCGACGGGCATTACCCGGCGGAAGGCTCCCGGCTCATCGAATACGATTTCGCGAAAAGCTCCGGGGCGCTCCAGCCGGACAGGATCGTGGACAGCGTCTGCCAGTTTTGCAATTCGCTCTGCCGCCTGAAAGCTCATATCAAGGATGGGCGCGTCATCGATGTGCTGGGAGAGCCGGAGGATCCGGCACAGGCGGGCGGCCTGTGTGTCAAGGGGCCGATGATAACCCGACTGGTCTATGACCGCTACCGGCTGCGCCAGCCCACGAAGCGGGCCGGCGGGGAGAAGGGATTACCCGAATTCCCGCTTCGAGCCGGTTTCCTGATGCGAGGCGCTCGAAACAATGGCCCGTAAATTTCCGAAACAGCGCGATGCGGGCGAGGCGCGAACCATCGCCAACAAGACCTCCGGCAGGCTGCCGCGCGGGATCGGCTCGGTGGTCGGGCGCTATTTTTCCCTGCCGGGCAGCCCCAACGATACCGATGTCGGCCCGGTCTGCAACGATGCCGGGGAAAATGCCCTGGCCTGGACGTTCGGCCTGGGGAATTTCACCAACGGCTATTGCAAGGACGAATCCACCGGCAGGGAGGGCCTGGGGCCGCCAGATTCTTCCTTTTCCTGGGAACTAACCGGGCGGAGACTCACCCGGTCACCTATGCTTACCTGCTGCGGGGCCGCGAGAAGACGAAAGCGAAGCTGGTGGCGGTCGATCCCCGTATGACCCCGACCGCGGCCCAGGCCGATGAGTGGATCGCTCCCAAGCCGCATATCGATATGGCCCTGGCGCTAGGAATGATCTACCATATTATCTCTAAAAACCTCTATGATCCAGAGTTCATCGACAAACAGGTTCTCGGTTTCGATGAGATCAAAAAGTATATCCTGGAGAAAACCTACACCCCCGAATGGGCAGAGGGCATGACCGGCGTTCCTGCCGCCAAAATCCGCCAAATTGCGGAGGACTACGCCCGGGACAGACCTGCCGCCATCTTCTGCAATGCGGGCATCTCGCACCAGTTGAGCGATTTCGACACCTACCGCGCACTGGCTTTCCTGGCGGCCATTACCGGCAATATCGGGGTGAACGGGGGAGGCTGCAACTTCATGCACAACATCTGGCCCGGCGGCCTGAATCTGCCCCCTGTCAAAGGCGAAACCCCGAAAAAAGATGCCGACCTCCCGGTCGGCCCCGACTATTTTGCCGAATCAACCCTGACCGGCAAGCCCTACCGGCTGCAAGCCATTGTTACCGAGAGCAACCCGATCATCGGATGCGCTCATTCCGCCAAGGTCAAGGAGACGTTCCGCCAACTGGAGTTCTATGCCTATCCCGGCCTTTTTATGGAGGAGCCTGCCTATTATGCGGATATCGTCCTGCCGGTGTGCAGCGGCTTCGAGATGGAAACCGTCTCCTTGCGCCGCGACGACCGCTCGATCCGCTGATAGAGCCAGGCCGTTCCCCGGGTCGGCGAATCCAAACCCGACTGGGAGATCTGGATCGATCTGGCCCGCGCCACCGCTAAACTGGACGCCAAAGATCCGCCCGAATACTGGACGGACAACCTCCGAGATGACTGGAAAGACTACCGGAAACTGCGGGCCGTCTTCCTGGAGAATACCCCTGGCATGGGCGGCATGACGCAGGCCCGTATAGAGAAGCGGGTGGAACCCCCGCGCTGGCCCTGCCCCTCCGAAGACCATCCCGGGGCCAGCATCCTCTATCTGGATCATCCTTCCTGGTACAGGGCGGTGAAAGCCCTCAACCCGGCCAACAGAGGGAAGCGGTTCCTCACTCTTGATACCTATGCGAGCGACTCGCCGGTCGCCTCTACAGATCGGGAGGGATCGTACCCCATCGGAATCTTCACTCCGATGTTCTGCTTTGGTATAACTTTTTCTTGACAATTATTCCCCCTTTTTGCTATCATAGAGCCATCGCCGGACGGGCGATTCCGGACGGATGTGTGCCTGTCATCTCGCAAAAAAGGGGAACCGATTATGCAACGGCGCATCTTGGGACGAACCGGCCTGGAAGTCTCCTGCCTGGGATTCGGCGGATGGCCGATCCAACAACTGGTCTTCAATCCTGCCAAAGAGGTGATCTACGAAGCCTTCCTGGCAGGCATCGACTTTTTCGACACCTCGCAGACCTACGGCGACAGTGAGGTCAATCTCGGTTTCAGCCTCAACCTCAAACACCACGAGGCCATCGTCTCCACCAAAACCGCCTACCGCACGAAGGAGGCTGCCCGATCCCACATCGGGCGCAGCCTGCGGAACCTCAGAACCGACCGGATCGATATCTTCCACCTGGAAAATGTCAGCCGCGATGAGGATGTGTCCCAGGTGCTTGCCGAAGACGGCGCTCTAGCCGCCCTGAAGGAGGCCCAAAAGGAGGGGATCATTCGCTTTATCGGCGTCTCCGGCCACCGCCCCGAAGCTCTCATCTATCTGATCGAAACCGGAGAGTTCGATGTGGTCCAGTTCCCGGTCAATGTCGTGGACCTGGATTTCATGGAAAATGTGATTCCGGTCGCCCGCAAGCACAATGTCGGGGTGATCGGGGCCGCCCCGTTCGTCAGCGGCTCCTTCGGCGACGCCGAGATCGCCATCGGGTTCGCGCTCTCGCAGGATATCGCGGTCACGATCCCCGGCATGCAAAGCATTGCCGAAGTGGATGACAACGCTCGCGTGGCGAAGCATTTCAAGCCGCTCTTCGGGGACGAGTACCTTGCCCTCCAGGAACGGGCGCACCACCTCTGCCGCTCTTACTGCCGCATGTGTGGCGACTGCCTGCCCTGCCCGCAAGGAGTGGATATCCCCGGCATCCTCGGCCTGGAGCGGGACATCTCCCGCTTCCATCTGCGCGATTGGGCGGAAAAAGCATACGCCCACATGCCCGTCAAAGCCAGCGCCTGCGACCGCTGCGCCCTCTGCGAACCCCGCTGCCCTTACGGAGTCCCTATCATGGACATGATCGACCGTATGGGGACCAGGCTATCCAGGGCGCATGCAGGCGCATCGTGATGGGCCGTTGCCTGAGAAAACAACCGCTCCCCCGACCCCCGCCGAAGCCCGGCAGCCGGGGGAGCGGTTGCCCCTCTACTCCCTCGCCGCCCTCCGCTTGTAAGCCTCTCCGTGAACCTCTTGGGCGGCGGCTACCATCTCCGGATAAGGCGTGTCCGTCGCGGTGACGAAGCCGATGTTGTAGTTCTCCCCGTCCCAGACCCGCCCGGTCAGGGATTCGTCCACATATTGGAACCAGTGGCAGCCCACGAAGGAGGGATGGTCCACCACGGTGCGGATGTAGTCCTTGTACATGGCCGCCCGGGCCTCCTGGCTGGCCGTGGAGACCAGGCCGGTATGGAGCATCCCCCGGTCCAGCGCCCCGAAGTGGAACTCCCCGATGATGCAAGGCTTGTTCAGCGCCTTGGTGAATTCCCAGTCTTTGGGCTCCACGCGGGGCGCATAGATATTGAAGCTGACCACATCGCAGAACTCGCCCGACGCCTCCACCGCTTCCGGGGTGCGCCAGGCGAACCGGCATCCCAGGTAGAGGTGGTTGGGATCGTGCTTTTTGAGGGCGCTGCGGACGACCCGGAAGTACTGGCGGGCGAACTCCTTCACGAACCCGCTGAAGTCACCCTTCATCACCTCATTCATCGCCCCTTCCGGCTTGAACGGCTGTCCCAGAAGCGCCTCCCACGAGGCGAGCCGGACGCTCCACGCGCCGTTCAGCCGCTCGATCTCCCTATACTTTTTCCGGAGCCGGGCCACGAACACGCGCTTGGCGGGCTGGTCCGGGCCGGAGACGAGGGAGCCGTAAGCCAGTCCATAGCGCCCGCCGTCATCCCCCCAGCCGCCCCAGGAGATTTCGTTGTCCACGAAATAGCCGATGCACCAGGGATCGTTTTTAAGCCTTGAGGCCAGGCTACGGAAGCTGCTTTCCGCATCGGAGGCGAACTTCGGGTCGAACGGGTCGTGCATCTTGCCCCAGTAGTCGGAGCCGGAGGCCACCCGCGCGTGATCTCCCTCGACGCCCAGGGTGGCAGTATAGGGCATGGCCTTCATATCGTAGAGCCTGCTGTCCGACCAGTTGGCGATGGTATTGAAGCCCCAGGCGCGGAGGCGCTGCGGGGCGAACTCCAGCCATTTCCTTCGATAGTCCGGCCCGTATTTGCGCTCCAGGTTGGCGGCATAGAAGTTGAACGACCGGCCCTTCGAGACCGGCCCGGAGTGGATACCGTCCACATGGCCGTAGTGCTTTGCCAGCGGATGCGAATCTTCCGGCAGCCAGGTGAACATCCTCTCCCGGGTTTCGACAAAGGTGGCCTGGTTGTTGATCTCCACCACATCCACCCCCAGCGACAGAAAGAGACTTCCGCCCGGAGTCACCAGCCACCACCTGCCGTCCCGCTTCGCCGTCCGGAAAAAGCCCGTGCCCTTCAGCTTCGGCCCCTTCGCCCAGCCGCCGTACTCGTCCCGGTCGGGCAGGGAGGAAGATATCCGGATAGCCGCCTCCTCTTCTGCCCTGCGGACAGCGAACTCCGCTTCGCTTTTCAGCTTCCCGGACCAGTCGGCGCGGGTATACTGGCCGAAAGCGTCGCAGATGGCGTCATAGTTGACGGGCGGAAGCAGCCGGACATGATCGATAAACAGGGTTTTCGGGGCGGCAGGCTGGGGCAGGAATATCTGGAAGGCGGTGATATGCCCCGGGTCAATCGGCCCGCCCTGCACCCCCATCAGCACCTGGACGGCCTCCGGCAGAGGCCCCCCGCGCATCCCCATTGCCATCGGGTCGGAATTGCCCAGGGCGAATGCGAAGCTCCGCCCTTTTTTCGGCCCGATCCTCCAGCCTGCCGTGCGGCAGTGTACCTTCCCGTCCGCCGAAGGATCGTCATCGACGCGAACGGCGAAAGTGATCTCCTCCTCCATGGGGTTGTAGATGTCGAGGGCCAGAAAGCCGTATTCCCGCCAGTCCCAGGGCCTCCCGCCCGCATCGAAATAGGCGGAAGGCCATTCCGCCTTCTCGAACTCCACCTTCAGGGCCTGCTGGCCCTCGGTGGCATGATCCCCCACCCCCGCCACCCGCACGCTGCGGGCCGTCACCTTCCCGATGTCTTCAGGCGTCTCGAACGAATTGATCAGCATGGCTTTCCTTTCCGGCGCTCCCAGGGCCGCGCCCGCCGCCGCTATCAAAAGGACTGTCCATATCATGCGCTGCATCCCGCTCTCCTTGAATCTTGATCCGATATCGGCATTCGTTTCGCCCCGGGAAGGAAGGTTCCTGCCGGCTTGACGCAGGAAGCGTTTTCGTGATACAATTCCCTACGGGATATAAACGCAACGATAGCCGCACAGGAGGCGATACATGGAATACCCCATCACCGAAGAGCAGGTCCGTTTCTACGAGCGGAACGGCTTCCTCCAGATCCATAACGTGCTGGCTCCCGACGAGCTTGGGGCGATCCGCGATTCTCTGGAGGAAGCGGCCCGCCAGCGATTCGACCCCACCTTCGACCGGGAAGGGATCAGTGCAGACTACGACCGGGTTTTCGTCCAGAAGGTGAACCTCTGGCGCGTCCATGAGGGCGTCCGGCGCTATGTTTTCAGCCCGAAGCTGGCCAGGATTGCCCGTGCCCTCACCCGAAGCCCCCGGGTCCGCCTCTGGCACGACCACGCCCTCATCAAAATGCCCGGCGACAGCAAGCCCTCGGCCTGGCACCAGGACCTGCCCTACTGGCCCATGAACGAATCGACGGCCCTCTCCTGCTGGATGGCCCTGGACGATGTGGATGAAAACAACGGCTGCATGCAGTTCGTGCCCGGCTCGCACCTCTGGGGCCGATTCGAGCCGATCCGGCTAACCGACCCGCAGGATCTGTTCGCCCTCGTGCCCGACGGCCAGAGCAGGGATTTCACCCCGGCCAAAATGCCCATGCGGGCCGGAAGCTGCACCTTCCACAACGGCCTGACCTTCCACTACGCCGGGCCGAACCGGACGGACAAACCCCGCCGCGCCATGGTCACCATCTATATGCCGGAAGGCACCACCTACCGCCCCCAGCCCCATATCGTCACCGACGGCCTGAACCTGGAGGAAGGATCCCCCCTCACCGGCGAAATGTTCCCTGTACTCTCCGAGGCCCCAACGGCCTGCAAACGATAAGCCACCGCCCCCCGCCGGGCTTCAGCGGGGGAGTCGGCCTTGGGATGATTTGATAGACTTGCCCAGAGTACGCACGATCTAGTCCCCCCGAAGCCCGGGGGGATTGGGAGGGGTGCTTTTAGGGGGTTGGGGTACGGTGCGTTGATGCAGCCTGCGAGGAGCGCCATATAGTCGTTATCCTCATGACCGTTGCTTGATTGAAAGGAATGTCCGTGTTTTTTCTGTTTTCCGGCAGAGATCGTCTTCCCCGCACGGCGCTTTGCTTGCTTGCGCTCCTGTTGGCGACCCCTCTCCTGGATGCCCGGTCGGTACGCCCCCGGTTCGACAACAGGGCCGCCCTGCGCGCTCCCCTGAAAGGTGAGGTCGCCCTGCGGGTCATTGCCGACCGCCCCGGCCTCCCTATAGAGACCATTCTGGAACTAAGGGCCGACAGCCGGACGCTGGCGACTTTCAACCGGATTCCCTTCGAGATGGCCTGGGACACTCTCTCCGTTCCGGACGGGCCTTGCACGCTTTATCTGGTCATCCTCAACACCCGCACCGACCGGGAAACCGTGGCCGAAGAGATCCGTGTCGCCATCGACAATGGCCGCCCGGCCCGAATTCCCACCCGGGAAACCGCCTCTGTCCCGGCCCTTCCCGCCGATGTGGGCATGGCCCGGCAGGAGGCGCAGAGCGCCCCGGAGCCTGCGCCCCTCTCCGGCGAGGCGACCGCGCTTCACATCTCCGGCGGCAGGCTCTATATCGGGCGAAGCGATGGCCGCCTGACTATCTACAACCCGGCCCGCCGCATGGCGGTCACCGTACAGCCGCCGCAGTCGGGCGGCCCAGTGGTCTCCATCGCCACGGGTGCGGGCGTCATCTGGTGGCTTGCGGACAGCCCGGCAGCTCTCTACGCCTATAGAGAGCCGGAGCGCCGGATCACGGCCTACTCTCTGGGAAGCGGAGAAAACGCGCTTCCCGCCGGGCGTATCGCCTGGTGGCAGGGGCGCATCGCTTTGACAGGCCGCGGCCCGGCCCGGCTCCTCGACCCGAAAACCGGCGAGATCGCGGGCTTGGAGGCGATTGTGCCCCCGGAGATCGCCGGATCCGCCACGGGCGCTCCTGTACAATTGGAGGAAGAAGCGGGTCGTTCCCTGCTGTCGGTGCTGAGTGCGGCGAACGGCGGCCCGGCGATTCAGGTCTGGCAGGGCAGCCAGGGACGATGGATTCTTCTCGGCTCCTTCCCCGTTCTGGAGGATACCGTCGCCCTTTCCCTGACGCCCCGCGCCCTGGCGGCGTTCGGGCGCTCCGGGGTGACGACCATCTCCCTTTCTGGCGAGATCGGGGCGGCGGCCTTTCATCCTTTCCCCGCCAGTGCCTTCCTGGCTCCGACCGGCGCGGAGCCGGCCATGAGCGGATCCGACCTGTGGTGGATCGCCGGGGGAATGATCTGCCATCTGGATCTGAAGGGAAAGCGTATGGCCGCCCTCATACCCTGGAACGAAAAGGGCCTGACGCCTCTCCGGGCCGTCTCCGGCGCGGGCGGGGCCTGGGTGGCGACCACCCTGGGCGTGCGCCGCATCGCCCTCGATAGCCCGCACCCGAGGCAGGGATACGGCGGCTTCGTGCGCCTGCCTCTGGGAGAGGAGGCGGCCCGGCCACCCGGCCCTGCCGAGGAGAAAATGGCAGCCGTCATCCAGGGATGGCAGGGCGTTCCCTATCTATGGGGCGGCTCCACCAAGCAGGGAACCGACTGCTCGGGATTCGTCTCCTCCGTCTACCGCGAGATGGGCGTCAGCCTGCCCCACGGCTCCCAGTTGATCGGGACCGTCAAATCCGGCAAGGTGGTGCGGGACGAACTGCGTTACGGGGACGTGCTGGTCTTCCCCGGCCACTGCGCCATCTACATCGGCGACGGCAGGACCGCCGAAACCGTCCGCACCCCCGCCATGCGCGGCGTCGGCGCATCCTCCATCTGGGGCCGCCGCGACGTGATCGTACGCCGTTTCCTGAAACCCTCCGCCCTGCTCCTCTCCAGCGATAGGCGAACCGCCGAAAGAGGGGAGAGAAGATAGGGTATAACACATCCGTGTTGATCCCAGCCTTTATCCGTGTCCATCCATGTTAAAAAACAATCTTATCCCAAAGGACAATTCCATGTCTTCAAAACCCGCCCGCATGTTATGGGCATCGCTCTTCCTCTCCCTGGCCGCCTGCGCGGGAGCGTGGGAATATTCGGCCTACGACCCGGCCCCCAGCGGCGTCGTCCGGATCGCCAGGCCCGATATCGTCTGGCGGATCAGGCCGGGCAAAGACACCGAGATCACCGATGTCTCGATGACCCTGAACGGGCAGGATGTGGCTGTCGTCTATTCGGAATCCCGGCAGGCCGTGCTGTATGCGCCCCAAAGTCCCCTTGCCCCCGGGGCCTATGAGGTCGACTGCAAGGTCGTCTTGAACGGCAGGTGGCCGGTCACCCGCAAGTGGCGATTCACGGTCTCCCCGGAGGCCGTCGCCGAGATTCCCGCCCCGAACGAAGGCCAGAAAGCGGCCTGGGAGACGGCCAACGCCTTCCGACAAAAGATCGGGCTACCCCCCTTCCGCCTCGACGCCCGGCTCTGCGCCGCGGCGTCGGCTCATTCCCGCTATTTGCAGATGAACGGCGAGTTCGGCCATGAAGAATCCCCGGGAAAGGCGGGCTATGTCGGGGCCGACCTGATGATGCGGCTGACCGCATTCGGCTACGGGGGGGGAGCCTACGAGGATATCAACCTGGGCCGCCCCACACTCGGATCGGCGGTCCGGTCTCTCTTCGACGCCCCTTATCACCGCATCCCTTTCTTGCAGCCCGGGTCGCCCGATTTCGGGATCGGCACATCGGGCCGGATCACCACCCTCGATTTCGGCAGGACAGCCCTATCGGAAACCGCCGTCTCCCCGGGGGACGGGCAGCGGGGCGTCCCTTCCGCCTGGAACAGCATCGAAACCCCCGATCCGCTCCGGCTCCATGAGGTGAAGCGGCCCGTCGGTTATGTGATCGTCTTCGTCTATTACACGCCCGATAACGAGCGCATCCGCGTCACGTCCGCATTCCTGACCGACTCCCGGGGGCGGGAGATTCCCTTCTTCCTGAACGCCCCGACCAATGACAACCACCTGACGAACGCCGTTTTCCTGATCCCCCGGCAGCCGTTGAAACCCGCAAACACCTACACAGTTTCCGTGGACGCCTACGCCGCTTCCGGCAAAAACATCTCCCGCGAATGGAATTTCACGACCGCCGCTCCGGTGAAGCGGAAAAGCAAATGATCCCGCCTTTCAAAGGCGCGGCTCGTTTTTGTCCTCGGCAGAATGAATCGCTCATTTTTCCACCCGTAAAGGCGCATCCAGCAGGAAATACGGCGGCCCTATCCGAATTTCGTCATCGAGTGCGCTTGTCCCCACGTTACACCTTATGAATGCAATCCGGCGGAGGGCTGTCATGAAAATTACCGATGTACGGGTTATCCTCACCTGCCCCGGCAGGAATTATCTCTTCGCGAAGGTGATGACCGATGAGCCGGGGCTTTACGGCGTAGGGGAAGGGACACTGAACGGCAGCGAGCCGATTGTGGCGGAGGCCCTCCGCCACATCGCCCCGCTCCTGATCGGACGCGACCCGCAGCAGATCGAGGACCTCTGGCACCTGGTCTACCGGCAGGGCTACTGGCGCGGGGGGCCGATCTTCACCTCGGCCTTGGCCGCCATCGATATCGCCCTCTGGGACATCAAGGGCAAACAGGCCGGGCTGCCGGTCTACCAGCTTTTGGGCGGCAAGGCGCGGGACGGGGTGATGTGCTACAGCCACGCCGGGGGCCGCGACCCGGTGGAAACCGAAGATCACGCCCGCCACCTGATGGCCGAAGGCTTCAAAGTGGTGCGCTGCCAGGTGGGGCCGTACGGCGGAGAGGGCGTCATTGGGGAGAGGCCGCCGATCTCCCCGGGAACGCCGGCGGAGCAGGTCTACGAGCCGACGCCCTACCTTCTGGGCGCTCCGAAGCTCTTCGCCCACCTGCGCGACAAGCTGGGGATGGAGATCGAACTCTTTCACGACGCCCACGAGCAACTGGCCCCCATCGAGGCCGCCCGGCTGGTGAAGGAGATGGAACCCTACCGCCTCTTTTTCCTGGAAGACCCGCTCATGCCCGAACATCGGGAATCATGGCCCCTGCTGCGGGCCGTCTCCACCACCCCGCTGGCTATCGGCGAGATTTTCACCTCCCGGTGGGAGTGCCTCCCGCTTTTCATGAATCGTTGGATCGATTTCATTCGCATGAAGCCTCTCCATGTCGGCGGCCTGACGGAAGCCCGCAAGATCATGATCCTGGCGGAACCGTTCAATGTGCGGAGCGCCTTCCACGGCGCGGCGGATATCGGCCCGGTGGCCCAGGCGGCCAGCATCGCCTTGCAGTCCGTCATCCCCAACTTCGGCGTCCAGGAATGGACCCGCTTCCCTGCTCCTGCCTATGAGGTCGTCTCCGGTATCTGCGAAATGCGCCGGGGCTACGCCTATCCCAACGAACGCCCCGGCCTCGGCGTGGATTTCGATGAGGAGAAGGCGGCTCGCTATCCCTACCAGCGGGCCTACATGCCGCTTGTCAGGCGGGCGGATGGCTCGATGCATGTGTATTGATGGTTTCAGCCGCTCTCGGCCCTGACATCTCGTAGTCAGATCTGTGTACCACTCGAAGGATGCTCCCCCCGCCGGGCTTCGGCGAGGGGCCGGGGGGATTGCTTTTCCGCAATATCATTTGGGAAGCGCATAGTCGCTTACGCTTCTCGCAATGACATCGAGGCGCAATCGCTATCGCTTCGCCGCACCCATCCGATACTTATAAAAAGCCGCGCAAGCGCCTTCCGAGGAAACCATGCAGGCCCCAACCGGATCGAGAGGAGTGCAGGCCGTTCCGAAAAGAGAACAATCTTCCGGGATTACGACTCCCCGGAGGACTTCCCCACAGCGGCAGGGCGTATTCGGAACGGGAGGCAGCGCAGGTATTTCGAATCGGGTGCGGGCATCGTAGCGGCTGTATTCAGGGCGCAGCTTCAGGCCGCTGCCGGGGATGATGCCGATACCCCGCCACGCCGCATCGCACGGCTCGAAAACATCGCGGATGGCGGCCTGCGCTCTGGGGTTACCTTCCGGCGAGACCGCGCGGGTGTACTGAATTTCGGCCCGGGGCGGGCCGCTTTCGATCTGCTCCAGGAGCATCTCCACCCCGACCAGGATATCGACCGGCTCGAACCCGGTGATCACGCAGGGAATGCTGAACCGCTCTGCCAGGAACTCGTAGGGCCGAGAGCCGATGATGACGCTGACGTGGCCGGGACAGATGAAGCCGTCTATCTTCAAGTCAGGGGCGGCGGCCAGGGCTTCCAGGGCGGGCGGCACGACCTTGTGAGCGCAGAGGGTGGAAAAGTTGGGGATATCCTGCCGCCGGGCCTCCGCAATCGCGCCAGCCACCCCCGGAACGGTGGTTTCGAAGCCCACGCCGAAGAACACGATCTGCCTTTCCGGCCTCGATTGCGCCAGCCGGATGGCATCCATCGGGGAATAGACCACATGCACATCAGCCCCTGCCGCGCGTTCTTTGAGCAGCGTGGTTTCCGTTCCGGGCACGCGCATCATATCCCCGAAGGTCGATAGGGAGACGCAGGGCAGGCGGCCCATCGCCAGGAAGAGGTCGATATCCTCCTGAGGAGTGACACAGACCGGGCAGCCCGGCCCGGACACCAGGGAAACACCCTCCGGCAACAGTTCCCGGATTCCGAATTTGGCGATGGACATGGTATGTGTGCCGCACACCTCCATCAGTCTGGCCCTCGGGCGGGGCCGGGCACGAAGGCGCTGCGCTAATGCCTGCATCAGTTCAGGATTGCGGTATTCGTCGATATATTTCATCGTAGTGCTTCCAGAAGCGCCAGAGTTTCGCGGGCCTCAGCCTCGTCAATACGCTGGATGGCGAAACCGGCGTGGATCAGCACGTAGTCGCCGGACCGGATATCTTCCAGAAAATCGAGGCGAACCTGGATGGCGGTTCCCCCCTGCTCGGCGCGGGCATCCATTCCCTCCACAGAAACGATTCGCATCGGTACGGCTAGACACATCCTGCGCTCCTCCTGCGGCCCGCGATGGCCGCCTGCCCCAGCGCGATCCCGCCGTCATTGGCCGGAACCTGCCGGGGAGAAAAGACATCGAAACCTTCTTCCGGCAGCCGGCCCAGCAAACGATCCAAAAGCCAGCGATTCTGGAAGACCCCGCCGCTGAGCGCAACCCGGTTCAAGCCGGATTCCTTGCGGGCCAAGCGGCAGAGGTGGACGACGATCTCTTCGACGGTTTGGTGAAATCGTGTGGCAATTTCGCCGGTCGGCCTCCCCTGCCGCCTGTCCCGAATGACAGACCGGATCATCGGGACGACATGAACCTGGCAAAGGCCACTTCGGACGAGTAATTCATAGGGATAAGCGCCGTCAGCATTCCCATCGGCCAACGATTCCAGTTCCACGGCTCCCTGTCCCTCATAAGTGGCGACCTGGCACAGCCCGGCAAGAGCGGCGACCCCATCGAAGAGGCGGCCCATCCCCGAGGTCTCAGGGGAGTTCAAACAGCGGGCGATCTGCATCTCCACCACAGCGATTTCTTCATCCGAAAGCGCAGGCAGGGAATCCTTCGCGATTGCCTTGCCTTCCTCTCCGAAAGCATGGATCAGGTAGGAGAGGGCCATACGGGCCGGGCGGCGGATGGCCGCCTCTCCACCGGGCAGAGGAACCGGCTCCAGACAGGCAAACCGCCTGTAATCCAGATAATCGCATATCAGCACTTCGCCCCCCCACAAAGCGCCGTCCGGGCCGTAGCCGGCTCCATCAAAGGCGATGCCGATCACCTCGCCTTCCAGTCGGTGTTCGACCATCGCGGCGGCGATATGGGCGTGGTGGTGCTGAACTTCGATCAGAGAGACCCCTTCCAGGGAACGGGCGTAGCGGCTTGAGAGGTAGTCCGGGTGCATATCGCAGGCCGCGATTTCCGGCGTTACCCTGAAGAGTCTCTTGAAATGCTCCACCGCTCGCTCGAAGTAGGCCAGTGTTTCGAGGTTGTCCAGGTCGCCGATATGCTGGCTCAGCATGGCGTCTCCGCCCTGCGCGACGCAGAAAGCGTTCTTTTGCTGCCCTCCGCAGGCCAGGATCGGCACGGCCTCGAATCCGAGCGGGATCGGGCGAGGGACGAATCCTCTCGCTCGCCGGATCACGGCAGGCTTTCCCTGCACGAAGCGTGTCACCGAATCGTCACAGGGAACAGCGATGTCCCGGTTATGCGTCAGGAAGGCATCGGCAATCGCGGAGAGGCGGGATCGAGCCTCCTCGTTTTTATGGCAGATCGGCTCTTCGCTCAGGTTGCCGCTGGTCAAGACGAGTGTTTGCGGTGCCGTTCGCATCAGCAGCCGGTGCAGGGGAGTATAGGGAAGCATCACCCCCAGATAGCGATGGCCGGGAGCGACCTCGGGCGCGATATCGGTTCCCGGAATCGCTTCGAGCAAGACAATGGGACGCTCCGGAGAAAGCAGCGCCGACTCCTCTTCAGGGGTAGGAAGACAGATGCGACGCATTTCCTCCGTATCGGCGCACATCAGGGCAAACGGCTTGGCTCCGCGCCCTTTCCGGTCACGCAGGGAACGAACCGCTTCCGCATTCCGGGCGTCGCAGGCCAGGTGAAATCCACCCAGCCCCTTGATCGCCACGATGCGGCCCGCCTGGAGTAGATCCCCCACCCTGCGAAGGGCTGCCTCGGGGGGCAGCGACGGCTCTTCCTCAAGCCGAATCGAGGGGCCGCAGACCGGGCAGGCGTTGGGCTGGGCGTGGAAGCGGCGGTTCAAGGGGTTTTCATACTCTTCAAGGCACTTGGGGCACATAGGGAAACGGCGCATCGTGGTGAAAGGTCGGTCATAGGGGATGCCTTCGATAATCGTAAAGCGCGGGCCGCAGTTGGTGCAGTTGATGAAGGGGTAGCCGTACCGCCGGTCGGAGGGATCTTTCATTTCGCGGGCGCAGTCGCCGCAGACCGCCACATCGGCGGGCAGGCGGGCCGTGGCCGTATCGGTGGACAGGCTCTTGCGGATAACGAAAGCCTCTTCCTGCAAGACCGGGATATCGTCCGCCTCGATACGGCTGATGGAGGCCAGAGGAGGCGCATCCGAGACGACCCGCCGTGTAAAATCCTCTACCTGCGCTTCCGCGCCCTCCACCTCGATGCTCACGCCCTCGGAGGAGTTCAGCACCCAGCCCGCCAGTTGGAGCGAAGTCGCCAACTGATAGACAAAGGGGCGGAAGCCCACCCCCTGCACGATGCCCTCGATATGAAGGCGGCGTCGGACAGGCATCGTTTATCCTCGATCAGCAGCGATCTGCTCCTCGAACCAGGCTAGCCACTCGCTCATGCCCTCCCCAGTGCGGCAGGAGAGCGGAAAGAGCGGGACATCCGGGTTGAGGGCTGCCAGCGCGTCCCGATAGCGGGCAAGATCGAAATCGATATAGGGCAGAAGGTCGCCTTTAGCCAGGACAACGGCATCGGCGGACCGGAAGATGATCGGGTATTTGTGCGGCTTGTCGTCTCCTTCGGGGACGCTGGACACCAGCA
The DNA here is from genome assembly GCA_020846535.1 of Armatimonadota bacterium. Classification (GTDB taxonomy): domain Bacteria; phylum Armatimonadota; class JADLDR01; order JADLDR01; family JADLDR01; genus JADLDR01. The sequence continues at coordinate 4,776 of JADLDR010000051.1, read as the reverse complement.
CTGTCACGTGATGTCCGATGTCGAAATCCGCCGGGCAGACCAGGTTGCCGATATTTTCGATCACCAGCGCATCGAGCCTATCCGGATCGAAGGGGCGGAGAGCCTGTAGAATCATGTTGGCGTCCAGGTGGCAGAGGCCGCCGGTATTCACCTGGACAACGGGCAGGCCGCGCTTTTGCAGCCGCTCCATATCGATAGAGGAAGCGATGTCCCCTTCGATGACTCCCAGGGCATACCTGTCTTGCAGCGCGTCGGCGGTAGATTCGATCAGGGTCGTCTTTCCGGCCCCGGGGGAACCCAGGAGGTTGACGCCCAGTATCTGCCGGGCATCCAGGGTGGATCGCACCTGCCGTGCCAGAGTGTCATTGGCTTCCAGGATGTTTTCCTCGATTTCAATCTTCATAAGCCACCTCGATAGCCTTCACCCGAAGTTCCTTCCCGGAAATCACTTCAGTAAGGCGGCTCCCGCAGGCCGGGCAGTAGAAAACCATATCCTCCGGCTCGAACTGCGTTTCGCACTCGGCGCACTCCGCCCTGAGAGGGACTTCAAGAATGCGGAGACTCGCCCCTTCCAGGCTTGTTTCCGCGATCATCCCCTGAAAATAAAAATCCAGGCAGGAAGGCTCAATATTGCTCCATCGCCCCACCCCCACTTCCACCGCTGTGACGCGCCGGCCTTCGGCGTGGCGCAGGGCGATGTCGATGATAGAACGTATAATGGACAATTCATGCATTTCCGACCTCAAAATATTGTAACATAAATCACACTTTTCGTCTATACCTCCGGACGGAAAACCTTCCCCTCACTTGTCAGAAGCGCTGGGCCTGGCTTATAATAAGGATGGCTCAGGTTGCCACCTAGCCCGGAGCCGGGGCTGTTTTCCGCTGTAGGGGCGATTCATCGCGCCCCTACCCCGCATCGGCCTCCATTCGGGTAGGAAGCAACTTGGGTTAAGGATAGTCTGCTGGCCGGAGGAGCGGAGCCTTGTTGGCAAGGAACAAATGCTGGCCTTTTGGGGTAAGATAATGATGACTTCCTCCGAATCCTACCCCGGTCATTCCGAAGAAAGAAACAGCTATGTATCAGATCAAGCGCAGTTACGGACTCGAACACCACGGCATCACGAACGTGGGCAATGTCTATTGGAATCTGGTCACACCCGCCCTGTACGATGAAGTGGTGCGCCGCCGGGAAGGAGTGATCGCCCACCTCGGCCCGTTGGTCGTACGCACCGGGCACCACACGGGCCGGTCCCCGAACGATAAATTCGTCGTTCGGGAGCCTTCCAGCGAAGATAAAATCTGGTGGGGCAAGGTCAACCAGCCCCTCGACGAAACCCGGTTCGACCGCCTCTATCACCGCCTTCAGGCTTACCTGCAAGGCAGAGACCTGTTCGTCCAGGACTGCTATGTGGGGGCCGATCCTGAATACCGGGTTCCTGTCCGGGTCATCACTCAATATGCCTGGCATAACCTCTTCGCCCGGAACCTCTTTATTCGCATTCCCCACACCGAGCTCGAACAGCATATCCCGGAGTTCGTCGTCATCGATGTTCCCGAATTTCACGCGGACCCCGATATCGACGGCACGCGCACCGGCATCTTCATTCTCGTCCACTTCGGGAAGAAACTGGTGCTGATCGGCGGGACCAGCTATGCCGGGGAGATGAAGAAGTCGGTCTTTACGATCATGAACTACCTTCTGCCCCAGGAGCGCGTCCTGTCGATGCACTGCTCGGCCAATATGGGGGAGAAAGGGGATGTCGCCCTCTTTTTCGGCCTGTCGGGAACGGGTAAAACCACCCTTTCCGCTGATCCCCAGAGGCAGCTCATCGGGGACGACGAACACGGCTGGAGCGAGAAGGGCATTTTCAACTTCGAGGGCGGCTGCTATGCGAAGGTCATCCGGTTGAGCCGGGAATCCGAGCCTGAAATCTACGAATGCACTCGCCGCTTCGGAACGGTTCTCGAAAACGTCGGTTTCGACAGCCTGGCCCGCCGCCTCGACCTGAACGACGCATCCCTGACCGAGAACACCCGCGCCGCCTACCCGCTCGGTTATATCGCCAACGCCGTTCATGACGGGCTGGGAGGCCATCCCAGGAATATCATCATGCTGACCGCGGATGCCTTCGGGGTCATGCCTCCGATAGCACGGCTCTCCCCCGACCAGGCGATGTATCACTTCCTTTCCGGCTATACCGCAAAGGTCGCCGGCACGGAGAAGGATATAAGCAAGGAGCCTACGGCCACCTTCAGCACCTGCTTCGGAGCGCCCTTCCTGGCCCTGCATCCGACCGTCTACGCCGAGCTCCTCCGCGAGAAAATCTCCCGCCACAAGGTCCACTGCTGGCTGGTCAACACCGGCTGGAGCGGCGGCCCTTACGGAGTCGGAGAGCGGATGGAGATCGCTTACACCCGCGCCATGATCAACGCGGCCCTGGATGGCAACCTCGACGACCTGACCTACCGGCCCGATCCTATCTTTGGGCTGGATGTGCCTGAGTCCTGCCCCGGCGTCCCCTCGGAAGTACTCAATCCGAGGAACACCTGGAAAGACCCTGCCGCATACGATGTCAAAGCCCGCGAGCTGGCCGCTCAATTCCGGGAAAACTTCCGGCAGTTCGCCGGCCCGATTGCCGACGCGGTGCGCGAGTACGGCCCGAAAGGATAACGCGCAGGGCACTGCCTGTACACGCAGACGGCTATCGAAGCGCACGGCTGTGCGCCCCGATAGCCTGACAGACCTCTCCCTGCCGCTATCCCTTCAGCGGCATTTCTCCAGACCACCGGCCTTTCGAAAACGCCATGCCTGCCAATCTGACCCCTGATTACCGGGCCGCCGAAGAGCGATTCCGGCAAGCCGAATCGATCCCTGAAAAAATCGTCGCCCTTGAGGAGATGATGGCCGTCATCCCCAAGCACAAGGGAACGGAACATATGCAGGCCGATATCCGGAGGCGGCTGGCGAAGCTGCGCCAGGAGGCCCGCGAGAAAAAGGCACACGGCGACCGCTTCGCCTTCACTCAGATCGAGCGCCAGGGGGCCGGACAGGTGGCGGTGATCGGATATCCCAATGTCGGCAAATCCGCCCTCCTGTCGGCCACCACCCACGCCCATTCCACTGTCGCCGACTATCCCTTCACCACCCAGATTCCCATCCCCGGCATGATGGATTATGAAGACGTCCAGATTCAGTTGATCGATGCCCCTCCCATGACCGCCGATCTGATGGAATCCTGGATGCCCGATATCATCCGCCGGGCCGATGCCGTCCTGCTGGTCGTCAGCCTGGGCAGCGATGACTGCCTGGAGCAGGCCGAAGGCGTCATCGAACGGCTTCACCGGATCAAAATCATCCTCTGCGACCGCGCTCCTGAGATGGAAAAGCGGGAGGCGCTCTTCGTCTACCGGCCTGCCCTGGTGATCGCCAATCAGGAAGACCGGGAAGGAGCTTCCGAACGGCTCCTTCTGGTCGAAGAACTCTGCCGGGACCGCTTCCCGGTCGTCCCGGTATCGGCGGTTGATCCCGACCAGCTCTCCCAATTTCGGAAGGCCGTCTGGAATATGCTGGATATGATCCGCGTCTACGGAAAAGAGCCGGGGCATCCTGCCGATATGAATTCACCGTTCGTTCTCAAGCGGGGCAGCACGGTATTGGATCTGGCGACCCGCATCCACAAGGGCCTGCTGGCCGAATATCCCTATGCCCGCATCTGGGGTTCCGCCCGGTTCCCCGGCCAAAATGTCGACAGAGATTACCGCCTCCAGGACGGCGATGTTGTGGAACTGCACCGCTGACCGCTTTCGCCGTTCAAACTTCCCCTATACCCCTTCTGCATAGCAAGTAATCTTTTAATTAGCAAAAAATATAGCTGTCGGCCCTAAAAAACTAGTAATTTTACTAGCGTTATACCCTTGACATCGGTTCAGGTCGCTGCTATCATATTAAGTGTTGGGACTCACCGCAGATGCTCTCCAACAAACAGACCCATCCGTATAATTTACAGGTGCGGCAGCGTTGGTGGCTTTGATAGGTGCGCCATAGGAACACCCGTCAAGAGATGATGGAGGTGAGAATGAAAAGAGTGTGGGTTGCCCTGGCCGCTCTAGGAGCGATATTCTTGGTGTCGAACGGCGCTTATACCGATTCCCTGCCTTCTCATGGAGGAAACACTGCCGGTGTCTCAAGAGCGGTGCCGGAACTTTCCTCTCTAATCATACTCGGTAGCACATCCGTAGGCATGGCAGGCTATTTACTGCGTCGGAGACGTCAGTATAAGCGATAGATTGAACGATAAAGAAAAAGGCGCTCCGCTAAAAACGGAGCGCCTTTTTCTTTATCGTTCAAACCGGGCTACCAGGCTGGTTCGGTATAGTTAGTAGCCGGGAAAAGGCCGGGATCGGGCCAACTGTAGGCCCCATTCATATAGAGGGAAACTGCTTTTTTACGGACAGGGCTGGTAGCGATCAGGCGCAGATCGTTCCCCTTATAATCCACCACGTTGGGATCTCGAAGGAGTATATTGTCGCCTAACATCCACGCGATCCCCACCGGCAAGGCCCACCGACGGCTCGGATAGGCGACCGAGTAATCGACCAGATTGTTCGAGGGCCAGGGCGTCCTGCCGCCCGCGTTGTCCAGCCCGACCTGGCCATCCTTGTTGTAGATGAAGATGTTGTTCACGAAGGTGTTCCCGATACACCCGTCCCGGAAGAGCTTGAGACCATACCGGTTCCGTACCGCCACATTGTGCGCGAACAACCCGCCGCTGC
>JADLDR010000050.1 GCA_020846535.1 Armatimonadota bacterium | reverse complement strand
TGGGCGGTGCCGCCAAAGCGTCGGCCCGTATGTCCCTCGATGCCACCGCTTTGCCGTCCCTGGCGGGATCGCGCCCTCCCCTGTTGCCCCTGTCGCCCATCGTGCCGGATAAAGGCGGCTTGCCCGCACTCCCGGGATCCCCAGCAGGGATGGCTCGCGCCGGAATGCCGGGAGCCGGCGCTCCGCCTGCCGCCTTTCAGCTGACCGGCGTGGTGGGCGGGAAAAACCGCCTGGCTGTCCTGCGCGGCAGCGGAGAGGAACGCTACTTTGTCCGCAAGGGCGACCGCATCGGCGGGCAGTACCGGGTAGCTGCGATCACTCCGCACGAGGTCACCCTTTCCGGAGCGCAGGGCAAGGTCACCATCAAAATCGGTAAGGATAGCTCTCAAACAAGATAGGATTTGAGGTATCGGAGCCGGACCGTCAACGACCTGACTCCGATACCCTTTGCGCCAGCGGCCCGGCACGGATTGCGGCCAAAGGGCATCTTATCCTGACACTGATGGGGCGAGATCGAATCTATGCCCGGAAGCAATCTGGCGAATATCCTCCCTCTTGCGCCGGCCCGATCCCCATTCATATTTCTATTAGACCATTCAGGTATAGCTTAGAATGCGTTCTCAATCTATAGGCGAGATTTTTGTTCGCAAGCGACTGATCACCCAGGAACAGCTCGAACAGGCTCTGGAAAAACAACATCAACTCGGCACCCATGAGCCTGTGGGCGATGTCCTGGTCAACATGGGGTATATCACCGAGCGGGATAAGATCGAATGCCTGGGGGCGCAATGGGGCGTGGCTTTCGTCGACCTTGCGGAACAGGCGGTGCAGCAGGAGGCGGTCAAATCCATTTCCCAGGAGATGGCCCGCCGCTTCCGGGTGATTCCCGTTGCCCGGAACAACGGCAAGCTGACCCTGGCGATGAAAGACCCCAACGATATCTTCGCCATCGACGAGATCCGGCTGATGACCGGCCTCGATATCGAGCCGGTCATTGCGATGGAAGAGGATATCATCAATGCCATCACGGCGAACTACCGGTCCGAATCGACCGACTCGGCCCTGGTCAACGATGTCATCAAAGACATCAGCACCGATATCGCCTACGAGGCCGGAGACCGTGAGGAAGAGGTGTCCATCGCCCAGCTCAAAGAGCTGAGCGAGGAAGCGCCTATCATCAAGCTGGCGAACCTGATCATCAGCCGGGCGGTCGCCGATAAAGCCAGCGACATCCATATCGAACCTGCCAAAGAGTGCCTGCGGGTGCGCTACCGCATGGACGGCGTGCTTCAGGAGGGGATGATGCTCCCCAAGCGGGTACAGGCGTCCCTGACCAGCCGCATCAAGATCATGGCGAACATGGATATCGCCGAAAAACGCGCCCCGCAGGACGGGAAAATCAGCGCCATCATCGAGAACCGGCCTTATGATTTTCGCGTGTCCACCCTGCCCTCCATCTACGGGGAAAAGGTGGTGATGCGAATCCTGGACAAGAGCAGTATTTCCATCGGGCTGAACAAGCTGGGCTTTCTTTCCCAGACCCAGGAGCAGTTCGAGCTTTTGATAAACCGCACTTATGGCATTATCCTGGTCACCGGGCCGACCGGCTCCGGCAAATCGACCACCCTTTTTTCGGTTCTGAACAAGCTGAATTCCGGCGAAAAAAATATCATCACCATAGAAGACCCGGTGGAATACGAACTGGGCGGCATCACCCAGGCGCAGGTCAACAATAAGGCCGGAATGACCTTCGCAGCGGGCCTGAGAACTATGCTCAGGCAGGACCCGGATATCATCATGGTGGGCGAGATGCGCGACATCGAGACCGCCACCATCGCTGTGGAGGCGGCTCTGACCGGCCACCTGGTTCTTTCGACACTGCATACCAATGACGCGCCCTCCGCCGTCACCCGCCTTCAGGAGATGGGGGTGGAATCTTTTCTGATCGGCTCTTCCATCATCGGAGTGTTGGCCCAGAGGCTTCTCCGCCTGATCTGCGCCAAATGCAAGGAGCCGTACCAGCCCCCGCGGGATGCGATCAAGCGGCTGGGGATGGATAATCTTCTGAACGCCAAGAAGGTGACCTTCTACCGGGGGCGTGGGTGCGATGTGTGCAAGGGAACGGGCTACAAAGGGCGGATCGGCATCTATGAACTCCTGATGATGGACGACCAGGTGCGGGATTTGATCCTGAAAAAATCGTCTTCCTACGAGATTCGCGCCGCCGCCGTCGAGAGCGGCATGAAGTCTCTGAAGGAAGACGCCATGGAAAAGATTTTGTTGGGAATGACTACTTTAGAAGAGGCATTGAGGGTTATCTATGCAGGCTAAAACTTCGACCATCGCAACGGCGGCGGATGTGGCCGCCATGGCTCAGGAACTGGCGGCTCTGCCGCAAGTGGTGATGAAAGTCATCGACCTGAGCAACAACCCGCGCACCACCGCCACCGACCTGGAGCGCGTTATCGGTACCGACCAGGGCTTTGCCGCCAAAGTGCTGGCTCTGGCGAACTCCGCCTATTACGGGCTGCCCCGCCGGGTCAGCTCGATCCGGGAGGCGGTCATGTTTCTGGGGTTCAAGGCGGTAAGAAGCATCGCCATGACCATCACCAGTTTCAATATGTTTCTCGGGAAATCGGACGCCATGAGCCTGGCGCGGCGGGAGCTTTGGCGGCACTCGCTCAACACGGCGGTCATCAGCAAAACCCTGACCTCTCTGGTGAAGGATGTGATACCGGAGGAGGCTTTTGTGGCCGGGCTGCTGCACGATATCGGCAAAACGCTCCTGGATCAGCATATGCACAATGAATTCCTCCTCATCTCCGAGTTCGCGAAGGCGAACGGCGTGGCTTTCGTTGAGAGTGAGAAGCAGTTTTTGCCCTTCAATCATGCCCAGATCGGATATGAGCTGACGAAAAAGTGGCAGCTTCCCAGCATCCTGCCGGAAGCTATCGGCTGCCATCACGAACCGGCCCATGCGTCTCTCAGCGTTTCTCTCACGGCGACGGTGGCTCTGGCGAACCTGCTGGCCCACTCCTTTGCCGGTCAACCGACCCGCTCGGAGGCGGAGGTAGAGCAGATGACCGCCCTCTATCCGTCGCTTTTGGAGATGCTGAACCTGACGAAGCAGCAGTTCAGCCAGGTGATGGTTTTGATCGAAGCGGAGATGGCGAAAGGCCCCGGCCCCATGATGGGCTAAGCAGCCCGTTGGAGTCAAGGGGTAGATCCGTAGGGGCGATCCTTGGGATCGCCCTGGGGTCTGGCCGCGCCTGGTTCAGGGCGAACACAAGGTTCGCCCCTACGGTCTGGTGGCAGGGCAAGCGGCCCTGTTACTTTAGTGGGATGCTTAATCGACAATCGGTTGAAAGGATAACAATCATGCCTGACGATCTGGACTTTATCGAGCAACTACTAGCGGATATCAAATCGGAGAAAGAACATATCGTCGCGATTGCCGATCTCCATATCGATGACCTGCTGCGCTACGCGGCCAGCAAAGGAGCCTCGGACCTTCATTTCTCGGCCGGCCTTCCGCCCACGCTGCGCGTTGACGGGAAGCTGGTGCCGTCTCCCGATTACGAGGTGATGACTCCCAGGGACATCCAGCGGCTCATTTACGACATCATGACTAATGAGCAGATGCAGTGGTTCGAGAAGGTGAAAGAACTGGATTTCTCCTATGGGGTCAAGGATATGGGCCGCTACAGGGTCAATGTCTACAAGCAGCGCGGCTCGGTGGGGGTGGCGATGCGGGCGATCCCCAGCCAGGTCCCCACATTCGAGCAACTGCGGCTTCCTCCTATTTTGAGAGAATTGACCAAACGCACCAGCGGCCTGGTACTCGTGACCGGGCCGACCGGTTCCGGCAAATCGACCACCCTCGCCTGCATGATCAACAGCATCAACGAGGAACGGGCGTGCCACATCATGACCATCGAGGACCCCATCGAGTACCTGCACGCCCACAGGCAGAGCATGGTCAACCAGCGCGAGCTGGGAAACGACACTGATTCCTTCGAAAACTCGCTCCGGGCCGTACTCCGGGAAGACCCGGATGTGATCCTGGTGGGCGAGATGCGGGACCTGGAAACCATCACCGCAGCCCTCACCCTGGCCGAAACGGGCCACCTGGTGCTGGCGACCCTCCATACCCGAAACGCTCCCCAGACCATCGAGCGCATCGTGGATGTTTTTCCTTCCCACCAGCAGGAGCAGATCCGCGTCCAGCTCAGCAACAGCATCGAGGCCGTGATCGCGCAGCAACTTCTGCCGATGCTGGGAGGGGGACGGGTGGCTGCTATCGAGCTGATGCTTGCCGTTCCGGCCATCCGGAACCTCATCCGGGAATCCAAAACCTACCAGATTTACTCGACCATCGAAACCAGCGCGCAGATCGGAATGCGTACCATGGACAAGGCCCTGGCCGAGCTTTACAGGATGGGTATGGTCACCTTCGAGGAAGCCGCGCTGCGGGCCATCGACAGAGATAATTTACAGAGGTTCATCAAGGGCATATAGAAAGGAGTTCGCTATGGCAACGTTCGTATATAATGCGGTAGACGCCATGGGCAAAACGATCCAGGGACGGATCGATGCCGAAAACGAACAACTGGTGCTGGACAAACTGCACGAGCAGCGGTTTCACGTCCTGAGCGTCCAGCAGCAAAAGCAGCGCAGCAGTGCCGCCATGAACAACATGTTCGCCCGGTTCCAGAAAATCAAGCTGCAATCCATGGTGGTATTCAGCCGCCAGTTCGCCACCATGATCAACGCAGGCATCAGCATCCTCAAATGCCTGGACATTCTGGAAGCTCAGACCAAAGACCCGGTACTCAAGCCGGTCATCGGCGCGGTCAAGAGGGATGTGAAGGGCGGGTCGAGCCTCGCCGACGCGCTTCAGAAGCATCCTTCGATCTTCAACAAGCTCTATGTCAATATGATCAAAGCGGCGGAGGCCGGCGGTATCCTGGACGAAATTCTGGACAGGCTCTCCTCCTTTCTGGAAAGCGAGATGGAGATCCGGCAGAAGATCAAATCGGCCATGATCTATCCGGTGATGGTGCTGGTTTTCTCCGTTCTGATGGTCTTCGCCCTGTTCATGTTCGTGCTGCCCAAGTTCAAGGAAATCTTCATCAGCATGAATGTGGAGATGCCCGGTGCCACGAAGATTCTCTTCGACTCCAGCGCCATCCTGCAAAAGTTCTGGTTCGTCCCGCTCATCCTGGTGGTCGGCACGGTCGCGGGCATTAAGCAGGCGGGCAAGCGTCCCAAAGGGCGCTTCTGGATCGATAATTTCAAGCTCAAGTTCCCGATTATCGGCGACCTGGTGCTGAAGATGTCCATCTCCCGCTTTGCCCGCACCCTCGGCACCCTGGTCAGCAGCGGCGTCCCGATGATGCGCTCTCTGGAAATCGTGGCCGAAACCTCCGGTAACACGGTGATCGCCGGCGCCATCGACAGCGCCCGGATCAGCATCCGGGAAGGCCAGAAGATCAGCGCCCCGCTGGAGACCAGCGGCCTCTTTCCCTCGATGGTCACCCATATGATCGATGTCGGGGAAGAGACCGGGCGGCTCAGCGATATGCTTATCAAGGTCTCAGATTTTTATGACAAGGAAGTGGACGCGGCGGTGAAGGCTCTGACTTCCCTCATCGAGCCGATGCTCATCATCTTCATGGGAACGGTGGTCGGCTTCATCGCCATTTCGGTCATGTCTCCGATCTTCAAGCTGGTCAGCTCGATCAGCTAACTGATCGCTCTAAAGCCTCTCCGGAACGGCAAGGCTACGAATGGAATGGATCGCCGCACCCCGACGGCGAGAGAGACTCACGGATGAGAGAGTGGCATTATGATCAAGCAGGAACGTATGGCAGAGCAGGATATCGTCCGCCTCCTGAGCGAGTATGCCGGGGGGCGAAATCCCAAGGTCAAGGATCAGATTGTCGTCCACTATAAAAACCTGGTGGAGAGCATGGCGAGGCGCTACGCAGGCTCGACCGAGCCTCTGGAGGACTTGATCCAGGAAGGATACATCGGCCTCCTCAATGCCATCGATCTCTTCGATCCCGGTAAGGGCGTCCGCTTCTCGACCTATGCGACCCATTTTATCATCGGGCAGATCAAGCACTACCTGCGCGACAAGGGCAAGATCATCAAAGAACCGGCCTGGCTTCAGGAACTGAACCAGAAGCTGATGCGGGCGGCGGAGCATCTTTACCAGAATCTCGGACGCCAGCCGACCCTGGCCGAAATCGCGGAGGAGATGAACCTGACCGAAGAGGCCGTCAGCGAGCTGCTGGCGACCCAGGAGGTTTTCAAGGTCTCCTCGCTCGACGGCAACGGCAGCGAGGATGACGAGGACTTCCCCATGCTGGTGGATACCGACAAGATCAAAAGCCAGCATCACATCACCTTCCAACTGCCCATCGAGGATAAAATCGTGCTTCAAGGGGCGATGGGCAAGCTGAAAGACCTGGAACAAAAGGTCATCTCCGAATTTTTCTTCAAGGAACTCAACCAGACGGAGATCGCCAAAAAGCTGGGCATCTCCTGCAATTACGTCTCCCACCTACTGCGTACCGGCACGAAGAAACTGAAGCAAATCCTGCTGACCGAAGAATTGAAGGAAACCCAGAAGCAGATCCACCTCCTCCAGAAGCGCGTGGAAACCTACCAGCAGGTGGCCCAGGAGATGACGATCTCGGATCCCCTGACCGGCCTCTACAACCGGCGCTATTTCGATGACCGGATCGAAGAGGAGGTGATGCGGGCCAGCCGTTATCAGCACGAACTGTCGGTGGCTTTCTTCCAACTGGAAGAGCTGGCGGATTACGAGGCTCAAAACGGCTCCCGCAAGGCGGACGAAATTCTCAAACTCGTCGGAGAGGCGATCAAGGATCAGGTGAGGCGGGTCGATATTCCCTGCGTTTTCGACAGGGCCACCTTCGCGGTGATCCTGCCGCACACCGGCAGCCAATCCCGCATCGTTCGGGACCGCATTTACCGCTATCTGGTCCAGAAAATGCCTGCTCTCGCGCCGGACTATCCGGACGGCTTTTCCCTGAAAGCCAGCTTCGCCGTCTATCCGGGCGACGGTGAAAGGCCTCAGGCCATCATCGAGACCGCCATGGAAAAACTGGCATGTCCGGGCGGCCCCGGAACGCTCTGGGCCGCCGCATAAAGGAAACAAAAAAGCCGCCGGTGATGATACCGGCGGCTTTTTGCACAGGGGAGCCTTATTTTCCGGCTCATAGCGATCCAGATCAGGGTGACTGTCCCGCCGGGGCGGGGTTGGGGACTTTGATAGATTGTTACCTAACCCCCCCGGCCCCCTTCCCGAAACGGGCAGGGGGAGTGGATGAGGCCGTCAAGCACTACGGAGTCCTCCCCTCTCCCCGTTTCGGGGAGAGGGGCCAGGGGAGAGCGGTCACCCCTCCCCCAGGAGCGGAGGATGTTTCCCCTTCTCTGGATCGCTAGGGGGAGCCTTATTTTCCGGCCCCTGTCTTCTTGACGGTTGCTGTCTCAATCGCTTTATCCTTGGCGGTGCTGACGCCGACGATGCCCAGGATCATCGTAAAAGCTATGGCGGTAGGCCCTAACCTCTTCATATTTTTTTGTATTCATTCAGGGCGGCCTCCGTGCCGCCGGAGCAGGCATAGCCCTGACGGTTCAGGGTTTGATCCAGGGCGGCCAGAGCCAGCAGCACATTGGCCTGATTCGAGGAATGGCCCATCAGCCCGATGCGCCAGACGCGGCCCTTGACCGGCCCCAGCCCCCCGCCGATCTCCAGGTCGAACTCCCGGAGAAGCTGGCCCCGCACCGCGGCGTCCTCGATCCCTTCAGGAATCCAGACGGAGGTCAAACTCGGCAGCCGGTGTGCGGGATCGGCGAAGAGCTTCAGCCCCAGGGCTTCCAGCCCGGCTTTCAGGGCGTCGCTGTTCTTGCGGTGGCGGGCGAACCGGGCTTCCAGCCCTTCCTTATCGATCAGGCGCAGGCTTTCGCAGAGGGCGTAGATCATCGAGATCGGGGCGGTGTGGTGGTAGAAGCGGTCTCCGGCCCAGTATCGCTCGATCATGGAGAAGTCCAGATACCAGCTCTGCACTTTGGAGGCGCGGTGCTGGAGGGCCTCCATCGCCCGCTCGTGGAAGGTGATGGGGGCCAGGCCGGGCGGGCAGGACAGGCACTTCTGCGTTCCGCTGTAGCAGACATCGATGCCCCACTCGTCCGTCTCGACCTCCACGCCCCCCAGGGAGGTAACGGCATCCACCAGAAAGAGGGAGCCGTAGGCTTTGGTAAGTTTGGAGATTTCCACCAGCGGCTGCAACACCCCGGTCGAGGTTTCCGCATGGACCACGGCGGTGACTTTGACCTTGTTCCCGCGGAGCGCCCGGGCGAAGGGATCGGGGTCGAGAGCCTTGCCCCATTCGCCGTCGATGCGGACTACGCGGGCGCGGCACCTTTCGGCGACATCGCACATCCTCTCCCCGAAAAGCCCGTTGACCCCGATAAGAACCGTATCGCCTTCTTCCACGATATTACAGAAGGCGGCCTCCATCCCCGCGCTGCCGGTTCCGGACGCCGGGATGGTCAGCCGGTTCCGCGTTTGGAACACCGACCGGAGCAGGCCCATTGTTTCATCCATGATCTTCAAAAACTCCGGGTCCAGATGCCCCACCAGAGGGGTGGACATCGCCTGCAGCACCCTCGGATGGACATTGCTCGGTCCCGGCCCCAACAACGTGCGGACGGCAGGCTTCAATTCGTTGTATCCCTCGGACATGGGTAACCCCTTTCGTTTTTCAATGCGAATTGAAATAGGATCTGATTTCCTTCTTCCCCTCACGTCCCGAACATCAGGAAATAAGTGTAACCCACCTCGCGCCCCAGGAAGAGGGTGGCGATGGGCCAGCAGACGCCGCCCAGGAAGAGATGGCCGACGGTCATGCCCAGGAAGAAGGGGATGCCGCGGCGGTAGAGGGGCAGGCCGCCGTAGCGGAGGATGATCGCTTTGACGAACCAGGCGATCAGGAACGAGAACCACCAGAGGATATAGCCGTTCGCCAGCACGAAGCCCAGCGGGTGAAACGGAAAGCCCAGGATATGCCGGCGCAAGAGGGCCAGCGCCAGGGTAAAGGCGAGCGAAGCGGCGGCGGCGGTCAGGCGGGCGGAATCGCGGGGCGGCGGGGAGGAGATGCGGGATCCCATCTGCTCGTAGTTCCACTGGGCGACCCTGGCCCGGTATTCGCCGCTGATGCTGCTGTCGTGAACCCCTGCGGTATTGGTTCCCATCGCGTAATATGCGCTCAAGCCTACCCAGTAGGAGGCCCACAGCCCGACCGCGAAGGCCAGCAGGAGCGCGACTATCAGGATGCGGCGAGGGATGCGCGAGCCTTCCGCCACTTTCAGGCTGTCGATCTGGTAGGCCGCCTGTTCCTCGGCGATAGGGTGGGTCGAAAGCCAGGTCATGCTGTAGAAAATGACGAACGAGCGGGTTCCCCAGTTCAGGATTTGCGGGACCCCGATGGCGTTCAGGGTCATCTCATGGGCCTGATTGATGGGGAAAATCCAGTGGAAGGGAACTCCCGCCTCCGCCCGGATGCGGGCATAGACCAGGACGAAAAGGCCGACCACGGCGAAGTAAGGAACGGCCAGCCTGAGCGTCATCCCGGCCGCATAGCAGAAGCCCAGGATAAAGATTGAGCTGCCCAGAAGCCCCAGCCAGGCCCACCGCTCGGAAGCCGCCTCCGGGTCGGAAGGGGCCGCTCTCCGGAAAAGGAAGTGGAAGGCTTCCCACAACGACCGCCTCAAGCCCCAGATGAGCAGCAGCCCCATCGCCAGGTAGCCTCCTGCCACCTGCTCTTGGCCGAAGGGAAATCCGGGCTCATCGTACCCGGCAGCCGTGCCCGCCACCGCCGCAAAGCGGGTCAGGATAAAGAAGAACCAGCAGGAAAAAAGCACCTCCAGAGGCACGAAATAGCCCATCCCGATGGCCTCCGGGATGAACCAGACATTCACCCCCAGATGCGTCCACGGGCGATTCGGGAAAAAACTCGTCAGCGTGTAGGCGAACGGGATGGAGGGAACCGAGGGGTACAGCCCGTGCAGGATATTCAGCCCGTTGAAGACGGCGGCGAAGGCAAAGCCGATGCAGAAAAGGCTTTTCCGGTTGCCGGGGCTTCCGTAAGCCGACCAGTTATCGGAGGTGATGGCAAGGGGAATGGCAAGGAGGGGGAAGGAGAGCTTTTCCTGCCGGATCCACCGCCTCTGAACGAGCAGGGTCAGGGAAAGCGTTCCGGCGCACATCGCGATCCAGAATAGCGTCCACCAGAAAAGCGGCCCGAGCCAAACATCCCAGGGAATCGAGCCGTCCTTGGCCCCGTCGTAATAATCCCGGATCGCCCCCATATCGTGCGGGGCGTACCAGGAGGGGAAAAATCGTGCGAAGGGAGCCAGCAGCCCGCCGTTCCTGCCCCAGTATTGCAAGGATACCATATGCGGCAGGAACGCCCGGACGTGAAACGAGCTGTTCAGCACCCCGGCAAGGGTCAACATCACATAAATCAGGAGTACCTGGGCGCGGCTCGGGGCCAGATGGGGATAATAGCGGCGCAGGAAGATCCGCAGCACCGTCAGGAAGAGCAGGGCCGCAAAAACCGGAACCGGCGGAACCCCTGTGCTGGAATAGAGCCCGATCACCAGCTCGCTCTGCCGGATGAAGAGGGCGATGGGGAAGATCAGAAAAAGCCCGATGCCAATCGCCACCGACGCCTGCCTGAGCGTCAGGCCGGCTCCCTCCTGCCGGGGCGCGGCTGTTTTGAGGCCGTCTTCAGCTTTGGAATCAGGTGACATTTTTGCCCTTTATGGTTAGAGGTTCGCGGTTTATGATAACACAAGCGCGTCTCGCCGTCAAGCGCAATTTTGGCGGTGGGGGCGGATAGCGCAAATAGCGGGAGGAATCTTGCCTCTCCTCTTGAAAGAAGAGCCTACTACAGACAAGCGAGATATCCTTTCATGCGAATCATCGACGTTCACAATCACCCGGACTGGCACGGGCACAACCTGGAGCGTTTCCTGGCGAATATGGACCAGATGGGAATCGAGCGCACCTGGATTCTCTCCTGGGAGGCCCCTGCCGATGAATACGACCCGACCTATAACTACTGCTGCCCGCCCGAGGAAGGGGCCTTTGGCCCGATTTCCTTCATGCGCGGCCTGAGCTATATCCAGCGCGCGCCGGACCGGTTTGTCCTGGGCTACGCGCCCGACCCCCGCCGGCCGGAAGCCATTGACAAGCTGCGGGCAGGCATCGAAATCTACGGCGTCCGCGTTTACGGCGAATTGAAGCTGAGGATGATGTACGACAACCCGGACGCCCTGCGGATGTACCGCTACTGCGGCAAGATGGGCCTGCCGGTGACCGTGCATATCGATTACGAGTTCGATACAGGCCGGAAATACCCGCGCCCGAATTACTGGTACGGGGGCGGGATCGAGGCATTCGAGCGGGCCGTCAAAGCCTGCCCGGAAACCAGCTTTCTGGGCCACGCCCCCGGCTTCTGGGCGCATATCTCCGGAGACGGCCAGTTCGACAAGGCGGCCTACCCGCAGGGCAAAGTGATGCCCGGAGGCAAGGTGGTCGAGATGCTCCGCGCCTGCCCGAACCTCTACTGTGACCTCTCCGCCGGTTCCGGCTGCAACGCCCTGAAGCGAGACCCCGAACATGCCAGAGAATTTCTGCTGGAATTCCAGGACCGCGTCTGCTATGGCCGGGATTATTTCGACAACGAGCATCAGGCCTTCCTTAATTCCCTGGGGCTGCCCGAAGAGGCGCTGACAAAAATCTATTCCGGCAACGCCCTCAGGCTGGTCCCGCTATGAAACAACAGGACTTTCGCTTGACTTCGATTAATGCCGCATCGATGCAATCTACGAGGGCGCAGAGACGAAGCGCTCCAGGCCCCACAGATAAGCAGCAGTAAAGTCGATGCAGCCTGAGAGGAGCGAAGCGACGTGGCAATCTCTAATATAACAAATGCACACGAAGGCTCTACTCGTCGGCGATAGGCTGGAGATGGCTTCGTCGCTTTCGCTCCTCACAGGCTGCATCGACTTAGGGCTCTGAATGCAATTTCGGCAGGGGAACGATGATGACAGGCCGCGAACGACTCACCCGGATACTCAAACAGGAGCCAGCAGAGGGCATCTCCTGGACGACCCTGGCGGACGATATCACCCGCTCCGCCATGCCCGACGAACTGCGGCGGCTCCCCCTTCTCGATTTCTACCGATGGGCGGGCTGCGATATCCTCCAGTTCGGCAGCTACGGCCTGCCGGAAAGCTGCACGGTCGTCCCCTGCCGCACGATCCGGCGAGGGGTGGAGGAACGCTGGAGCGCAGCGCCGGACGGAGAATGGGTCTACGAGCAGGTCACCGACCGGGGCGTTCTGACCGCTCGCTCTCGGAGCGGCCACCCGACCAAGCATCCGGTCAAAACGCTCGACGATCTCAAGGTGCTGGCCCGCATCTGGCAGAACACCTCTTATGAGCCGGTGGAGGGGGCGGAGGAGAGCTTTGACCGGGCCGAGAAAGCCATCGGCCCGGACGGCCTCTATGCGCCGGTGATGGGGCCGTCCCCCATCCAGCAGCTTCTGGAATACGAGATGGGGGTGTCGCATTTCTATTATCTCCTCCAGGACTACCCCCGTGAGATGGAATCACTCTTCGAGGTGATGCACGCCCGGAGGATCGAGGAATACAAACTGGCTGCCCGGCTCCTGCCCGCGGAGGCGATCATTCCGGTCGAGAACACCAGTTCGGGCCTGACCGGGCCGAACATTTACGCCCGCTACAGCCTGCCGCAGATCCGGGATTATGTCGAGATCCTCCACAGCTTCGGCAGGAAGGCGATTCTGCACATGTGCGGCCATCTGAAAAACCTCCTGCCGGTCATCCGGCAAACGGGGCTGGACGGGGTCAACGGCCTGACGCCCGGGCCGGTCGGGGATATCGGCTTCGAGGAGACGCTGGATCGGTGCGGGGAGGATTTCATCATATTCGGCGGGGTCTTCCCTCCCGAGATATTCCACAGGCCGGGCGTTACCCGGCAGGAGATCGAGGACGCCCTGGAAAGGCTCTTTTCGCCCCGCATCCGAAGGGCCAACTTCGTGTTGTGGGTGGCGGTCGACGGCCTGTCGACCCCTCCGGAGAAGTTCCAGATCGTCCGGGACTGGATGGCCCGCCGTCAGGCCGTATAGGCCCTCGAATTCCGCATCAAGGAGATCGCTATAAAAGCTGTCGAAGTTCACCGCCATATGCAAACCGTCGGAACCTGGGTCAACTGGGAGCGCACCTGCGACACCTTCAAGGCAGGCGACCCGGAAAGAGAGATTCATAAGATCGGGGTGGCCTGGATGAGTTCGATGGCGGCGCTCGAACTGGCCCACAGCCGGGGGTGCGATATGTTCGTCACCCACGAGCCGACCTTCTACGCCCACATGGACGACAACCCCGACGCCTTCCGCTTCGAGAACGCCCGGAAGAAGAAAACCTTCCTGGAGAAAACGGGCATGGTCGTCTATCGCTGCCACGATGTCTGGGATCTCGTCCCGGAGATCGGCATCACGGGCAGTTGGGCAAGCGGGCTGGGGCTTTCAGGCCCTATCGCCTCCCGCCCCTATTACGCCGTCTACCCGGTCGGGCCGATGCATGCCGGGGACCTGGCCGAAACGATTCTTTCCAAGATCAGGCCGCTCGGACAGGAATCGGTTTCGATCATCGGCAGCCGGGGCAATGTCGTTTCCCGGCTGGGCATCGGAACGGGCGCGGGCACGGATGTTGTCACCCTCTATGAAATGGGGGCCGATATCATCCTGGCGACCGAGGACGGCATGAGCTTCTGGCGGGACGGGATGTGGGCGAAGGATATGGAGATCAATGTGATCATCGTCAACCATGCCGTCTCCGAAATCTGGGGCATGGAGAGCCTTGCCCGCTACCTGCGGCAGACATTCCCCCAGGTCGAGGTGGAGTTTCTCAACGTCCCCTACGCCCCTCGGACGATCAAATAGGCAGAAAGGAAACGCTCATGTCCAATATAGTCACAGTCGGCGCGGGAGAGTTCGAAGGCGATACCGGTGAAGCCCTCCAGCGGGCGGTGGACAAGGTGGCCGCCGGAGGGGGCGGGACGGTGGAGGTCAAAGCCGGAACCTACCAGATGCAGGACGCCCTTCACCTGAGAAGCCGGGTGCGTATCGTGGGGGAGCCGGGGGCCGTTCTGCTGAAGAAACCGAGCGTCAGCAGCCTCCTGGCCGACTATCTGGGATACGGCCATTATGAGTTCACGGTCGAGGAGCCGGACAAATTCCGGCCCGGCATAGGGGTGCATGTCGGAGACAACCGTTCCGGGGGGTTCTATGACACGGTTGCCACCATCACAGGCCGGAAAGGGGACCTGTTCTTCATCGACCGGATGCTCAACCACGACTACCACCCGTCCCAGAACGGGCGGGTGACCACCCTCTTTTCCCTGATCGATGGCTGGAACGCCTCCGATGCGAGCGTGGAAAATCTGGTTCTGGACGGCAACCCGGACGAAACGCAGACCCTGAACGGCTGCCGGGGCGGAGGCGCCTTCCTGCTCTTGTGCCGCCGCGTCCGCCTGCAAAATATCGAGGTCAGACATTTCAAGGGCGATGCCGTCAGCTTCCAGCAGTGCGCCGATATCATTGTTCGGGGATGCCACCTCCACGACAACACCGGAGGCGGCCTGCATCCCGGCAGCGGCTCGGTGCGCTACCTCCTGGAAGAGAACCATTCCCACGATAACGGCGGCCACGGCCTCTTCTACTGCCTCCGGACCACTCACTCCGTCTGCGCCGGCAACCGCCTGGAGGGGAATGGCGCGGCGGGCATCTCCATCGGGGAGCGCGACACGGACCACCTCATCCGCGGCAACACCATCACCGGCAACCGCAGGCAGGGGATCGAGTTCCGGAAGCCCTTCGCGCACGGGGGCGACCGGGTGCGGATCGAAAACAATAATATCGGCCCCAACTGCTGCGGCGAGGGAGAGGACGAAATCACGATCCCGGCGGGGCTGGAGGATATCCACATCGTGCAAAACACCTTCCACCCGGGCGGCGGCAAGGCCATCCGCATCGAATGCGGCGTCCGCCGCGTCAGCGTCGCGGAGAACTTCGTCAGCGGCCACCCGCAGGAGCCTTCCGACATCGCCGGCAGCCCGGAAACGGCCACTTTCACGGCCCCGGATTGCTTTCCCCCGCTCGGCCCGGAATCCCTGCCTCTCGACGGAGCGCGCCACCTGGCTATAGAGAAGTTGCCGGTATGGGAAGCCGGGTTTTGACGGTACGGGAGGCCAGATGAGCCGCCCCCTAGCGATCCAGATAAGGAGAAAGATCCTCCGCTCCTGGGGGAGGGGTGACCGCTCTCCCCTGGCCTGGGTGACCGCTCTCCCCTAACCCCTCTCCCCGAAACCCAAGGGATGCGCCGGAGCGCACCCGGGGAGAGGGGGACAGAGTGTGCGGTTATTGACGGCATCATCCACTCCCCCTGCCCGTTTCGGGAAGGGGGCCGGGGGATGGGCTTACAAGGGGAGGTAAGGAACGAGAGAGTTGCCGAGCGCATCCAAATCGGCCCAAATAACCTAACGACATGACGGGTTATGGAGGCAAGGGATGCGCTGGCCCCAGGTAGTATATCAGATTCAAGAGCAAATGGCCCAGCACTTGGGGCATCGAAGGCCCG
>JADLDR010000049.1 GCA_020846535.1 Armatimonadota bacterium | reverse complement strand
TTGTACTGCACCCCGAAATTTAGACACTCAAGTTCTCGTGTTTGTGGCAGGCTGAGCTGCCTGGTTCCAGTAGGCCGCTTCAAACTCCGCCGGGGTGAGATACCCCAGAGCCGAATGAATGCGCTTGTGCATGTAGACATCCTCTAAGAACCGGCCCATCTGCTGGGAGGCATCGGTGAAGTCTTCATACTCCGACAAGTAGACGTCCTCCTCTTTAATCGTCCGGATCAACCGCTCCGCATAGCCGTTCTGGGTCGGGTCGCCCACCGCGGCCATGCTGATCTGGACCCCATGTGCCTGGAGCAAGGTGACATAAGCATTCGCGGCATACTGCACCCCTTGATCCGAATGATGAATCTGCGGACACCGTTGTGCAAGTGCCCGCCGGAGGGCCGACACGGTCAGTTCCTGATCCAGGCGGCGACTCAAATGCCAGCCCCGAATACTCCGCGTGAACACATCCATCAACACGGCTCAATACACATATGCCTGCCGCAGCGCCACAAAGGTCAGATCCGCTACCCCGACTTCATCCGGAATGGTTACCATCAAGTCGGCCACCCAGTTAGGATACCGTCCCCACCCATGGCGGCTGTCGGTAGTCGCGGGTTGAGACCGCTTCCGCCGCTGCTGGAGTCCCATATCGGCCATCAGGCGCATCACCCGCTTGTGGTTGGCCTCCCAACCCTCCCGTCGCAACTGGGCCGTGATCCGCCGATACCCATAGGTGGGCCACTCCCCTGCGACCTTCTCAATCGCAGCCCTCAGAGCGCTCTCGTCTTTTCCCTTCGGCTGATAGTAATAACTTGCCCGCACCACGTCCAGCACCGCACATACCCGCTGAATCGGATCCTCCTGTATGAGTAACCCCATCATCGTGCGTTTCTCCGGGAGGGTGACTCCAGCCAACTGGAGGCTTTTTTTAAAATGTCCACCTCCAACGTTAAGCGCCCCACCAGGCGTTCTCACTCCGCGATCCGCTCCTGCTCGGCTGCCTGGGCCTCTTCCCGGGCAAAGACCCTCGGTGCATAGGTCAGCCAGGTCTGTTTCCAGTTCGAGAGCAATGGGGGCTTGATCTGATGCTCCCGGCATAGTTCCGCCATTGCCTTGACCCCACTGAGCCACTCCAACACCACCTGGACCTTGAACTCCGCCGTGAATTGTCGTCGCTTCGCCACTGCTCCACCTCCTGATTTCAGCATGCCCTATCAATAAGGGTTGTGTCTAAAATCAGGGGTGTACTTCACTTCTCAGTCCAGTAGTCATTTAAAGTATTACTACGGATGCGTATAATCCACATAGGGAAACTCTCTGAGGAGCGTAATTTATGACGGCCTGAACAGCAACAAAAGCAAACTTGTTGGGTGAGGTCTTCGGCATCATCATGATCTGATACTCTACTAAATATCCATAGTCTATGTGTTTCCCGGCATTGGGGTAAACAATCATCACAATTTGGTGTGTAACGAAAATTCCCAGGCTTTTGTACGTAAAACATGATTTTCATCCTCCTCTAATAAGCTAAATTTCAATAACGATCAGATTTGCGATCATTATATCACGCTTGAAATTGTATGTCTGTGATCTACTTCGTATTTGGACTGTGAAATTGGTCACACTTCAATGATATTTCAATAAAATTAAGTGAAGTAAGGATTATCAGTTCCTGAAAGACACAGAATAGTAATTATCAAGGAGATATAATTTAATCCATACGGAATATGAATGTGCGTCATTGAGTTTATTTTCCAGAATTGCCGATTAGGCAGGCGGCCCGCTGGGTCTCCCTACGAAATGATCTTATTCCTGTAGGGGCGATCTGATGGGCTGCCCTCCAACACGCCTCTTGCAGGTATAGCAAGTGAAAGTCCAAAAGCAAAGACTGAGCAGGAACCTTATTCCGATTGTGGAATAGGCTCTTACCCACATCAAAAGGAAACTGCAATGAGGTTTTATTCTTATCATGCACTTCTTTTCCTCCTGGCAGCCAGCGGCATGCAAGGGGCGGAGAAGCCGCGCGTTACCCATATCGGCACGGTGGCCTCCCACATCCTGGGCGTCACCGTGCGGGCGGGAAGGGTGGAATACGGGCGGCAGTCGCCCTACACGCCCCGGCCCGGGGACTCGGAGGAGAAAGCGGGAGATTACCAGCGTTGGGGCTGGTTGAGGCGGGACGGGAGGATCATCGACGGTCGGGTGGGCAGAAAAGGCGACCTCCTGATGGGCTTCGACCGCGTGATCGGAGATTCGCTGGATACCGAAAAGGCGGGCCAGCCGGAGAATTACCGCCTCTTTTCTCCCGATGACCCGGCTTATAAAGAAGGCGTCCAGCCCCGGCAGGTCTTTCGGAAGACGAAACCGACCGACCTGGCCCGGGTCGCGCCCTGGGACTTTCAAGCGCCGATGGAGCATACCCTTTACCTGGTTTTGCCCCGGCCCCTCCAGCCGGGCAAGCGGTATTTGCTAAACTTCGGCGGCAGGTTTCTGCCTTCCGAAGCCTTCGCCTACCGCCCGTCCTCCCGGCGCAGCGAGGCGGTGCATGTGAGCCACCTCGGTTTCCGGCCCGATGACCCCGTGAAGGCGGCCTTCCTTTCCTGCTGGATGGGAAACGGCGGAGGCGTCCGCTACGAGGCCGGGATGCCTTTCCTTATTCTGGATGTCCGCAGCGGTCAGCCGGTTTTGAAAGGGAAAACCGCCCTCTCCAAAGCCGCAAGCGACCAGACCGAGGACGTTTTCAACCGCAACTACAACCTGGCCGATGTGTGGCGGATGGATTTCTCGGTGCTGAAGCGGCCCGGGGTCTACCGCGTATATGTGCCGGGAGTCGGGTGTTCCTATCCTTTCGAAATCGGAAAAGACGTCTGGCGCAAAGCCTTCCGGGTGGCGGCCCGCGGATTCTATCACCAGCGCAGCGGGATCGCGCTGGGGCCGCCCTACACCTGGTTCAAGCGCCCGCGCTCCTTCCATCCGGCGGACGGCGTGAAGGTCTGCGCCTCCACCTGCGGCCTGCTGGACAGCGGCAACGGCCTGAACGCCCTCGGGACGGACAAAGACAATTTCGGCAATCTGGTCAAAGGGAAAACCGACCGGATCGTCCCGGACGCCTGGGGCGGCTATTTCGACGCCGGGGACTGGGACCGGCGCATCCAGCACCTGGAGGCCACCCGCCTTCTCCTGGAACTGGCCGAGATGTTTCCCGGGTATATGAACCCTTTCCCCCTGAACATCCCCGAATCCGGGAACGCTTTGCCCGACCTGATCGATGAATCGCTGTGGAATCTGGACTGCTACCGGAGGATGCAGACCCAGGAAGGCGGCATCCGGGGAGGCATCGAGTCCGCGGAACATCCCCAGTTCGGGGAGGGAAGCTGGCAGGAATCTCTGACCGTCATGGCCTACGCCCCCGATCCCTGGTCGAGCTATGTCTACGCAGGGGTCGCCGCCCGCGCCGCCCGCCTGCTGGCAGGCCGCCACGCGGAGAAGACGGCGATCTACCGCCGAAGCGCCCTCCGGGCGATGGAATGGGCGGAAGGGGAATATGCCCGGCGGCAGAATCTTCCCCATCCGGTCGCCGACGCCCGCAACCTGGCCGCCGCCGAACTCTTTCGCCTGACCGGAGGCGCTCGCTGGCACCGGCTCTTCCTGGCGACTACCGTTTTCAGCGACCCGAAAAAAGACATCTTCGAGTGGCAGCGTCACCATCAGGGAGACGCCGCTTTTGTCTATGCCCGGCTCAGGAACGCCGACCCGGCCATCCGTAACAACTGCCGCCAGGCCCTCCTGCGGGCGGCGGACGCCTGCGCCGCCTGGGGCCGCCAGACCGCATTCGGGTGGACGAAAGCGGACAGCAATTACGCTCCGGTCGGCATCGGGGCGCTGAGCGTCCCGCAGGCCGTCCACCTTGTCAGGGCGCATTACCTGACCCGCAATCCGGCCTATCTGAAGTCCACCCTGCTGGCCGCTCAATCGAGCGCCGGGGCCAATCCTCTGAATATTTGCTACACCACCGGCCTGGGCCGCAATAGCCCGAAGCACCCTCTCTGGATCGACAATCGCATCGGCCACCAACCCCCTCCGCCTGGCCTGACGGTCTACGGCCCGATTGATGTGGAGCGCCATAAGGACGAATGGGCCTTCAAGCTGATTGCGCCTTACACCTACCCGGCCCCCGACCGCTGGCCCACCACCGAAGCCTATTTCGATGTCTTCTGGTTCCCTCTGATCTGCGAGTTCACTGTCATGCAGACTCTGGGGCCAAATACCTATGTATGGGGCTATCTGGCCGCCCGGCCATAACCGCTCGAATGACAAGGAGTCGTCCGCCATGCGTCTTGCAGCCGTTTTCTATCTTCTCATCTTTCTGACCGGCGGCGTTTGGGCCGCCGAGTTTCGCAACGAAATCCTCACTTGCCCGACCATGGTGGAAGAGGAGAAACCGTTCCGGGTGGCGGTTTCCTATACCGTGCCGCAGGGGAGCGCGAAGCTGCACTGCGAGATGAAGAACACGAGCAATATCGTCATCGCAGGCGAGACGGCGCAGGTTTCAGGAAAAGGATCCCACACCTTCACCCTTCGCGCGCCGGCTCATGGGGCGGAATCGAAGATTCTGGTGGGCGTCTGGCTGGGGGAGAACTGGCAGCAGGCCCTGGCTCCCATCCGGCATACGCCCGTGATCCGCGTGATTTCCCACGCCGGGCAGCGCAGGCTGGAGGCGATGAAAGCCGGGGCGCAGGCAGCGGCCCGGCAGCTTATGGGCAGGCGCACCCCGAAAGGGCATATCGCCATTCTGGACGACGCCCTCCCCGGCCTGGACGCCTCTCTTGCCGGGAAACTGGCGGAGGCCTTCCGCAAACGGGGCATCGGGGTCAGCAGGCTCAGATCGGAGGCTGTCGCCAACCCTTATATGCTGACGCGCCGCATCTTCGATATGCTGGTTCTGTGCGATGCCCGCGTCTTTCCGGCGGAAGCCCTGGACAGCCTCCAGGCTTACGCCGAATCGGGCGGGAGTCTCATCGCCCTGAACGGCCCGGCCCTTGCCCGCCTCGTCTGGAAAAGCGGGGGCCGGTGGCTCGACAAAGCCGGGATGCTCGATAAGCTGGCCCGGGCTCCGGGCCGCCGGGTCTTCATGGATTTCGAGCAGGCCGATCCTGCCCTCTGGCGGCGAGCCACCAACGATTTCTCCTCTCCCGCCACCATCGCCTTCGATACCCCCGGAGCGGAAGGGACAGCCCGCAGCGCCCGTGTCACCATCGGGGATATGACCGGCTGGGACACTTTTGAGTCTACGGAGATGGAGTCGCCTTTTCCGGCGGGGCATGTCCTGACCCAGTTCTGGGCGAAAGGCGACGGGCGCACCGACCGCCTTGCCATAGAATGGCGCGAAAAGGACGGCTCCCGCTGGATTGCCACCGTTCCCTTAGCGCCCGCCTGGAAGCGATACGCCCTCCTGCCGACCGCATTTCAATACTGGCAGGACAGCGCCAGCCAGGGGCGCGGCGGGCCGGGAGATCGCTTCAACCCGGCCCGCGCCCGCAGGCTGACTTTCGGCCTGTCCTACACCCATACGCCCACGGTCGGCGGCGGCAGGCACGAATTTTACATCGACGAGATCGCCACCGCCCCCATGCCCGAAGGGATGACGGGGATCGAAAATATCCTGCAAGCCGACCCCGTCGTTCCCATCATCGAGGGGATATCCCCGGCCTACAAGCTGTACGACGTGCCCGGCCTGAAAGGGCTGCGCCCGGACAGCCGCCAGGCGGTCTGGCAGCCCCGGCTGCCCCTTCCGGCCCGTACCATGGCCGTTCACCCGAGGCCCCAGGGAACCGGATTCCGGAAAGACCGCCGCTGGCGCTGGGTTCCTTTGCTGGAAGCTTTGAACCGTGACGGCAGGCCCGGCGGCTCTCCTGCGGCCCTGGTCATCAATGGCCGCAAGCCCTATGAGGGCGGCCTGTGGCTCAGCGCTCCCGTCACCGACCCGGCCTTCTGGAAAAAAGAGAGCGTTATCCGGGCTGTCGCCGGGGCCGCAGAGCGGATGCTGGACGGCGTTTTTCTCTATGAAGGCGGCTCCCGCTATTTCGCCTATCAGGACGGGGGACCTGTGGAGGTCGGGGCCGAACTCGCCAACTTCGGCAAGCGCCCGGCCAGGGTGGAAGCCCTTCTTTCGGTGACTCCTGCCGGGGGAGGAAAGTCGGTGATCACCCGGCGCTATTCCGCCGCCCTGCCGCCAGGCAAACGGCAGGTGTTTTCAACCGTCTGGAAACCGGGCCGGTTCGCAAGCACAGATTACCGGGTGAGCGTCAGTTTGCTGCGGAACGGTAAGCTGATCGACCGCTTGCAGCATCCCCTCTCCGTATGGCGGCCCGATCCTGAGCCTGCCTTTATGAGCGCTCGCGCAGGAGATTTCATCCTGAAAGGCCGCAAATGGTATCCCCACGGGGTCAACTACATGCCCTCCACGGGCATCGGTATCGAGGACGGGGAGTATTTCGAGTTCTGGCTCGATCCTAGGCCCTACGATCCCGATTACATCGAGCGCGACCTTCAGGATATCAAGGCGATGGGGATGAATATGGTGAGTGTCTTCATCTACTATCGGTCCCTCGATTCTCACAACCTTTTGGATCTCCTGAACCGCTGCCGGAAGCACGGCCTGAAGGTCAACCTCTCGCTCAGGCCCGGCACGCCGATGGATTTCCGCTGGAACGAGATGCGCGCCCTGATCGAGCGGCATCGTCTGGCCCGAAACGATACTGTCTTCGCCTACGACCTGGCCTGGGAACCCTTCTTCGGCAGCTACGAGTCCCGCAGGCAGTGGGATGACCGGTGGGAGCAATGGGTTCTCTCCCGCTATGGCAGCATCGAAAGCGCGGAGACGGCATGGGATTTCCCGATCCCCCGCACGGACGGCAAGATCACCGGCCCTTCGAACCGGCAGGTGGCGGGAGACGGTCCCTGGACAAAGATGGCGGTGGCCTACCGCGATTTCGTGGACGCTCTGGTTCATGAGAAATACGCCGAGGCCCGCAGGCTTGTGAAAAGCATCGATCCGAACCACCTGGTCAGCTTCCGCATGACGGTGGCGGGCGATCCCACCGCCGGGCAGGAAGCGATGCCCTACGACCTGAAAGGGCTGGCCGGAGCCGTCGATATCATGTGCCCGGAAGGATACGGGCGCATCGGGGACTGGAACAGGGTGAGGGATGGCTGGTTCACGGCGGCCTATGCCCGTTCCGTCGCCCCCGATCTGCCGGTCATGTGGGCCGAGTTCGGCAACAGCGTGTGGGACAACTCCCGCATGGCCGTCAGCGATAAGGCGCTGGAAGCCGTCGCCCGCTTCTACCGCGATTTCTATGAAATGACCCTCCGCTCCGGGGCGAACGGGACGGTCGCCTGGTGGTTCCCCGGCGGCTTCCGCTGGGGCGAAAACAGCGATTTCGGCATCCTCAACCCCGACCGCACCTGGCGGCCCATCACCCATGTCATCCACGACTACGCCCCTCGCATGACCGCCGAACGCGAGATATCCAAACCCGACATCCTGACCCCCGTCACCCGCGCAAACCACGCCGACGGCATCCGGGGCATCTACGCCGAAGTGAAAGACGCTTTCTGGAAAGCCATTGGAGAGGGGAAAACGCCGGGGTTGAGTTGGGAGGGAGAGTAGGAATCCTGGTCAAACCCTGGAACTTATGTTATAATAAAATCAAAAAGAAATAAGGCGATATTATAATGTATACTGGACTTTGGCCCTTTTCAGGGATGAGATGAAGTGGTCCGACCTTCTGGGATCGAATCAGAGGAAGACCCCATCCACTCTATCCCGGAGGGCATTGTGATCACTCCATCTGAAGACATTAGACCCC
>JADLDR010000048.1 GCA_020846535.1 Armatimonadota bacterium | reverse complement strand
CCCGGCATGCCGCCGCCGGGACCACCGCCCGGCCCTGCGCCAGGCATGCCGCCGAGCGCGCCCGGCGGAAGGGAGGCGGTGCCGCGGATGGTATCCACGCTTTTGATGACGCGGCCCAACTTCGGGGAGAAATAGGTGACGCGCTCGCCTTCCACATCAATCGTGGAGGTTCCCGAAGAGGCCATGCGCTGGAGGATCGGCTGCACGCCCTTGAAGGCGCTTTCGATGCGGGCGCACTGCAAGCCCTGCTGCCACTCGTAGCCGACCAGGGTGTGAACCGCCGGAAAGCTTTTGGCGTTTCCGGTGTCGGGGTCGGTCATCAGGCGGACGACGCCGCCCCATTTGTCGCCGACCCGGGCGGGCGTGGGCTTCAAATCGATGGGATAATAAACCAGGAAATAGCCCTTATCCGCCGAGCCTCTGCCGATTTGGGTCCGGCCTCTGGGCTGCATCTGCACGAAAACACGCTGATCGGCGATGGAGAGCCGGTTGGGAGCCGGGTTCAGCACCATCGCCGTGGAATCGGGGGTGAACTTCTGGGTCAGGATAGCCCAGCCCTCGTTGATATCCTCGGTGCGCTGGAGCCATTGCGCTTCCACGGTTATGACGCTGTTCTGGCCGAGCGGCTCGTTGCCCATATCGCGCAGTTGCCCGTTCAGGCGATAGGTGTAGTTGACTTCCTCATCGAGCTGGAAGCGGTAGGCCAGGCGGACAGGCTGACGGGGAGGGTTTGCGACAGTGTTGCGGACGACCACATTGACCGCGCTCTCGGCCTGCTGCTGTCCCTGCACATCGTAGAGGATGGCCTGGACAGTATGAGGCCCTTCTTTGGGATAACCCTCATTGGTGTATTTGTCTTCCATCGACTGCGCCAGTTTCAGGTCGGTGGCCCGGGATCGGGTGTCCCAGATAAAGGTGACAACCGGGCTGCGGTCATTGTCGGGGGCGGTGGCGACCCGAAAATCGCCGTCCACGGCAAAGGCCACGAACGAGCCTCCCGGGATGCTGGCTTTCGGCACTTCCACCCTCACCTTTTCCCGCACCACGGCCCCATTTCTGGGCCGCCGGATGGTGAAGGGCGTCTGGGCCGATACCGGCGCGAGTATCCCGGCGACCCCAGCGATAACCAGGAGAATGCCGACGAGATGATCTTTCCTCATAACACGATCTTCCTCCCTGTGATTTCCGAATGAAAATCTACGGTTGCTCTTTATCTTTGTCCGCCTCATCCGCGGCGCTGTCGCGGGTGGATTTCTGAAATTCCTTGATCCCCTGCCCCAGCGAGCGGGCCAGTTCGGGAATTCGCCTTCCCCCGAACAGCAGCACCACGATGACCAGGATAATCATCAGCTCCTGAGTTCCCAGGCCCCAAGCCACTATATCGAACATGAAACTCTCCTTCCGTGCGAGAAGGCCATCTTATTTATGGCTTATAATCGGAACTGTCTTTTTTGGCCGGCAGGTCTTCTTTGCCCATATCCTCGAACGTATTCATCAAATCGCTGGACGCCCTGCGGAACTCCCGCATAGCCGTCCCCAGCGATTTCCCGATCTCCGGCAGCTTTTTCGGCCCGAAGACCACCAGGGCCACCACCATAATGATAATGAGTTCCGGAACCCCAATCGAACCCATGTGAAACTCCTATCGTCAGCAGAAATAATGGATCTCGACCTTTTCCAGCAGTGCTTCGATCTGCGGGCGCTTGCAGGCCCCGGCTCCGGGAACGGCGACATTGGCCGCCCCGCAGCAGGTCGCCAGCCGGATCGTCCGCTCCATGGGCCAGCCTTGCAGAAGGCCGAACGCGAACCCCGCCGCCATGGCGTCCCCGGACCCCACCGCGCTGACAAACGGCACTTCCGGGGGGCGGGCATACCAGATATTTTCGGTATCGGAAACCAGAACCCCTTCTTTGCCCATCGACACGGCCACAATCTCCACGCCCTTGCCGATCACCCACCGCGCGGCCTCGGCAGCCGCCTCGACGCTTCGGATCGGGTTGCCCAGGATGCCCCCCAGCTCGTGACAGTTGGGCTTGACCATGAAAGGCCGGGTCCGAAGGCCCAGACGGAGCGCCTCCCCGCTGGAATCCAGGATGGCCGGCACCGACCGCTCGCGGGCCTCCTCGATCAGCTCCGCATAGAGCGATTCCGGGCAGCCGGGCGGCATGCTGCCCGAGAGAACCAGCAGCCGGCAGCCCTCCAGGTGAGAGGCGACCTTTTCCTTCAGGCGGTCGGCGTCCTGGCGGGTGACGGCAGGCCCCCATTCGTTCAATTCGGTCTGGGTCTGGGTCTCCGGGTCCAGGATGGCGATGCAGATGCGGGACTCCCCGCCTGTTTCGACAAAATCATGAGGAATCCTTTCCGCCCGGAGGCCCGAAAGGATAAATTGTCCGTTATGCCCTGCGATAAATCCGGTGGCCGTGGCGTTTCCGCCCAGTTCCCGGTAGACGCGGGCCACATTGATGCCCTTCCCGCCCGCGACGACCGATTGCTCAGTCGGGCGGTTCACCCGGTCCAGGGCGAACCCGGGAACGGTATAGGTGGTATCGACCGCTGCATTGGGCGTGACTGTCAGGATCAATCATGTACCGCCGTTCGTGCGGCCCGGAGCGAATGGGCGCGCATTCTTATCTACATTTTAGCACGATTCCTCCCGGATTAGCAAGTTTTTTCTTGACAGATTCGGCGGCGTGTGCTATAATTTAAGAGCTTGTGCAAGACAGGCCGGTTCGATCCGGGCGAGCCGAAGTGGCGAAATGGCAGACGCGCATGGTTCAGGACCATGTGAGGGTAACCTCGTAGGGGTTCAAATCCCCTCTTCGGCACCATTAAAAAAGCCTCTCCTTTTCATTAAAGGAGGGGCTTTTTGATGCGCCAGGCAGGGAAAGCGCCCCGGTGCGAAAAAAAGATAGAACGGACGGGCGCACAGATGCGCCCTCACTCCACACAAACGAGGCGGCATTTGGCGATGGTTATTTTCGGCATCGATCCGGGCACAGCGACAACAGGGTACGGCGTTCTCCGCAAAGAAGGGGAGCGGCTGGAGGTGGTCGCTTATGGAGCGATTCTGACCTCCCCCAGGAAAACTCCTCCCGAACGGCTTCGCGACTGTTATGAGGCTGTCTGCGCCCTCCTGGACACCCACCAGCCCGACATCCTCATCACGGAGCGCCTCTTTTTTAAGAACAACGAGACGACCGCCTTTTCGGTAGGGCGCACGGTAGGGGTGACGCTCCTGGCCGCCGCGCAAAAGGGGATTCCGTGGGTCGAATATACGCCCCTGCAAATCAAGCAGGCCGTGGTGGGCTACGGAAACGCGGAGAAGAAACAGGTGCAGTTCATGGTCACGCAAATCCTGAAGCTGGCCTCCACCCCCAAACCGGACGATGTGGCCGACGCCCTCGCCATCTGCATCTGTCATGCCCACTGGAGCCGCTACAACGAGATGGTCAATCGCAACGGAACGTGCAGGCCCGGACGCGAATGATTCGCGGCATTTCGGAACAGGTTACGGCACCGGCGAAATGATGAATCTTGAAACAATCATCCAGGCACGGGAGAGGGGTGACCTCTCCCCCCTGGGAGGGGTGACCGCTCTCCCCTGGCCCCTCTCCCCGAAACCGAAGGGATGCGCCGGAGCGCACCCTGGGAGAGGGGTAGACTGTGCGGTGCTTGACGGCCTCATCTGCTCCCCCTGCCCGTTTCGGGAAGGGGGCCGGGGGGTTAGGGAACGGTCTCCCCAAGTCCCCAACCCCGCCCCGGCGGGACAGGCTGCCTTATCTTGATCGCTATAGGGCGATCACAAGGATCGCCCCTATGGATCGGCCAGTTTCATGCCGAGAGCCTGCTAATCGAAACGCTCTCCCTCAATCCGGAGCTCTGCCCGGCCCCATACGACCGGTCGGCTGGCCCGATCCCCCCTGCACGCCGCCGAGGGACGGGCGCTGGCGATCCTGAAGCTCAGGCGGAACCTCCGGCATTTTCGGACGCATGAGCCACCAGCCGATGAATAAAACGGCGATGACCCCGGCCAGGATCAGGAGCGTCGCCGCTGGCCCGCCGATCTTTTGCTTTTTCATAGGGGCCTCCTTATTTGGGGGACCAGACGGTTCCGTGCCCGCCCGGAAGCTGCTTGCTGTAATGAAGCCATTTCACATGCCCGTCAATGAAAAGCACATTCGACCCGCCGCTATGGCGCGGGTAGATGGCATAGCCGGTGAACGTCGGCGCAACGCCTGAAGCCGGATTGCAGTAGCCGCTGATGGTCTGGGCATAGACGCTGCCCCAGGGATCGGTGTCGCTTTCAGGCAGGTCGGTTTCCCCGATCAACCCCACCTCGGAAGGGCGGCTTACCCTAGCGATGGAAGGCCCCTGTTCGTAGGAACACCAGTATTCCGTCCAGCCGGGCGGATTCCAGCACCCGAAAACCTGGTTGTAGCCGTAGTTACAGCCGAA
Source organism: Armatimonadota bacterium (assembly GCA_020846535.1). Lineage (GTDB taxonomy): Bacteria > Armatimonadota > JADLDR01 > JADLDR01 > JADLDR01 > JADLDR01. The sequence continues at coordinate 6,216 of JADLDR010000048.1, read as the reverse complement.
GGTGAGAGGGCTGGGTTCCGGCCCAAACCACCAGCCGTAGGGCGCGCTGGGGCAGCGAAAAACGCGCTTGTTCTTGACATAGGGCTGCACCACCTCGGCCCAGTATTTGGCCCATCCGGTGTTAGGATCATAAAGGCAGGCTCCGGGCAGGTTTTCATCATAGTCCTGCACATACATAGCTATGGCGTTCCCGATCTGCTTGAGGTTCGAGGTGCAGGAAATGGAGCGTGCCTTTTCGCGGGCCTGGGCGAAGACCGGAAAGAGGATCGCCGCCAGAATCGCGATAATGGCGATGACGACAAGCAGTTCGATCAATGTGAAACCCTTTGCGCGGTTCATTCTGAATGCCTCCTTCATCTAATCGAATAATTGAATCGAAGCGGGGACTGAAATTCACCTCCTGGCAGGCTCTTTTTTGTGTGACAACTTGGCGCTATTATAGCCAATAGACGGCTTCATTGTCAATCGTTCTACAAACGCTTTCGGAATTCATTCCTACGGCTCCGGTTTCTTCGACACACAACGATCCTCCGGCTCAGGCCCCCCAGAAGCAATAATTGGGAATATTCAATACAATCCCCAGAAGGCTCCAGAAGGAGCCGACCACGCATTCCCCCAGGATAAGGCCCAGAAAGAAGGGGAGGGCCTTTCGGTAGCCGTTCAGCCCTCCGTAGCGCAGGGTCAGGCCCTTGAGTATCCAGCTGATGAATAGAGGGAGCCAGATGAGATTCATACACCAGTTGCCTGAAATGAGGTAGGCGATAGGGTGAAAGGGCCAGCCGAGCCAGCGGGCGCGGGCCATGCTGAGGAGAAGGGTGAAGCCGCAGCCCGCGAGGGCGGCGATGAGGCCGTGTTCCCCGGGCGGGGAGGTGAGGGTCGTCCAGTCGCTCAGTTGGTTGTAAGCGGTCCAGGCGTAACCTGTTCCGGCATGAAACTTGGCCGCGGCGCCGAGCCGGTACGCGAGGTGAAGAAAGGCCCAGGCGGTGGCGGCCATCCCGGCCACGGCGGCCAGCATCGAGGCCCAGAGGAGACGTTTCTGGTCGAGGCCCACCTTCCGGGCGATCTGCATCCCTTCCGCCGCATAGGGCATCGGATGGTTCTGGTAGCCGGAGGTGAAAGACCAGTACATCCCCAGCATGGCGCGGTCGGCGGGCATCAGCCGGTCGGCGTGAGCCAGGGAAGTGATCATATTGCTGGGGCTTTCTCCGAAAAAATCGTGGGCAGGCGCTCCCAACTCGGCCCGGATGCGGGCGACCACCAGGGAGGACAGGAGATACAGGCCAAAAAAGAGGAGGGACACAGCCCAGCTCATCCCGGCCCAGCGTGAAAAGGCCAGCAGAAAGGCCGTGCCCGCGCAAAAGCCCAGAAGGGCGGCCCGGTAGCTCATTCCCTCTCCGGCGTCGCTCCAGCTTCCGGGCTTCCGGCAGGCCGCCGCCAGGACCTGCCGCCCGTAGCCCCGGCTGCTCCAGAGCAGCGCCGCCGCCAGCCCGACACATCCCCCCAGGATTTGCTCATTGGTGAAGGGAAAGTTGGGGATGGTGTCCCACGCGGCGGCGCTGGCGAGTATTTTCTGTCCCTTCCAGAAAAAATAAAAGAACCAGCACGAAAAGAGGAGATCCACCGGCAGCATGAAGCCCATCCCGATAATGATCGGGTAGAAGCTGACCGGAAACCAGCCGACCGCGTTCCAGGGCTTGACGGTGATGAAAGGAGCCAGATCAATGAAGGCCACCTGGATGCGGGGAACCGCCGGGAAATAGACGTGCAGGCCGTTCAGGAGATCGATGCAGGCCGCGATCCCCAGCCCGGTCCACATGGCTTTCTGGCGGAAGAGACCGCCTGAGCGAAGGGCCAGTTCGATGGGAAGCTGAGTGACGGGGAAGGGCAGGCGTTCGTGGTCCACCCACCGGCGGCGCAGGAGAACCGACAGGCACATCAGGACAAAAACCACGACTGTCAGGAAAACGATCCAGACCGCGAGCGGCTCCGCCCAGGCCCGCAGATGAGAGGCTCTGTACATCGAGGATGCGCCGGCGAAGTAGCCGGTCACCGCCTCCTTGTCGCGAATCAGGAGGGGCCGGGGAATCAGCTTCAGAAAGGTTGCGCCCCAGCGGTTTTCCGGGGAGGCGAAATAGATGCCGTGGGGAAGCATCACGATCAGGCACTGCATGATATCCATGCCGCAGAGGGTGGTCGCCATCGCCAGCATCACATAGACGACCAGCAGTTCCCTGCCGGTTAAGGCCAGACGAGGGAAGCGGCGGCGAACGAGGGCGTTCCAACCCAGGAGGGCAAGCAGGGTCACGACCACATTGGCATACAGCGACAGGATGCTGAAATACGGCCCCTCACGCACCCGCTCGTTCTGAATGATCCAATAATTGTTCGGAAAGATAAGGACAAGCCCCAACAAGACGGAACGGATCGTGACCTTCCCGGGCGAAAATCGGGATTCCGATTGAACGGGGGAGGGTGATTCCGGGATGGCTTCGGATTTCAAAGACAGACCCCCGAGAGGCCGGCAGGGCCGGGCGGCAGAGAACCTTTCATCCCATCCTCTTATGAAACCTTAGCGAAGACAGCGTTAGAATCGCGATGCCGAAGAGCAGCAGGGGGAGGATATCGGGCCAGAGAACGGCAAAGCCCGCGCCCTTCAGGAAGATACCGCGGATGATATTCAGGAAATAGCGGAGCGGGATGAGATAGGTCATATATTGGATGAGGGGAGGCATGTTCTCGATAGGAAACATAAAGCCCGACAGGAGGATGGAGGGCATCATGATGAAAAAGGAAGTCATCATGGCCTGCTGCTGGTTGCGGGACACGGTGGAGATGAACAGCCCCAGCCCCAGGCTGCTCATCAGGAACGCGCCGGTCAGGGTCAAGAGAAGAAATGCGCTCCCGTGCAGGGGCACTTTGAACCAGAGCCGGGCCACCAGCAAAATCAGGACGACATCCAGAAACCCGATCACGATAAAAGGAATCACTTTGGCGATCATGAGTTCGGTGGATTTGATGGGGGTGACGATCAACTGCTCCAGGGTTCCGATCTCGCGCTCTTTCACGATGCTGAGAGAGGTCATGAGCATGGTGATGACCAGCAAGATCATGCACAGCACGCCTGGCACCATAAAATTGACGCTTTTGAGTTCGGGATTGTACCAGACCCGGGTGCGCTCCTCGATGCCGGGCAGCCGCGCCGCCGCCCCCACCCTCTGCGCCCGCGCCAGCACGATATCCTCCGAATGCCTCTGCACCACTCCCGAAGCATAGCCCAGGATCATCCCGGCGGTGATGGAATCGGCGCCGTCCACCAGGCCCTGCACGGCGACCGAGCGGCCCCGGGCGAGGTTTTTCGCCAGTCCCCTGGGAATTTGCAGGGCGAAGTGCGCTCTACCGCTGTCCAGCAGAGGGGCGATGTCCTGCGGGCGGGCCAGCGTATAATTCACGTCGAAGTAGCCCGAATTGCGGAACCGGGCGGTCAGTTCCCGGCTCTCGCGGGTCCGGTCGGCGTCATAAACGGCGGTGGAGATATGCTTGATGTCGGTGGTCACCGCGTACCCGAAAACGATGAGCTGGAAGACGGGCGCGATGATCATGGGCCGCAGCATTTTCGGATCCCGCCGGATTTGCAGAAATTCCTTGCGGACGATATGCTTGATGCGCTGCCAGGACATGAAATCCCTTTCAGAGACGCTTCTTGAACTTCAATGCGCTCAGGCCCAGGGTGACGATGCCGAACGCGACCATCGCCAGGGCGGGCTGCCAGAGCGCATCGAGGCCGACACCTTTCAGGAAGACGCCGCGCACGATCACCAGATAATAGCGGGCCGGAATGAGGTAGGTAATGGCCCGGATGAAGGGCGGCATGACCCAGATGGGGAAGACAAAGCCTGACAGAAGGAAGGCGGGCAGCATGGTCACCATGATGGCGACGGTCATAGCGCTCTGCTGGGAACCGCTGGCGGTGGAGATGAGCAACCCGATCCCGAGCGCGGCCACCAGGAAGACCCCGGACAGGGAGAGCAGCAGAACCGGGCTGCCGCGCAGGGGAACCCCGAAGAGCCCCCGCCCCACCACCAGAACGAACAGCACATCCACGAACGCGATGGCGACATAAGGGATCAGCTTGCCAAGCATCAGCTCATAGGGCAGGACGGGAGAGACCACGAGCTGCTCGATGGTGCCGCGCTCCCGTTCTCTGACCACGGTCATGGAGGTGAGAAGGGCGGAGAGCATCATCAAGATGACGGCCATCAGGCCGGGCACGATGTAATGGGAGCTTTTCAGTTCCGGATTATACCAGACGCGAGGCCGGTAATCGATGGGAACCAGGGCCTCCGCGCGAGTGACGCCCGCACGGGCGGCGGCCCGGAGCGTCAGGTCGGCGGAAAAGCTGCGGAGCGCCCCGGTCACATAGCTCAGCCCAATCGAGGCGGTGGTGGAATCCGATCCATCGATCACGGCCTGCACCACCACGCGCCGCCCGCGAGCGATCTCCCGGGCATACCCCCGGGGAACCACCACCGCCAGCTGTGACTGGCCGCGCTCGATCATCTCATCGATCTCTCCGGGAGCGTCCGGATAGCGGACGATTCGAAAATATTCGCTGTTTTGCAGGGTGCGGACCAGTTCCCGGGACTCCGGCGTCCTGTCCTGATCCAGCACGGCGATCCGGAGGCGCTTGACATCCATATTGATGGCGTACCCGTAGAGAACCAGCATCACCACAGGCAGCAGAATGACCACCCCCAGGGTGCGAGCGTCACGAAAAAGCTGGATAAACTCCTTGCGAGCGATGGCCCAGGTTCTGAGCGGCATGGTCTGCTCTCCCGCGGATTCACCCCTCCGCCCGGCGGTCGGCTTCTTCGACGAGGGCGACGAAGACATCCTCCAGAGAGGGGACAATCGGCTCCACCCGGCTTATCGAAATCCGGGCCGATTCAAGGATGCGCCGGATGCGGTTTTCGGCCCCGCTTTCCTCCGGTATCACCACATGCAGATTCTTCCCGAAAACGGCGACATCGCGCACCCCGGTGGCGGCGAGAAGGGCGTCCATCGCCTCCATGACCGGCTCTGCGGCGACTTCCAGAAGGAGGCCGCTGGCGTAGTCGGCTTTCAGGCGGGCCGAGCTGCCGAGGGCGATCAGGCGGCCCCGGTAAATCAGGGCCAGACGGTCGCAGTGTTCGGCTTCATCCATATAGTGGGTGGTGACGAAAACCGTCACGCCCTGGCCCGCCACCTCATAGATCAATTCCCAGAAACTGCGGCGGGAGACCGGATCGACTCCTGCGGTCGGCTCGTCCAGGAAGAGGATCTCCGGCTCATGCACCACGGCGCAGCCCAGAGCCAGCCGCTGCTTCCAGCCCGTCGAAAGTTCCCCGGTCAGGCTGTCCTGGCGGGCTTCCAGGTTCGCCATCCTCAGGATCCACTCCTTGCGTTCCGGATACCGCTCCGGGGAGACGCCATAGATGCCGGCATAGAAGGCGATGTTCTCGATCACTGTCAGGTCTTCGTAGAGCGAAAACTTCTGGGACATATACCCGATACGTTCCTTGATCTGCTCGGACTGCGTGCGGATATCCAGCCTCGCCACCGTTCCCGATCCCCCGGATGGCTCGATAATGCCGCAGAGCATCCGAATGGTGGTGGATTTCCCCGCCCCGTTCGGCCCCAGGAACCCGAAAATCTCCCCTCTGGAAACCTCGAACGAGACCCGATCTACCGCCGTAAACGATCCGAAACGCCGGGTCAGATCTTTGACGGTTACAGCCGAATCGGGCATAGACGACTCCTTCCGACCATTATAAGGGGAAAGATCATCCGGTCATGGGGGAGGGGTGACCTCGCTCCCCTGGCCTGGGTTACCTCTCTCCCCTAACCCCTCTCCCCGAAACCGAAGGGATGCGCCGGAGCGCATCCTGGGAGAGGGGGATAGAGGGTGCGGTCATTGACGGCATCATCCCCTCCCCCTGCCCGTTTCGGGAAGGGGGCCGGGGGGGTTAGGTAACGGTCTATCAGAGGCCCGAACCCCGCCCCGGCGGGACAGTCATCCTGATCGGGATAGCGATGGGGCGTGATAAATCGCACCCCTGGGAGGGGTTACCTCTCTCCCCTGGGAGGGGTGACCTCTCTCCCCTAACCCCTCTCCCCGAAGCGGGGAGAGGGGGATAGAGGGTGCGGTCATTGACGGCATCATCCACTCCCCCTGCCCGT
>JADLDR010000047.1 GCA_020846535.1 Armatimonadota bacterium | reverse complement strand
AAGAGCCTGCCGTTTTTCCTGGGGCTGATCCTGGGGCAGTTTGTGGTGGGGAGCCTGGGGAACCTGGTCGGGATCGTGCTGGAGGTGCCGACCTATCAGTTCTGGCAGTGAAAGGGGATGCTTTCACTGCCGAGGCGCGCCGATCCGAACGGATGGACACCGCTAACGCCAGCTCCAAAACTATCCGTGTTCTTCCGGCTTGCATCCGTGCCCTTCGGTGGTTCAAGCGCCCGCCCTTCACATATCACCTCAAGGCCGCCTGCTCCAGCACAGAAGCGACAGGAGGCCTGCCAGGAGGGGCGGCAGGGCCATGGTCGCCAGGACGAACAGGATGGCCGAGACGGGAAACCGCTTCGCCATCATGGGATAGACCACGGCGATCAGCAGCCCTTCGGCGATGAGCAGAAAGGCTCCGACCGCCTCGAAGCGCCAGAGAAGGAGGGCGCTGACCAGGAAGGCCAGGCCGGGAACCGTCGTATGCAGGAGGATGCCGGGAAGCGTCAATTTCTCCCCGATCCCGGAAGCCGCCCCGAAAAAGACCCACCAACCCGCCCACAGCAGCGCCAGCCCCCGCGCCACCCAGCGCATCCAACCCGCCCCATCGGAAAGCACCGTCAGGAAATTCATGTCCGCCTCCTGAAGTATAAGATATTTCCATCATAGCATGGGGAGCCGCACCTGTCATGGGCCGAAAGTCCCAAACTGCCGGGGAAAAGAGCCTATTTTGGCCGGGAGCGAAGGTTCGGACCTACCTTTCTTCCCGGACACCCAGCCTGTCCAGAAAGGAGAGAAATCGGCTTTTGGTGATGAGGCGGGTCAGGGAGACGGCTTCGGTGAGGGCGTGGAGAGCGAGCAGCAGGCCGAGGCAGGCGTATTTGGGGGCCGGGGCGAGGAACCAGGCGGCAGCCAGCCCGCAGGCGGCTCCGAGGCTCCCCGCGCCGGTGTCGCCCATCATGGCCCGGCAGCGCAGGTCCCGGGGGAGGTAGGCGAACAGGGAGGCGAAGGGGATGGCGAGCGCGGCCAGGGCCTCCCCGCCTCCGGCGGCGGCGAGCGCGGCGGCATAGAGCAGGCTCCCTTTGGCGGCCCGGCCCGGCCTGACATCCAGAAGGTTGACGGCATTGGAGGAGAGGGCCACCAGAAAGGCGTTGAGCCAAACAAACGGCGAGCGGGGATCGATCAGGGCCGCCAGGCCCAGACCGAACAGCGCCCCGCCTGCGGCTTTGATCAGCCCGGTCGTCAGGAGACGGTCCCGGAGCAATGCCCGGAGGTGGCCTTTCAAGCCGCCGTAGGCCCGGCTGCCCCAGCGGTCGTCCAGGAAGCCCAGGCCGCCGTAGCCGAGGAGGGCCAGACTGAAGGTGGCCCAGAGCAGGCGCTTTTCGACCAGGCAGGCCGCAGCGCAGGCGAGGCTTCCCACCAGGACCCAGGCCAGCCCCATCGCGGTCGGGATCATGCGATTCCGGAAATTGGGGCGAACGAGGCCGCGGGCTGTCAGCCACGGCTCCAGAAAAGGCAGCAGAAGGGCGGAGAGGGCGAAGGAGAGAAGGCAGGCGGCTTCGGCGATCACGGCGTCCACCGCCGCGCCAGCGCCCGGGCGACATCGCGAAATTGCCGGGCGCGGTGGGTAAGCCCCCGCCAGGAGCGCCCGGTCAGGCGGTGGGACATGGCGGTCTCCACCTCCTGGATATGAAACCCTTTCCGGGCCGCATCCAGGGTCAAGGCCACCTCCACCCCGAATCGCTCCTCGAAGCATCCTACGGCGGCCATCACCTCTCGGCGCAGCGCCCGCTGTCCCGAAAGCGGAGCCTCCATCCACAGCCCGGTTCGGCGGTGAATGCCCCACCGCGCCAGGCGGACCACCAGGCCGAAGCCTCCCCGGTGGGGCGCGTGCGGGAAGGTGGCGACCGTCATATCGGCCTCGCCCGCCCGGATAGGGGCCAGGAGCCGCGCGGCCTCCCGGGCGCTGTCGCCGAGATCGGCGTCCAGGAGCAGGAGGATCGGCGCGTCGGCGGCTTCGAGGCCGCAGTTGAGGGCGGCCCCTTTACCCCGGTTGGCGGGCAGGCGAAGGACGGCGGCTCCGGCGGCTTGGGCGGCTTGGGCGGTGGCATCGGTGGAGCCGTCATCGATGACGAGAATGCTTGCCGCTCCGGGCAGGGACCGGGCGGCCCGGACCGTGGCGGCGATGCGGTCCGCCTCGTTGTAGGCGGGGATGAGGACGGCGGCGGGCAGGGGGTTCATTCGTCGAACTGCCTGGGCAGGAGCTGCCGGGCCGTGGGCTTGACCCCGAAATGCCCTTCCTCGCCCGAGAGGATGTAGGCGAGGCAGACCTGGCCGGGAGCGCGGTCGATGTTATCGATGGTCGGAACGCCCGCCTCCTGGTAGGTCGGGATATAGGAGGTCAGGGCGTTCTCCGGCTCGGTCCCGATCACCAGCAGGCTGTGCTCCTTGAGGGCGGCAAGCAGCGGCGCGTCGAACTCGACAGCCGTCCGGTCGTCCATCAGGTTGCCGCCGCCGATGAGGACGAGGGTGCGGGCGGGCTGGGAAGGGTCTCCGGAGAGGGCGATCACCCCGGCCCGGCGGAGCTTCTGGAGAACCTCGCTCGAACCGGCGGCCATCGCATGGGCGAGAAGCCGGGCGGCCCGGGTGCCGATCTCTTCCGGCGAGGCGGCTTCCAGGCCGAGGCTTTCCGCGAAACGCAGGGCTTCGCTCTCATCCGCCGGGGGAAAGCGGTCGGTGAGGGCGACCGTGGCCGTGACACGGGCCCCGTTGGCGAGGAGGGCGGCCTTGAGGGCGCTGGCCGCCTCCGGGTAGTCGCCGGTCTGGAGGAGGGTCAGGCTCCGGTTCCGAAAGCGCACCCCGGCGAAGGTTTTGAGGACGGCGCTCCCGAACGCCTCGTAGGTCGCCAGGTCGCTCTGGAGGAGCCGCAGGCTCCGGGCCGTCTCCTGGTCGAGCCGGGTCAACTGGGATTTCACCTCCTGGATGGCCCGGTCCGTGCGCTTCTCCAGGGAGGCGGTGCGCGTGATGGAGCCGCCGATCAGGATGCCGACCCCGAGCGCCAGGAAGACGGCCACAATGCTGACGATATGGTAGCGCAGATCGATGAACACCGGCTCAGTTCCTTTCGCCCGGACCGGCGGGTTCTTCTTCCGGGTCCGGTAAGAGGCCCGGCATCCGGGCCGCGAAGACGAACGCAGCGGCGATGCCCGCGCCTGCCAGGACACCCCTGCCGGCTACCCCCGGAAGCGGCTGCTTCGGGTCCAGGATCGCCAGCAGCATGCCCGCCAGGATGGCGGCCTTGACAAAAAATACCCGCGATTCCGCAAAAACCCCGATCAGCGCCTCCAGCCAAACCGGGGCGGGTTCCGGATCCGTCCGGAAGAGTGCTTTCCACCATGGATGAAGATGCCGGTAGAGCAAACGGATCGACTCCTTAAATGTGCAGCAACGAACGGATGAACACCCGGGTCTGCATCCAGAGCGCGGTCAGGAAGTGCCGGAGGGGGGGGGACATGCCGACCACCACGGCGGTCGGGAAGAGGGCGGCGAGTACGATCCAGGAGAGCAGCTGCCAGGCGGGGCCGCGCCGATAGAGCTTGCTGACCCCTCGGGCATCGACCAGCCGGGAGCCGACCCGCAGGCGCACCAGGAAGGTACTCGCCATCCCCCTGCGGCCCTTGTCCAGAAAGTCGGCCAGGCTGAAGTGGGTCCCGACCGCGGTGATGAGTTCCGCCCCCTTTTCGTAGGCCAAGAGCATGGCGATATCCTCGCTGGTGGCGTGGACGGCGAACCGGTGCGCCTCCAGCCCCAGCCCGACGACGCGCTCCCAGCCCGGAGAAGGGCGATCCGGCTCCGGGTAGATGTGGGCCACCAGCTCCGCCCCGCAGCGCAGGCCCTCGTCGCTTACGCTGTCCATGTCCCCCACGATCAGGTCCGGTGTCAGGCCCCATTCCAGAAGGGCGTCCGCGCCGCCGTCCACCGCCACCAGGACGGGCCGGAAGTCCCGGAGGTAGGAACGCAGGGCATGAAGGTCTTCCGTATAGCCCTCCCCGCGCACGACGATCAGGACATGCCGGCCCGCCATCGGGGTGCGGATATCGGGGACGCTGGGCGTATCATAGAGCAGGGCGCGCTCCTCGCCGATATAGTCCAGGGTGTTGCGGACGAACCGCTCCAGCTCCACCTGAAGGTTCGCTTTGGCGGCCTCCATGCGCTCCCGGATCAGGGCGGCGGCGAGCAGTTCCCCGGCGGCGATGCAGCGGTCCCGGCGGTAAAAAGCGTTGCCCCGGATCTCCACGGCGTCCCCTTCGGCGACCGCTTCGAAGATACCCTGCCCGACCCCGTCCAGGAGAGGGACACCGGCCTCCAGCAGAACCGAAGGGCCGACATTGGGATAGCGCCCGGTGATGGATGGGCGGGCGTTCACCACGGCGGCGACCCGGGCATCGGCCAGCCCGCGGGCCGAAACCCAATCCAGGTCTTCGTGGTCGATGACGGCGATATCGCCGGGCCGGAGCCGTTTGACCAGGCGCTTGGTGCGGCGGTCGAGCCGGGCCGGGCCGCGGACCGGGAGGGCGTCCTTGTCAGGGGCGGCGTTCAGGAGTCGCCTCCAGCATCTCGCGGGCGTGGTCCAGGGCCGTTCCGGTCAGGCCCCCCAGCATCCGGGCGATCTCCCGGACCCGCTCCTCCGGACCCAGCGGGAGGACCCGGATGAGGGTCCGGCGGCCCTGCACCGCTTTTTCGATAGAGAAATGGGTGTTCGCCCGGCTGGCGATCTGGGGCAGGTGGGTCACGCACAGGATTTGCGCCCGGCCTCCCAGGGCGGCCAGCTTTTCCGCGATGGCCTGGGCCGTCAGCCCGCCGATCCCGACATCGATTTCATCGAAGATCAGGGTCGGCACCTGGTCGGAGCGGGCTACAATGGATTTCAGAGCCAGCATGACCCGGGACATCTCTCCTCCGGAGACGATCCGGGCCAGGGGCTTGAGCGGCTCGCCGGGATTGGGGGCGATCAAAAACTCCACCCGGTCCGCGCCCGTGGCGTCCGCCTCTTTGGATGCGAAAGACACCTGGAACCGGGTCTCCTTCATCGCCAGGTCGTGTAGCTCGCGGACGACCAGCGCCTCGAAGGCGGGGGCCTTGCCGGCCCGGAGGCGGGAGAGATCGGCTGCAAGCCGATCCAGTGCCCGGCGGCCCGCCTCGATCCGGCCTTTCAGGTCCAGGGCGATCTCCTCGGCGTTGGAAAGCTGCCGGAACTCTCCTTCGATCTCCTGACGGTAGGCGAGGACCTGCTCGATGGTGTCCCCGTATTTGCGCTTCAGGGTGCGGAGGAGGTCCAGGCGGCTTTCCACCTCTTCGAGCCGCTCCGGGTTGAATTCCACCCCCTCCCGGTACTGTCTCAGTTCCCGCGCCACGTCCTCCGCCTGGTAGAGGGCGGCCTGCATGGTCTCCAGGACGGGCTTCAGGGCCGGGTCGATCCCGGAGAGGTCTGCCACGTGCATGAGGGCGGCGTTCAGGGCGTCGAGGGCGGAGACCTCCACATTTTCCCCGCCGCTCAGGGCTTCGCAGGCGCTCCCGGAGGCGGCGTAGAGCTTTTCGGCGTTGGCGAGGCGGATCCGGTCGGCGGCCAGATCCGCCTCCTCGCCGGGGGAAAGCTTCGCCTGGTCGATCTCCTGGATCTGGAAGGCGTAGAGGTCCAGCCGCCGGGCGCGCTCGCGTTCGTCGCTTTCGAGGCGGGCGAGCTGTCGCTCCAGGGCGCGGACGGAGCGGTATAGGTCGGCCACCCGACCCTTCAGGGCCGCCACCTCGCCGCCGCACCAGTTGTCGAAAATCTCGACATGCCGGTCCACGGCCAGAAGCGATTGGTGCTCGTGCTGGCCATGGACGTCCACCAGAGATTCCCCGACCGCTTTCAGGACAGACAAGGTTGCCAGACGGCCATTCAGGCGGCACTGGGAGCGCCCGCTGCGGGCGACCTCGCGGGCGATGAGCAGGGTCCCATCGCTTTCCGGGGCCAGGCCGGCCTCCTCCAGCGCGGCGGCCACTTTCGGCTGGCTGTCCATCCGGAAGAGGGCCTCCACCAGCGCGGACTCCTCCCCGCTGCGGATCAGGTCGGCGGCGGCCCGGCCGCCCAGGATCAGGTTGATGGCATCGATGACCACCGATTTCCCCGCCCCGGTCTCTCCAGTCAGGATATTGAGGGACTCCCCGAAACGAAGAGTCAGTTGATCGATCAGGGCGATATTGCGGATGTGGAGCGATTCGAGCATATCAGTTGCGCTCTCCCCAGCGCAGGCGCGTCTGGAGCTTCCGGTAAAAGGGCGACCGGTCCAGGCAGACGAAGCGGGCCGGCCGGCCGGAACGGCTGATGGCGATGGCGTCCTGCGGCTCCAGCGGGATCCCGACCTGCCCGTCTACCGTCACCATCGCCACCCCGCCGGGCTTGATATCCACGATGATAGAAAGGTTCGTCTCCGCCGGAACGAGAAGGGCGCGGACGCTCAAGGAATGGGGGCAGATGGGGGTGACGATCAGGGCCTGTACGGACGGCTCGACCAGCGGGCCGCCTGCCGAGAGGGAATAGGCGGTCGAGCCGGTCGGGGTGGCGATGATGAGGCCGTCGGCGGCGTAGGCGGCCATCTCCCGCGCCCCGGCCCGGGCGCGGATATGGAGCATCCGGGCCAGCGACCCTTTGGCGATGACCACGTCGTTCAGGGCGGTAAAGCGTTCCACGACCGCCCCTTGCCGGGTAAGCGTCCCTTGCAGCATCAGGCGCTCCTCGATGCGGAAGCCGCCGGCCAACAACTGTTCCAGGGCGGATTCCGCCTCTTCCGGCTCCACCTCGGCGAGAAAGCCGAAATCCCCGAACCGGACGCCCAAAAGCGGGGTCTGCCTCCGGTGCAGTTGTCGGGCCGCGGCGAGCAGGGTTCCGTCCCCGCCCAGGACCAGCACGCAATCGCAGCCGGAAAGGTCCGGGGCGCTCCGCTCCGGGCAGCCGAGATGGAGGGCGGCATGGGGGAGAAGGCGGATATCCACCTGACGGGCGGCAAGCCATGCCAGCAGCCGCCGGGCGGCCTGCACGGCGGGATCTTTCTCCAGATTCACCCATAGCCCGATGGTGGTCACGGCTCGGCGGTCCTATTGGTCCTGGAAGCGGTCCAGATTGAACTGCGCTTCGGCGAATTTGGGGTCCAGTTCCAGGGCTTTCTTGTATTGGGCGATGGCCCGGTCGGTGAGTCCCTGCTTTTCGTAGGCGACGCCCAGGTTGTTGTAGAGGGCGGCGGATTTGGGGTTGATCTGGATGGCCTTCAGGTAGGCGGAGGCGGCTTCCTCGTATTTGCTCTGCTTTTCAGCGGCCAGGCCCAGCCCGGCGTAGCCTTTCTCGGAGCGCGGGTCTTCGCTGACGGCCTGCTTGAAGGCGGCGGTCGCCTCCTCGAACAGATCCTTCTCGATGAGCATGTTCCCCAGCAGGATGCGGGTCTCGGTCCGGCGGGGGGCGAGGCGCAGTATCTCTTTGGCTTCGGCCAGCGCGTCATCGAGGCGGCCCTGCTGCTGGCAGACGGTGAGCAGGTTGATGCGGGCGGGCAGGAAATTGGGGTCCTGACGGATGGCCTTCCGGAACTGCTCGACCGCCGGTGCGAGCTTGTTTTCCTTGTAATAGACCCACCCCAGGTTGGTCATGGCGGTCAGGTCGTCCGGCTTGATCTGGCTCGCCCGTTCGTAGGCGGCCACCGCTTTGGCGAAGTCCCCCTGCTTGCTGTAGAGAAGGCCCAGGTTGTAGTGGGGGGCGAACTCCTCCGGCTTCATCTCGGCGGCCTTCCGGAACCGCTCCACAGCTTCGGTGAGGAGATTGCTCTGGGCGTAGGTGTCCCCCAGTCCGATAGTCGCCCCGTAGCTCCGGGGATCGGAGACGATAGCCTCTTTGAAGGCGGCCATCGCCTCCTCCAGCTTACCCGCGTCCCGCAGGGCGAAGCCGAGATTGGCCTGGAAGGAAGCGTTTTTCGGGGCCAGGGCAACGGCCTCCCGGTAGGACTGGATGGCCTCCGGGTAAAGTTTCTTGCGGTGGTAGGCGGTGCCCAGGTTGTTCGCCAGAGACGCCTCTTTCATGCCGAACACTCGGGCGCGGCGGTAGCTTTCGATGGCCTTTTCGTATTGGTTCTGGGAGAGGTAGACATTGCCGAGGTTGTAATGGGCGTCGGCGAACCCGGGCTTGACGGCCAGGGCCTCCAGATAGCGCAGGACCGCCTTGTCCGCCAGCCCCCTGGCGAAATAGGCGTTGCCGAGGTTGTTCAGGGCCTCCACGTATTTGGGGCTGATCTGAGCCGCCTGCTCTAAGGGCGCGATGGCCTCGGCGGGCTGGCCGGCCTTGAGGCGCACGAACCCGAGCCAGTTGAGCAGGATGACATCGCGGGGCTTCTCGGCGGACAGCTTCTCGAAGGCCCAGGCGGCCTCCGCCGCCTTCCCGCTCCGGTAGAGGGCGACCGCCTCCTTGAACGGGGTGTCCGCCACCGCTGCCGTCGCGACCACCGCGGCGAGTATCCACAAAAAACGATCAAGACGCATGCTGACTCCTGCCGTGCCCAAAAACGAAGGAATATTACAGATATTATATCAGATTTGCCGGAAAAAAGACAAGCCTTCCCGCACTACCGCAGCGGTGTCGGTTTTCAAGGCAGGCGTAGGACGCTATACACCCGAGGAGCCATCGCTCCCCTGGCTTCGGAGAGCGTTCGAGGGAGGCTGGCTGGCTACCATGGGCCACACAGCCGAGGACTTCCTCCCTCCAGGGGGGCCACCGCCCCAACATGGCAGGGCCCCTCCTGGACAACGCGGCGCAGGCCCCTCCCCCCGACGCGTGCCCTCCTCCCCGACAAGTCCTGTCAGGTCGGAAGGCCGGACTCCTTGAGGGAAGCGAGCCCCCTCCCTTAAGGAGCGCGTCCCATATGAATCAACCGATTCACCTCATGCACCGCCAGCACCGCACACCACCCCCCGCACCACACGATTAAAGGCGTCGGCCCCAGCGTGAAGGCCCGCTGATACGCCTGGAGCGTCTGCCGTTTGGCTCCGGTGCGCTCATAGCCCTGCAACAGTGCATACAGCAGCACCATCAAGGCGACCAACACCCGATAGATGTCGCCCCGTCGGGCCAGGAGTTTGTGGCCCATCCCCCAGGCCGCCGTGATCTCATGGTAACACGCCTCCAATCCCCAGCGCCACCGATGCCGCTGGTGGATCTGCCCCGCACTCCACCCGGTTTCCGGGGTCACCCCTACCTGATAAGTTACTTTGTCAGGATAGACATCCTTCATCACGAACGCAGTGAGCGGCTTGCCATAGGCCTCCCAGGTCTCTAAGGCCTCAATCCGACACCAATACCGCTCGGGTTGTTTGCGGGGATCATCGAACTGAGGGGGCTTGCCCGGTATCCACACACGCTCCGGCTGCCTTGCCAATGACACCGCATCATGGAAAATGTCCATGTTGTCTTGGACCGCCATCACCCATCGCAGCCCCCACCGCGCTTCCGCCTCCGCTAACCATCCTCCATCCAGATAGCCGCGATCCCACCCCAACTCCTTGAGGAATCCTTCCCCGTAGGTGGCCATCGCCCCTGCGATCAACGCTTGCCCGCAGGTCGTTTCCCCTTCGCCCCCTGCTTCCGCCGAAGCTACCCGGAAATCCACCGGCAATCAACTCATGGGGGGTCCGCAGCATCAGGATACAGATCTTCTCTTCCCCATCCTGCACCCGCTGCTCTTGCTCCGCCCCCTCATGCCGCATCGCCGCCTGGAAATGCGTCGAGTCCACCAGAAACTGCCCCCCCCGAAACAGCTTCGGATAGGCCGCCCGCCACCGCTGGACTGTCCCCACGAACACTTCCCGCAGGGCTTCCCACCCCACCTCCCGCAGCACTTCGGAGAGACATTCCGCATCACAGGGCGTCTTCCCCACACTCGGATAGGCCCCTTCTTCCACTAACGCCACCGTAAATCCCAACCGCAGCAGGAACTCCCGATGCCGAAACAACACCGCCTCCACCTCGCGGAAACTGTTCATGCCCATCAGAAACCGGCACAGACAACACAGCAGCAACGGCAACAGCGGCACTTCCGGCGACCTTCGGCGATCCGGCAGCGCCTCCAAAGCCTCCAACACTTTCCACGTTTCCATGAAACTCAGCAAGCCATCCAAAGCGGTCGGCCAGGCCCAGGCGATCTCCAGCCGTTCCCCTCGGGCCCGGGCCAGTTCCACTTGGCGCAGGTTATAGCGTAAGAGATGCAGAGGATGTTCCGGCCCAGGACGCACCCGGACCAATCGTTGGTGGGCGTCTCGTTTCATACCTCTCTATTCGCCGCTTCGAGGGTTTCTCTTCTCTCCTTCCTTCCCTAAAACGACACCGCTGGCACTACCGGAAGCGGACCGCGCGGATTTTGAATTTCCCGAAATCGCGGGTGATATCGAAAATGTTGCTGAGGTCGCCCTCAGCCAGCTTGATATGAGCGGCGTCGAAGGGCAGGCCGAAGGTCGGCTCGAAGGCGGCCCACTCGCCCACCCAGCACTCGGCCCAGGCATGGTACATGAAGGCCCCGTTCGCGGCAACCAGGCCCAGGCAGATTTTGGTGGGGATCCCCGCGGCCCGGGCCAGGCTGGCGAAGAGGACCGCGTAATCCCGGCAGACCCCCCGGCCACTCTCCAGCACATCCACCGCGCTCCGGAAAGCGCCGATGCTGGCGTCGGCCCGGAGCGCCCGGTGCGTCCAGTCGGAGAGCTTTTGCGCCGCCTTCAGCGCCGAGGTCTCCTGGCCCGCGATCTCCCGGGCCAATGCGGCGATCCGGGGATGCTGGGGCTGCACGTAGAGGCTGGAGGCCAGGTAGGGGCGGAACCGGGCAGCCTCGATGGAGGCTATCGGGATATCGGGCAGGTGGGCAGGGTCGGCGGCGCGGACGGTGAACTCGCCGCGATAGGTGCCCTTGCCGGTGCGGGTGAAGGCGCTGGTCTGCACAGGGGAGTCGGGGAGGGCGAGCGGGGCCGAAAAGCCGCTCATCCGGTAGACGGCTTCTTTCACCTTGCGCGGCTCTGTCAGGGCCGGCTGGCTTTTGACCGAGACGCGGGCCACCAGGTCCGGCATGCCGTCCGGCCTCGCCTGCGCCTGCTCGCGGCTCTCCCGGCGCACCTCCATCCCCATCACGGAGGTCATCTTGAGAAGCTCGCCCGCAGCGCCCACCCAGAGGGTGGAATTCAGGATGTCGGTCTTGCTCTCCAGGCGGTAGGCGCGGCGGGCGTAAGGGCCGACCTGGACCGCCTCCACTGAACCGACCGTGGTGGCGACATGGATCAGGCGCAGGCTCTGCGGCTCGAACATCATCCCGGCCACCGTGAGGCCCGCTTTCGGGGCGAAGCCCACCTCCCCGCTGGCCGGGTCGGTGACGAACCGCTCCCCGGCCTTCAGGCGCAGCGTCCCTTCCTTAACCGACCCGCCCGCATCGGCCCGGTAGGCCACCGCGTCCTTCGTGAAAGAAGCCCTGACCGTGCTGACATGCCCGCCGGACCGGCTCTCGAAAAAGAGGGATAGCGGCTGCCCGCCCGGGCCGGTGACCGTGCGCGTCAGGGCCGAAACCTCCACCGCGGACCCCAGCATCGCCACCCGCATCTCCATCTTCGCCTCGGTGGTGTATCGCTTCAGCCCCTTCACGGAGGCGAGTACGGTGCGGGTGGTGAGATACCCCGCCTTCTGGCTCATGAGATAGACCCCGTACCACGTCTCCCGCGCCCCCAGCGCCGGCCCCGTGCAGGCCGAAAACACGAGCGCCGGCCCTACCAGCGCCAGCCGCCACCGCCTCCCGATCATCTTGCCGCCTCCTTGAGCCACAGAGTTTCTTCACTATAACGAGAAAGCGAGGGGGTTGTCAAGTGGGGGGATTTTTAGTAGGAGGGAGATGTTTCTTTGAACCACCGAAGGGCACGGATGCAAGCCGGAAGAACACGGATAGTTTTGGAACTGGCGTTAGCGGTGTCCATCCGTTCGGATCGGCGCGCCTCGGCGGTGAAAGCATCCCCTTTCACTGCCAGAACTGATAGGTCGGCACCTCCAGCACGATCCCGACCAGGTTCCCCAGGCTCCCCACCACAAACTGCCCCAGGATCAGCCCCAGGAAAAACGGCAGGCTCTT
>JADLDR010000046.1 GCA_020846535.1 Armatimonadota bacterium | reverse complement strand
GTCTTCGTTGGAGAGAACCGGGTCGGCCAGGGAGGAAGTGCCGGCGCGTCCGATGGCGCGAAGGATGAGGGGATTGTCACCGGCCCGTTTGTTGCGCCGGGCTTCGTCCAGGTTACGGGCATAGACGACGATGCCGTGTTCGATGACGTAATTGGGATCGACCTTGACCGTGCCCCAGACTTCGCTGCCGTTGGGCCGGCGAATCTTGGGGCTCATGCAGGGCAGGACGCCGTAGCCGCGGGTATCGATAATGGCCGAAGTATAGGGGCCGTCCTGGTCTTTGGGCAGCGGGGCGGGCGGGGGAACGGGCTTCGGGGGGATGACCACCTTGGGGGCGGGCGGGGCGATCTCCTCTTCCTCTTCCATCCGGTCGCGGCGGATGGCTTCGGGAATAACGATATTGGCAAGGCCCTCATCGCCATACATCTGGGTGGCGACCGTCACTTCTACCACCCAATCTCCTTCGATCTTGATTTTGCGCTCTCCGGTGATCTGCGCCCCTTTCAGGATGCCCTTGATCTCCATGCGAATCTTTTCGGACTGGGCTTCATAGTCCTCGCCGTAGGATTCGGCATCGATCCGCACCTTGTCGACCACCATCAGCAGGTTTGCCAGGGCCTCCATCTTGGCGTAGCCGCGGGCCTTGAGATAGGCTTTGGCGCGGTTGGCCTCCTGCTTGGGCATGGCCCCCATGCCGGTCGCATAGATGGCTCCTTTCTGCCAGTCGATCCGACCGGCCCCCGGCACATCCTCCACCAGCCTGCTCTTGGCCGCCACGCTCCACGCCGCCGCAAGAAGGCACACAGCGCCTGCGAGCGCCGCTTGAATAAATCGTCGTTTCATAGAAATCCGCCTCCTCTTCATTCTGACCCTTTCAAAGAAAGCAGATGATGGGAGACGCCGGATATTACCGGTGAGGTAGAGAAAATGGAGCGCGGTCTATGCTTGCACGGCCTCAAAGATCGCGCGATCCATTGAGGGGCGTTTCGCTGGCATCGAGCGGGGGGAGGGGAGGGAGTGGTTGGCAGTAGCGGTGCGAACAAGCTGGGAGAGGTTTTGCGCCACTTCCTCGATCCTGCGGACGGCTTCCTGGATGTTTTTGAAGCGGGCGCGGGTGCGCTCATCGGCTTCGGCAAACCTGGTCTCGATCATTTCGATGCTGGCTAGGATGACGAAGAGCGGATTGTTGATTTCATGGTTGATGGTGCGGACGGCCTTCAGAATGCCGGTCAGTTCGGCGATGCGCCAGCTTTCGGCCTCCAGGCGGCGGTCTCCGGTGATGTCGCGCATCACGGCCAGCCATACGCCGCCCGACACCGGGGCGGCCCAGCCGCGAACGACCCGGCTCTGGCCCTGTCCGTCTCTCATATGCAGCTCGCCCCTCCAGCCTTCCGGGGGAGCGCCGCGACATATCTGCCATCCGTCCGACACGCCTGACGCTTCCATCAGCCGGAAGAGCGACGGGCCCTTCACCTGATCGGGAGTCAGGCCGGTAAAGGCGCTCACCGAAGCGTTGGCGCAGAGAATCGTCCCATCCTCTTTGAAAATGAAGACACCTTTGTGCATTTTAGCGACATCTGTCGCAAGGAGCCTGTTGTGGGATTTGATGGCGGCCAGGCGTGCCCGGATAGAGCGCGATACAAAACTCCAGAGTGCGAAGTTGCACGCTGTGCCGGGCATCGCAAGGGCAGCAAGGCGATAAGCCGCCGGGGCAGGCTCCATAAGGCGCATAAGGGCATGGATCAGCAGGGCAAAGGCCAGAGGAGAGGCCAAGAGAACAACCCACTCGATGCGCCGCCAGGATATTTCAGGAGGCATAAAAGTCTCCGGGAAACGGCGAAAGGCTGAGATCGCCTGAAATTATCCATGAACAGTTTATTATAAGCCATTGACGCTGTCATTTCAAGAAAATCGACTCAAAATAATCTTGAGTCATAATTTTCAGTATATAGATCGGGCTTGCGGTTTTGACATGGTTTCCGCCTTCCGAAAGGAGGCGGGCGGCAAAAGGAGAATAAAGAAGCGATTTTCAAATAAGGAGACCGCAAATGTCTGAGCTTAAGATGAAAATGGCCCTGGTGGGCTACGGGATGTTCGGCAGCGATGTGGTGGCGGGAACGCTCTGGGATCTGGAACGGAACGGGATTTCTCCCTATCTGGACAGGGTTTGCCTCGATGATTATGCCCCGCATTATGCCGGGATCCGATTCGAGATGGTAGGGATCGGCACGCGCAGCGAGGTGTCAGCCCGGCGAGCGCAGGACGATTTCGAGCGGGAGACAGGCCACCGCCCGGCGGCTTATTTCGGGGATGCGCCCTGGGAGGCGATTTTAAGCGATCAGCCGGATCTGGATGTGCTGGTCGTCGCCACGCCGGACAATCTTCATACTGTTCCGATCCGCGCGGCCTTGAAGCGAGGAGTGCATGTGGTGGCGGAAAAGCCGCTCTGCCTGGACGCGGGAGAGGCGGAGGAGATTATTGCGATGGCCGACAGCGCCGGGCTGGTGGTCGGGGTGGATATGCACAAACGCTACGACCCCGATCATCTGATGATTTTTACCCGCCTTGCCGAGGAGATGGGCAGCCCTATCTATGCCCGCGGCGTGCTGGAGGAACCTCTGGAGGTCTCCACCCAGACCTTCAAGTGGGCGGAGCAGAGCGATCCCTTCACCTATGTGGGCATCCACTGGGTCGATCTCTTCATGCACTACCTGAAGCTCATACCCTTGTCGCTCTATGCAGTGGGCCAGAAGCGAAGGCTCCAGGAAGTCCACAGCATCAACGCCTATGACGCGGTTCAGGTATCGGTGACCCACACCAACGGCCTGCATGTTTTTTATGAGAACAACTGGATCACCCCGCCCGATTTCGAGGGGCCGGTCAACCAGGAAAGCCAGATGCTGGGGACTCACGGCAAGGTGGAGAGCGATTCTCAATACCGGGGCCTGCGCTACTGGATTGAGAACAAGGGGTCCCGAACTTCCAATACCCACTTTTTCCGCCGCCTCTCCCGACCGGACGGCAGCAAGGTCTCTCTCGGCTACGGCAAGGACAGCCTGATCGTCTGCCTGGAGAAAGTGTGTCGCCACAAGGCGCTGGGGGTCGCCGTCTCCGAAATGGCCCGGACTTACCCGGACGCTCTCTCCCAGAGAGGGCCGATCCGCGTCGTCCATGCCGCCCGCGAGGTCTGCCGCAAAAACACAGCCTACATGGAGGCCGGAAAAGCGCCCGTGGTCACCGCCAGCTTCGACCGGAACAGCATCACCCTGCACGACCCCCACGCGGGAATCAATGAGAGGATATTCGAGAGGAAAGGGTGAAAAAGCTGCTGGAGGGGCAGACGCGCAGGTCTGCCCCATAGCGATCCAGATCAGGGTGACTGTCCCGCCAGGGCGGGGTTGGGGGCTTTGAGAGACCGTTCCCTAACCCCCCGGCCCCCTTCCCGAAACGGGCAGGGGGAGAGATTATCCATCAAGCACCGCACCCTCTGTCCCCCTCTCCCCGCTTCGGGGAGAGGGGTTAGGGGAGAGAGGTAACCCGGGCCAGGGGAGAG
>JADLDR010000045.1 GCA_020846535.1 Armatimonadota bacterium | reverse complement strand
GCCTCGTGTGTGAAAACGAGATGGGGGAGGTTCCGCTTGCCTGCCTCATCGATAAGGAAAGACAGGAACGGGAGAAAGCCCTCCGCCAGCGCCAGGAGCGATGCGACGACCTGAGCCGTCTCTTCTCTTGCATGACGCCTCACCAGCGGCAGGTCGTCTGCTGGAAACACATCGAGGGCCTTTCCTGCCGCCAGATCGCCTCGCGTCTGGGACTCCGGGAGCAGAGCGTCCGCGCCACCCTCCACTACACCCTCCAAGCCTTGAAGAAGAAGTCATCCGGCGAGAAGGATCCCTTGTCATAGAAGGCCGGTGTAGAGCGTCAGGCGCAGGTTCCGGGCATCGCGGAAATTATAGCAGGCGTTGAGGGAATTGTACCGGTTCGCGAAATCGAAGCGGAACGGCGCATAGCCGTGCGGCTGCCCGAAGAGCTTCTACCCTGCAAAAGCCGGCGGCCCGGAGCGCCGGCCTGCCCGAACCGTTCCACCAGACGGTGGCTGAAGCCGTAAAAGGCCTTCCATCAACCGGCTATCGCATATTGTACGGATCGTGGATTTTCCATCCGCTCGGAAGCATCGAGTATTTCCATGCCGACAATGTTGCCGTCTTTATCGTAATCGATGATCACGCCCGGTTTGTTTTTATCGCTCTCTTCGATAGGCATATCGCTGAATAGGATCCGAACGATATCCACTTCAGGATCGTAAGTTAACCCAAGTTGCTACCTACCCGCATGGAGGTCTGAGGGTAGGGGCGCGATTCATCGCGCCCAACGGCCTGGCAGGGCGCGATGAATCGCGCCCCTACAGCGGGAAACGGGACTGGCCCCGGGCTAGGTGGCAACTTGGGTGATGTTATCTTCATGTCTCAAAACCCCCCGTAAACATCCCCTACGCTTGTATCGAGTACCTGTCCCAACTGGCCTACGCCGAATGCCTGGGTGAACGGGAAGGCTTTGATGCGGATGTCCAGGCGCACCTCGCGGCGGCTGCGGATGAAGCTGCTTTCCTCGCTGACGAGAAGGGAGGCTTCCCAGCAGTGCAGGTCGCGGGTGATGAGGAGGTGCTTGTAGTCGAACGCCTTCCGCTGGCCGCTGTAGGAGGTGAGGGCGCGTATCTTCCACCAGCGGCCCAGAGGGGTTTCGACCTGGGCGCGGATGGTGTCCATCTGCTCGCGGGTGGTGTTGTAGATGGTCGCCAGGTCCATATTGAAGCCCCGCGGGTGCCGCACCTGAAGAAAATTGGTGACCGCTCCCCAGGGGGAAACCCCCGTCGACCCGAAAAACGAAGGCCGCTTGTTCAGGTTGTAGCTGGTGGCCGTGGTGAGCAGCATCCAGGAGACCGGGCGGTAGAGCATCCGGATATTCAGGTTCTGCCACGGGCTGATGTCCTGGGTGAAATCGTAGCCGGTGTAGAGCGTCAGGCGCAGGTTCCGGGCATCGCGAAAATTATAGCGGGCGTTCAGGGAATTGTACCGGTTCGCGAAATCGAAGCGGAACGGCGCATAGCCGTGCGGCTGCCTGCGGTAGTAGACGATCTCCGCGGTGGACTCCCTGCCGATCCGGCTCGACAGGGTGGCGTTCGCGCTGGCGATATACTGCGCCGTATTGTCACCATAGGCGGTCTGCTGGAACCCGCTGCTGAAATTGAGGTCGGTGCGCGAGCCGAGGGAAACGCTCTTGCCGGTCAGGTCGTAATCGAACAGAAACCGGTCGGTCTCGATATGGTTCGGCTCCTCCCGGAACCTGCCGTACCCGAGCTGGATGCGGGAGGGGACGGCGGCCAGAAAGCCCGACTTGAAGCGGTAGGAATCGGTGGTCAGCAGCACTTCGGGAAGGCGGTCGAGGGTGGAGAAGAAGCTGTCCTGGTTTCCGCCTTTGGTCAGGTTCTGGCGCTTGTTGGCATTCACCTGAAGATCGAAATAGCGGGTGCGCTGGTTGGCCTCGAAGCGAGAGTTGAGTTCCTCGTTGGGCGGGATGACCGTATCCCCGAAGGAGGGCGATTCGTAGCGGGAGTAATCCAGGGAGAGCGATGTCCGCAGGTCTCTGGTGATCGAGCGCGAGTGCTGGAGGTTGCTGGAAAGGGTCTTGTAGGTTCCGAATCCCTGGGTGGCGCTCTGCCGGATCGCCAGGTTGGTGCTGGTGGAATGTCCCTGGTCGGCGAAGGTGAGTTCGGTGTTGCGGGTGGTGCTGGAGGAGGAATAATAATAGCTGTTTTGCCGGTAATCGGTGAGGACGGAGGCCCGCATCCGCCCGATTTTCTGGGAATGCTGGAGCCTGCCCGTCCAGTTCTGCTTGCCTGTCACCTTGTCGAGCAGATTGTAGAGGTAAACCGACCCGGCACCTCCCGCGATCCGGTAAAAATGCTCCAGACCCCGCCCGAAGCCCCGCTTCTCCAGCCAGTCCAGCTTCAGGGAGCCGTAGGAGTTGAACGTCCCCCCGTAGTTGTAAAGCGTTTTGACGAAAAACCCTTCGTCCTCGCTCCGGCCCACCTGGGGAACGAGAGGGGAGCGGCCCAATATCTGGCGGAGAGGGATGATCAGGGTCGGCAGCGAGAGCACCCGTCGGTCGCCCAGCCATAAAGAGGCTTTCCGGGCGATCAGCCGGTCTCCGGGATAGATTTCGATGGCCCCCGCGGAGATGTGGTAATGCGGTTCGGTCAGGTCGCAGCTCGTGAAGCTGCCCTTTCTCCCGATGATATGCTCCGGCTGGCCCTGCACGTATTCCCCGCCCACGAAAACCGGCTCCGTCACCTGGCCTTCGAAGCGGCCCGGCTCCAGCCGCCCTTTCGCCTCCAGCACCACCCAGGCCCGGGTGCGCGTATTAAAGGTCAGCCGGTGCGCCCTCACGGTCTCGGTGGGCGATTCGAGTAAAACATTTCCCTCGAACAGAAAGATCGCTTGATCCGCGTTCCCCTCCGCGCGGTCTGAGGTAATGGTATATCCTTCATAGGTGAAGCGGACATTGCCGTCCACGCGAACGGAGCTGTCCGTCAGGACGCGGCCCGCGTCGCCTTCCAGGGTGGCCTTCGATTGCCTGGTGGCGGGCGGAACCCCCTCCGGGGCCGGGCTGGTTTGCAGGCCGGTCACCGGGGCGGGCGTGAGAGGAGGCATCGGGGCCAGGTCGCCGGAAGGAGGCTCGGGGGAAGCGGTTTCCGCGGGTTCGCCGGGCTGCCAGGCCACCTGAAAGGCCGGCGATGCGCCTGCCCTCAATGCCAACCCGATCAGAATCAATGCGACCAGCCCGCGCATGGCTATTCACCTCGCCACAGGAGATAAGCCCCTGTGAAGGCGAAAAAAATATTCGGCCCCCAGGCGGCCAGAGAGGGGAGCAACATCCCGCTCATCCCGAAAGCTTTGGCGATCAGCATGGCATTGAAATAGATCCAGGCCAGGATGATGCTGAGCAAGATACCGGCAAAGCCGCTCCGGGAAAAATAGAGGCTCAAGGGAGCGCAGCAAAGCGCCAGAATAAAACAGGAGAACGGAATCGAGGTCTTGAAAAAATACTCCACCTCCCACCCGCGGTCGGCCCCGCTGGCCCGCCCGAACAGATCCATCTGGCTCCTGAGTTCCTTCATGGTCATCTCGCGGGGCAGCCGCGCCCCGGCCAGGAAATCGAAGTTCGGCGGGGAGTGGCGCAGGTTGATATAGGCGCTCCGGGCGTGATCCTGGCGGGCCATCGTCCCATCCGGGCGGAAGGTGTAGCGCACGATATCGCTCAGGGTCCAGAGGTTTTTCTGGTAGCGGGCCGTCCGGGCCGTCATCAGGAGCGGATATTCTCCAGCCGCCCTCGGCAGTTGGTAGACCATCACGCCGTAGAGTACGGCCTGCTGGCGGTTGCTGCGGTCCACCCGCTGAATATAGAACCAGTAGTCGTCCGCATGGAAAAAGACGTTCGACTGGATGAAGGGCAGGGAAGAGGAATAATTGATCTCCTCCATCATCCGGCGCAGCTTGCGCTCCGAGCGGGGAACGACATGCTCGTTCAGGAGGAAACAGGCCACGCTGATGATGGCCGCCGCCGTCAGGATGGGCCGGAAGATGCGCTTCAGGCTGATGGAGGCGCACCGGAGGGCCGTGATCTCGCTGTCCCGGGCCATCCGATTTATCGCCAGGGAGGAGGCCAGCAGCGTTGAGAGAGGTATCGCCCCCATCGGCATCCCGGTGACCATCTTGCCCGGCGCGGCGAATAAGAGGAGCTTCAGGACGGTCAGGAGCGAAACCCCTTTGGCGATGAAGACAGACATATAATCGAAGAGGATCTGGAATATCAAAAGGATGCCGAAAATGAACAGCCCCACCAGAAAGGGCATCGCCATCTCCCGCGCAATGTAACGATCCAGAACTTTCATATGTCTTTTATTATAGCACCTTCCCTGAAATGCTGCAAACCGCCCGAACGGCGCGGGCTTCATGGAAAACAATCGTAGCGATCCAGTCCTAACTTTCTGGAAAAGCCTTCCGACAGTTGCAAACGGACTCTGAATCCGGTATAATACTAAAAGATTGCAGGAATGGTTGCTTTGGAGAACGAACACGGCATGGTGCATCTGGAGGACGTTTCCGTGGTCTACGGGAACGGCATCCATGCGCTCAGCCGGGCGAATGTGTATATTGAAAAAGGCGAATTCGTCTTTGCGGTCGGGCCGACGGGGAGCGGGAAATCGACCCTCCTGAAGCTTCTCTACCGGGACGTTCACCCGACCGAAGGGCGAGTTTTCGTATCCGGCGAGGAGATTACTTCTCTGCCTGCCGGTCAGGTTCCTTTTTTGCGGCGTCGGATGGGAGTCGTTTTTCAGGACTACGCTCTCCTGCCGCAAAAGACCGTCTGGGAGAATATCGCTTTTGCCCTGAGGGTGCTGGGGGCCTCGCACCGGGAGATCCGTAAAAAGATCGGGGTGGTTCTCGATCTGGTCGGCCTGGCGCACCGGGTGGATGCCTTCCCGGAGCATCTTTCGGGCGGGGAGCAGCAGCGGGTGTCCATCGCCCGCGCCCTGGTCAACAACCCGCCTCTCCTGCTGGCCGACGAGCCGACCGGCAATTTGGACCCGGAAACCTCCTGGGATATCGTACAATTGCTGTCGCGAGTGAATATCAAGGGCACGACGGTCATCGTCGCCAGCCACGATAAATATATCGTGGACCGGATGAAGCGCCGGGTTCTGGCGCTGGAGGGAGGCCGCATCGTTCGCGACGACCGCAGGGGTGGTTACCACGATGAGGCTTAGGCTGCTGGAATTCGTGGCGCATGAGGCCATCCTGAACCTGCGGCGCAACGGCCTGATGACCCTCGCCGCCGTTACGACCGTGTCGGTCTCGCTGACCATTCTGGGAATGTTCGCGGCGGCCATTCTGAGTTTGGACGCGCTGGCGAACTCGCTACCGGCCAAGCTGGACGAGATCGCCGTCTTTCTGAAGGACGGCCTGGGCTCTCAGGACAAGTTGCTTCTCCAGAGCGACATCAAAAAGATGCCGGGCGTGACCTCGGTGGAACTGATCTCCAAAGAGGCCGCCTGGCCCAAATTCAGGGAAAGCCTGGGCGAAGATATCGAGCTGGGGGATATGAAAAACCCTCTGCCCGACGCCTTCCGGGTCAAAATAGGCGACCCCCAGTTGGCCGAACCGGCGGCAGGGCTGATCGGCAAGAAGACCGGGGTCAGCGGGGTCAAATACGGCAAAACCGAGCTGCGGGTCATGCTGACCGCGGCGAACGTGATCCGCGTGGTCGGCATCACGGCAGGCGTTTTCATGGTGATCGGCATCTGCCTGATCATCAGCAATGCCATTCGCCTGACCGTCTTTGCCCGGCGGCGTGAGATCCGGGTGATGCAACTGGTCGGGGCGACGAGCTGGCTGATCCGGATGCCGTTCGTTTTGGAGGGGACCTTCCACGGGCTGGTGGGGGGCCTGCTGGCTGCCGGCGTTCTGCTGGCAGGCGTCAATTACGTGGCCTCTATCGCGCACGGCGTTCTGCCATTCCTCCCGCAAATGAGCAGGCCGGTGGAGATGAATTCGCTCTGCCTGGCTCTTCTGGTTTTCGGGATGGCTCTCGGCGCGGCGGGGAGCTTTATCTCCCTCCGCCGGTTCCTTAAAATTTAGCAGGGGGTGTCAGGCAGGATGCACTTGACGGGCCGCAAACTGCCCCAGTGCCTAGCACTCATATTGATCGTGATCCTGTTCGCCGACATCGCTGTCTGGGCGGGCCGCGCCTCGAAGCGGCGTTCGCTGCGGGCGCGTTTTGCCAGCGTTATGCGGGAGATCCACTACTACCGCAACCGGCTGCGCCAGACCAAGCGGCTCCAGAGCCGAGCTTTCGCCGATATGGAGGACGCCCGGGACAGGCTTTCCGCCACCCGGGACAGCATCGAGAGCCTGGAGAGCCGGATCCGGCTGGTGCGGCTCCAGGTGAAGCTGATCCGGCAGCGCCTTGTCCGCATCCAGGCCAAGCTGGACAGGCACAAGGCGGCCCTGGGGCAGCGGCTGGCATCCATCTACCGGAACGGCAGCGTCAGCTATGTGAGCGTGGTCTGCAATTCCGGGGATTACTGGGATTTTTTGAGCCGCAGCCACTATGCCAAGCGCGTGGTGGACAGCGATGTCGATCTGATTCAACAGATCAAAGAGGAGCGTGAAGACATCGCCTACGGCAAAAGGCTTCTCGACCGGAAAAAAACGCAGATCAGCAGGCTCTTCTTCCGGCTTCAGGCTGTAAAAATGGCCCAGCGCCAGGAGGCCAGCGAAAAGCTGGAAGAATTCAAGGACATCTCCCAGCAGCGGGCTTATTTCGAGCAGCACCTGGCCCAACTGGAGCAGAACTCCAGGGAGATCGAAGAGATGATCCGCCGCCTGGCGGTCACCCCGCAGGGCCGGGCGCGGATGGCCCGCCCCTGGCGCGGCGGGTTCATCAGGCCGGTAAACGGTCGGATCACTTCCGGGTTCGGATACCGGCAGCATCCCATTTTAAAACGCTACAAGCTCCATACCGGAACCGACCTGGCCGCCCCTTCGGGAACGCCCATCCGGGCCGCCGCGGGTGGGGTGGTCATCCATGCCGGGTGGTGGGGCGCTTACGGCAACTGCGTCATTATAGATCACGGGGGAGGGGTTTCCACCCTCTACGGCCACTGCTCATCGCTGAGCGTGTCGAATGGGCAATCGGTTAAGCAGGGGCAGACCATCGGGCGGGTGGGCAGCACGGGCTTCAGCACAGGCCCGCACCTGCATTTTGAGGTTCGTCAGAACGGCGTGCCGCGCAATCCGCTGTAGGGCGCGCCGTCAGGTATATTCGGGAAGGAAGCTATGTCGAAACTGGATCGTTTCTTTATCGCCCTTTTCCTGGCAGCTGTAGTCGGCATGCTGTTTACCGCAGGCTACGGCCTGAGAACCGTGCTGGACATCGCCTCCTGGAAGACCGGATCCTCGCCGAAAATCTCGTCGCTTCAGGAGCGGATGCCCGGCGTCAAGAGAAGCAAGGAGCCGCAGGAAGAGGACATGTCGCCTGCGGAGTCCTATGTGCGGGTCCTGGGCCTTCTGAAAGAGTATTATGTCGATAAAATCGAGGCCCAGAGCGAGCAGAAGATGGCCCGGGAGTCCGTGAAGTGGATGGTGCAGTCCCTGGAGGACCCGGAGAGCCGGTTCCTCGAACCCCAGGAACACCAGATTTTGAAAGCCAACAACCGCGGGGAGTTCTACGGGATCGGGGCCATCCTGACCGTCCAGAGGCGAGAGATCAACAAAATTCCGGAGGAGCGCCTGATCGTCATCGCCCCGATGCCGGGAAGTCCGGCCCTCAAGATGGGGCTGCAATCCGGAGATGTCATCACCCACATCGACGGGCACTGGATCATCGCCTCCAACCCGCTCCTCGAAGAATATGCGATGTTTTCCAAGCTGCGGG
The DNA here is from genome assembly GCA_020846535.1 of Armatimonadota bacterium. Classification (GTDB taxonomy): domain Bacteria; phylum Armatimonadota; class JADLDR01; order JADLDR01; family JADLDR01; genus JADLDR01. Next base: position 20,925 of record JADLDR010000045.1, on the reverse strand, counting down.
CCAAAGAGATCACCCAGCAGCAGTTCGACGCCCAGCGCGAAGAATTACGGAAGCGGGTGAGTGAAGGGGTCACCCGAGCCAAGGCGATGGAAACCCTGACAGGCAAAACCACCCGGACCGCCGTTCTGACAGTGGAAAGAGCAGGGGAGGCCAAGCCCTTCCAGGTTTCCGTCCAGTGCGGCCCGACCGCCGTCAAGCCGGTCGAGTTCCGCATGGAAGCCTGGAAGACGGGCTTGCTGGATATCCACCAGTTTCACCAGAGCGGCATCGCCGATCTGGACAAAGCCGTCAACAGCCTTCGCCAGCACAAAATCAACCGCCTGGTGGTGGACCTGCGGAACAATCCGGGCGGCAGCATCGATGTCGCCACCCGCATGGCAAGTCGGTTCGCCAGCACGGGATCCCTGGGGAAACTGGAGACCAAAAAGGGATCGCGCAGGCTCGATCTGGTGAAGGGCAAGCATTCCATCTACAAAGGGCAATTCGTGCTGCTGATCAACCGGGGCACTGCGGGCGCGGCGGAAGCCTTTGCCGCCGGGCTGCGCGAAAGTGGCCTCTGCCGCACGGTCGGCCAGCCCACCTATGGCAGCGGCAAGATGCAGACCCTGATCGCCCTGAACGACGGCTCCGCCATGACCATCACCACCGCCCGCTACCTGACCCCCCGTGGCGCGGACCTGAATGGCAAGGGCCTCAAGCCCGACACCGCCGTCACCGGCAGTCCGGACGCCCAACTGCAAGCCGCCCTCCGCATGGCGCAGGCGGGATAATCAAGGCGCGACCGCCCCTGCCGCCGGGCTTCGGCGGGGGGGGGAGTAGCCTGTGGATATTGCGAGCAATTTTTCAAATAAACGCAGGCATGAATCCCCTTGCCGAACGGGTTGAGGGGCCCGGCAAAGCAGCACTTTCGGAGGTATTTCATTGAAGCGATATAAGCAGATCATAGGCATCGCGCTCCTGCTGGCGGCGATGACGTTTGCCTTTATCGGAGGCTTCGAATATAGGAGCGTGGCCGCCTCCAACCGGCCACCGCACCAGATGCTTTTCGCCTTTGCCGCGCTGCCGGAGCAGGCGCTTTTCGATGCCCGGCCCAGCAGCAACGGCTCCCGCAAGACTCTCCAGCCGTCCGAGGCCTATTTCGACGCCCTGACGTGGCTGAAAGAAAATTATTACGGGAAGGTTCCCGCCCGGATCGCCGGGCCGGACAAAAGCAGGATCGATGACAAGAAGCTGACCTATGACGCCATTCGCGGGATGATGCATGCATTAGGCGACCGCTTCACCCGCTTTCTGGATCCGGAGGATCACCGGATCATGCGGGAGGAAAGCCGGGGCGATTTTGTCGGCATCGGGGCGCAGCTTACAATGGAGAACAATGAAGTGGTGATCGCCAAGCCGCTTGCCAACAGCCCTGCCTGGACTGCCGGGCTGAAAGCCAAGGATGTGATCACCGCAGTGGACGGCAAGCCGGTCAAGGGACTGGACCTGACCGAAGTGGTCAAGCGCATCCGGGGCGAGCGCGGCACGAAAGTGCGGCTGGCGATCCGGCGGGAAGGGACTCCCAGGCCGCTGGAGCTTTCTATCAAACGGGATACCGTCCAGTTCGTCTATGAGGAACATCAGATGCTGCCGAATAATATCGGCTACATCGCCCTCCACCAGTTCAGCGAGCAGATCGACAGCCAGTTGGATAAGGCTCTGGCCGATCTGGAGGTAAAAGGGGTGAAGGCCCTGATCCTCGACCTGCGAGACAACCCCGGCGGCCTGCTGGATGCCGCCCGCGAGGTGGGCAGCCGCTTTATTCCGAAAGGGAAGGCGGTTGTGAAGATTCAGGACCGTGGTGCCCGCATGAGCGACCTGACGGTGATGGAGAACAAGCACAACCATAAGGAATACCCTCTGGCCGTTCTGATCAACGGCCAGAGCGCCAGCGCCTCCGAGATCGTGGCCGGAGCGATCAAGGATAACAGTGTCGGCACCCTGGTCGGGGAGAAAACCTTCGGGAAGGGGCTGGTCCAGACCATCATCTCGCTCCGGGACGGCTCCGCGGTGGCGATCACCACGCAGAAGTATTTCACTTCAGGCGGGGTGGATATCAATAAAAAGGGCATCGAGCCGGATATCAAGGTGGAGCAGCCGACCGACGCTCTTCTGCTGACCGATCCCGAGGGCACGCTGGAAAAGGATGTCCAGGCCAAAACCGCCTTCGACTTCCTCCGACAGAAACTGTCCAAGTCCGATACCGCATCCCGATGACAGCGAAAAAACGCTCCCGCAGCCGGAAGAAGCCCAGCCGCAAGGGGCCTGTTCTGCTGATCCTGTTCGTTGCGCTGGCGGCCTTCGCTTTTCTCGGAATACGCGTCTTCGGCCCGGAGACCCGGGTCGCCGGCAGCGGTTTCACGAGCAAAGAAGCCACCGCCCGCGCTTTTCCCGATGCGGGCCGCCCGTCCGCCTCGGACCGGGCAGGCAGGGGACAGGGGGCCGGATCGGAGGACAGGCCGGTAACCCTGCCTCTGGAGGATGGCGCGGCCCCGGACAGGAAGACGGAGCCGCCTGCCTCCTCTCCCCGGGTGGACACCGCTCCGGCGGAAGCGCGACCGCAGCCTGCCCTGCCTGAACCCGCCCGCCCGAGATGGTCTGCCGAGGAGATGAAAAAAGAGATCGACCGGGGAGCCGAGGGACGAAAGCAGGTGTCCCTGACCTTCGACGCCGGGGCCAGCGGGGAACCGACCCCCAAAATCCTGGACACCCTGAAGGCGCGCGGCCTGCGCGTGACCTTTTTCCTGACTGGCAAATGGACCGAGGACAATCCCGATCTGGTGCGCCGGATGGCCGCCGAAGGCCACGAGTTCGGGAACCATACCTACGATCACAAGGATTTGACCAAACTGAGCGAGGAAGAGATCCGGGAGGAGTTCGAAAAGACGGAAAAAATCGTCCGGGATTTGACGGGCAAAAGCACCATGCCCCTCTTCCGGCCCCCTTACGGCAGCCGCGACCAACGGCTGCGCGAGATCGCGGCCCGGGCGGGCTATCGATGCATCTACTGGACGCTCGATAGCTGGGACTCGCTCCGCAAAGACATCATCTCCCAGGAAATCGCCTCCCGCGTCCGCCGCAAGATATCGGACGGTTCCATCGTACTCATGCACTGCGGCAGCGAGGCGACGGCCCAGGCGCTGCCTGGCATTCTTGACGAACTCTCGGCCCAGGGGTATCGGGTGGTTTCCATCTCGGAACTGACCGGCGGTTGACATCAATTCGGGAGGGGTGGGGTGGCGGTGCGCGGGGGAAAAGCTGCTCCGTGGATGTCGCGCCAGCGTCTTATCGATGCGGGCCTCCTCTTCCTTGCGCTTCTGTTTCTCTTTCTCTGGCTCTCCAGCCGCTCCTCGGGCCACTACGTATATGCCGTCTCCGTCAATGGAACGCCGGTCGTCTATATGGCGACAGGCCGCTCCGCTCACAGCGTCGTGAACCGTATGAAAGAGGAGAAGGCTAGGGGCGAGCGTTCCGCCGAACTGGCGCAGGATGTGCAAATCACCAAAGTGCCTGCCGAGGGAAAGCCGGTCGCTCCGCCGGACCTGGCGAAAAGGAAGCTGGAAGGGCTGCTCAGCGTGGCGGCGGAGAAATATGTGATCCTGGTGGAGAACCGGCCTGTCGTCGCCCTGGACACCGAAGAGGACGCGATGACCGCCCTGGAGATGCTCCGCTCCAAATACGGCATGGCCGCCAAGGTGCTGCTGGAGGTCCCCCAGTTCAAGGAGCATGTGGCCGTCAAGAGACAAAAAGTGGACATGTCCCTCTGGCATGCCGCGCCGGAGGAAGCGGTTGCCGCCCTCAGCGGCACGGATACCGGGCCTTCTTATGTGGTCGTCCTCAAAGGCGACCTCGGCAGCGACCTCGCCCGCAAAGCGGGCATCCCCTTCTCCGAACTGAAGCGCCTCAACCCCGGAGTCCGTTGGAGCCGCCTGAAAATCGGCGACCAGCTTGTCACAGGCCGCCGGAAGCCCCTGATCACTGTCATCATCAAAGAACAGGTCACCCACATCGAGGACACTCCTTCAGGCAAGCGTGAAATCAAATCCGTCGTCACCTACGAAAACGGTCAACCCGTCCGCCGAGAAATCCTCAGCAGTATCCGCCTCGCGGGGTGAGGAGAGATTGCCAGATGTAGCGCCTCCATCCTCTCTTTGCCCAGAGCCAGCGCCCATAGAAAAGGGCACGACTGAACGCACCCTCACGGAAACCGCTAATTTTCTCGAATTTTCCTATGAGTTCTCGGTAACCTCGTTGTATAAAGCCTTGTCTCGCAGCCTCTTAGAATACAGTTCGATATGCCCGCAGTCGGTGCAGCAGCTCGCTTGCAGGTCGTGTTCGTGGGTATCGTCGAGGATAAAGACTATCCGGGGCCGCTGGTAGATCGACTGGTCGCGCCGGATAGCGGTCACAGCCCCCGGCTCCAGCCGATGCCCGCCGCACACCGGGCACTTCAACGTCAATGCCATTCTCTGCCTCCTGTATGGTAAATGAAGATGAATCCATTATAAAGGATACGCCGACAAAATGCAAGCCAGGCATCCGGTGAGTTCAAAATACCTGATGATGTTGTGGGAAGACCTCCCTTGCTTGAAAAGCACCTCCCAACCCCCCCGGCTTCGGGGGGCTGAGATGGTGCGGTCTCTTGGTACTCTCGCAAAGTCCCCCAAGGCCACTCCCCCGCTGAAGCCCGGCGGGGGGCTGGCGGGGCGGTTGCCTTCAGCCGCCTTCTCCCCCCTACAACCTCACCTTGAACGTCTTGATCTCATAAGGCGCAATCGAAAAATAGAGTTTGCCGTCCTTGACCTCTGTCGGGCGGTCATCAGCTTCCATGAGATTACATTCGGCGGCAGAGGCGATAGGACGGTAGAGGGACAGGCAGGCCGGGCCGCGGCGGTTAGCGTATTCGTAGACGCGAATCACCAGATCATCGCTGTCCTCCGCCTTTTTGATGGTTTCGATCATCACATTCGGCGCATCGATGCGAGCGAAGGCGGCTGAGGGAGGCAGTTGGCCGCCATGGGGGGCGCTTTTCCGGACGGAGAGAAGCGGATAGTTCAGGGCGTAGGCTTCGCGAACCGTGCCGCCCGCATACCAGCCGTCAGAGTGAGGATAGAGGGAGTAGGTGAAGCGGTGCGCTCCCTGGTCGGCCTCCGGATCGGGGCTGGTGGCGCATTTGATGAGGGTCAGGCGGATCACATTGTCCCTGATGTCGTGGCCGTACTTGCAGTCATTGAGGAGGCTGACCCCGTAGTCGCCTTCGGAAAGGTCGGCCCATTTGTGGGCGCAGGTCTCGAAACGCGCCCAGTCCCAACTGGTGTTCCAGTGGTTCGGGCGCTCCACATTGCCGAACTGGATGTCATAGGTGGCTTTGGTGGCATGGATATCCACCGGGAAAGCCGCTTTGAGCAGCAGGTGATGCTCGTGCCAGTCCACGTCGGTGATGAAGTCGATGCGGGGGATGGCCCGGTAAAGGGTGATTTGCTGCCGGATGGTGGAATCCAGGTATTGCCAGGTCAGCTTCAGGACACCCCGCTCCGGTCCGCGCTCCAGCACTTCGGCGGAGAGCAGATGATCGACCTCCCACATCTTATCCTGGTAGTAGATATCGATATCCCAGGCGTCGTTGCCCATTGGCCTGTCCTCGAAGACCTGGAGAATGTTGCCTCTCGCGCCCGGAGCCAGCACATCGCGTCCGCTCCGCTTGTCGAAGCAGGAAGCGATCTGCCCGGATGGGTTCAGCGTCAGCCGGAAAAAGTCGTTCTCCAAAAGATCAGGCTCGATGGTCAGGGAAGAGGGCTGTTCGGGCGCGTCGCCCGGCTGGAGCAGAACCGTTCGATAGCCCATCGAGGGAACTTCCGGCATAGAGACCAGCAGCTCGTCACCGGCGGCCTGCTGGGGCAGGGGATTGCCCTCTATGTCGGCGGCATGGCAGCCTGCGGGCAGCGGAAGAGAGACCAGGCCGCCGCGGTCGAAGGAGGCGCTGTTGAAGACCACGGCCCCTTCTCCGGGAGTCGCCACCTCTTCGGCCAACCGGCGCAGGGCGGTTCCTAAAACGTCCTCCCCGATTTCAGAGATAGCATCATAGATGCGAGCGGTGTCCTCGTAAACGGCATGGATGGAGCTGCCGGGCAGGATGTCGTGGAACTGGTTCAGGAGGATCATTTCCCAGCCGCTGTTGAGCTTTTCCTGCGGGTAGGGGCAACCCAGCCCGGCAAGGCACCAGGAGGCGAAAGCTTCCGCATTGTGGAAAAGGATTTCGGAGAGACGGTTGGCCCGCTTCACCTGCGCCTGGGAGGTGTAGGTTCCCCGGTGGTATTCGAGGTACAGTTCCCCGTTCCAGACAGGCATCCTCGGATGCCCTTCGGCTTTGGCCTCCAGGTGGCTGAGGAACTCCCCGGCGAAGCGGGTTTCCAGACAGGGGATGCCGGGCGCATCGGCAAGCCTGCGGGCGTATTCGATCATCTCGCGGGTCGGGCCACCTCCCCCATCGCCGTAGCCGTAGGTGAGGAGCGCCTCATCGCTGATCTCTTTTTGCTGATATTTGTCCCACGTTCCTTTGACCACTTTGGCGTTGACATTGCCGTTATAGGTGGCGAACCACGAGCTGGCCCATCCGCCTTCATCCGGGACGGTGAGAAAGTAGGTCATCACTTCCGACCCGTCCAGGCCGCGCCACCGGAAAGTGTCGTAAGGCATCGGGTTGTACTGGTTCCAACTGATCTTGGAGGTCAGGAAGTATTTCAGGCCGCTTTTCAGGATGATCTGGGGCATGGCCCAGGAGTAGCCGAACGTGTCCGGCAGCCAGACGGCCTGCGTCTCCACCCCGAACTCCTCCCGGAAAAAGCGCGTCCCGAACATCACCTGCCGCACCATGGACTCCCCGCCGGTCAGGTTGCAGTCACATTCCACCCAGAGGCTTCCTTCTACCTCCCACTGGCCTTTCCGGATATATTCCTTGATCCGCTCATAAAGCCGGGGATAATCGTCTTTGAGGAAGCGGTAGAGCTGCGCTTGGCTCTGGATAAACTTGTACTCCGGGTACTGGCTCATGAGATGGGTGGCTGTCGCCCAGGTGCGCGCCGATTTCTCCCGCGTGTGCGCTAACTGCCAGAGCCACTCCACATCGATATGGGCGTGCCCGACAGCCGCCACCACCGGCCTGGCCTCCTCCGACCGGGCGATCTCCGGCCACCGCTCCTCAAAGAAACGGTTACCTTCGGCGAGGGAGGCGTAGAACATCTCCGAGCCGGGCTTGCGGGCATCGATCATGCCGTAGACGGCATCCAGGAGAGCCAGTATCTTCACCCGGGTCAGCGATTCTTTCGGGAGCAGTTCCGCCGTATCAAGGGCGGCCCGGACGTTGTAGTGGAGGCTTTCCGTGTCAGCGTCTGGAAGGGCCAGTTCGGCCTGCTGGAAGGGTTGCTCCCGGCCCGGATAGCCTGTCCAGACCTTGACGGCCAGGTCCAGGCTTTCGGAGGCGGTCAGGTCTGCGGGCAGAATCGCTTCCGGGTGCGGGCCGTCGATTCCCTGAAGCGGGTTGCCGTTCACATAAAGGAGGGCTTCCGCTGGGTCTCCGAAGCGCAGGTGGAGAGCCAGCCGCTTGCTCCGGAACGATTCGGGAAGATCTGCCGTGGTGCGGAACCAGGCCAGCCGGTCCGGCCCGCCCCACCGCGCCCCGACAGCGATATCCTTCCATCCGGACGAATTGGCGGTCAAGGCGTCCGCCGGGTCACCTTCCAGAAATTTCCAGGGGGATAAAATCATGCGGTCGCGGACGACCGCCTGCCTCAGGGCTTCCACGGCCCGGCGCAGCTTCTTTTCGGTAAAACGCATGAGGCTTCTCCTTAACCGAGCAGATCCGTATAAATGCCCGGATTGCTCCCTGCGATGATGGTCGCCCCTACAGTTTTGACGTAATAATCCTTTGGCCCGGCCCCGCCGATGATCCCGTAGACATAGCCTATCTCGCGCAGCCCCCAGAGGCTTGCGATCAGGAGGGCCTTTCCGATACCCTTGTTCCGGTAGGCCGAGGTGACGCCGGTCGGCCCGAAAAAGTCGCGCCGGGTGCAGTCATAGGCGGCAAAGCCTACGATCTTCTTTTCGTGAATGGCGATGAAGAGAGAGGCCGGCTTGTTGGCGAAGCCTGCCGCCGCCTCATCGGCCCAGCCTGTCCCGAATTCTCTGACGATATACTCGCGCAGGGGAGTCATCTCAAAGCTATTCGGCCTCCGCACCACGATTCCTTCTACCCGCAGGCTCTCCACCAGCGGTTCCAGCGGCGGGAGATTCAAGAGATTGACCAACATATCGGACATGGATAGGTTCCTTTCTTGAAGAGACAAGGTGGGATTTCTCGGGGGCGGCCCCTCGACTCCTTAGCCGCGAGGGGCATAGGGCCTGCGTTCGCTTGAGAAATTGATCGAAAGAGCGCTTGTATCCTTTGCTCCCCTGCCGAAGCCTGACGGGGCCGGAGGCAACAATTCGCCCCTTCACACGTAAGACCTAACAAAAAAGGGCAGACTCATCGGTCTGCCCTTGTCGCAAATGGCGGTTAGAACTTTTTCAGGACGATGATGGCGTTGTGGCCGCCGAAGCCGAAGGAGTTGGACATGGCGACCCGGACGGGCATCTCGCGGGCCTCGTTCGGGACGTAATCCAGGTCGCATTCCGGGTCGGGGTTCTCGTAATTGATGGTGGGCGGCGCGACGCCTTCTTGGATGGCAAGGGCGCAGGCGATGGCCTCGATGCCGCCTGCCGCGCCCAGAAGGTGGCCTGTCATCGATTTGGTGGAACTGACGGCCAGCGATTTCGCATGTTCCCCGAAGGCCGCGTGGATGGCGGAGGTTTCGTCCCGGTCGTTGGGCTTGGTGGAGGTGCCGTGGGCGTTGATATAGTCCACATCCTCCGGCTCGATCTGGGCGTCCTTGAGGGCCAGACGCATGGCGCGGCCCGCGCCCGCATGGCTGGGGGCCGGGAGAGTGATATGGTAGGCGTCGGCGGTCATGGCGTAGCCGATCACTTCGGCATAAATTCTGGCCCCGCGCTTCCGGGCGAACCCGGCTTCTTCGAGAATGACGACTCCTGCGCCCTCGCCCATGACGAAGCCTTCGCGTTCAGCGTCGAAGGGTCGACTGGCCCGTTCCGGCTCATCGTTGCGGGTGGAGAGGGCACGCAGGGAGCAAAACCCGGCGACCGCGAGGCTGTTGATCGGGGCTTCCGTTCCGCCTGCGATCATCACATCCGCATCGTCCCGCTTGATGATTTCATAGGCGTCCCCGATGGCGTTGGTGCCAGTGGCGCAGGCCGTGACGACCGTGGTGTTGGGGCCTTGAGCGCCCAGAAGGATGGAAACCTGACCGGCGGCCATATTGCAGATCAGCATCGGCACAAAGAACGGGCTGACCCGATCCGGGCCGCGTTCGGCGAGGATGCGGTATTGCTCCTCCCAGGTTTCGGCTCCGCCGATCCCGGAACCGATCAGCACGCCCACCCGTTCGGCGTTCTCTTCGGTGATCTCCAGGCCCGCATCCCCGACAGCCAGCCTGGAAGCCGCCACCGCAAACTGGGTGAAGCGATCCATCCGCTTCACTTCCTTGCGCTCCGCGAACTCTTCCGGGTTGAAATCTTTTACCTCGGCGGCGAAGCGGGTTGTGTGCCGGGAAGCGTCGAAGAGGGTAATCGGCCCGACGCCACCCCTTCCCGCCTTCAGCGCCTCCCAGTAGGCCGCCTGCCCGATCCCGATGGGCGTGACCGCCCCCAGACCGGTAATCACCACACGTCGTTCTCGCACTTTGCTTGCTCCTCTATCCTCCCTCGCCGGTCGAAGGGCTATGCTCCGGTCTTCGCCTCGATATGCCGGACCGCTTCGCCCACGGTTTTGATGCTCTCGGCATCCTCATCCGGGATATCGATGCCGAATTCCTCTTCGAGCGCCATCACCAGCTCGACCATGGCAAGCGAATCCGCTCCCAGGTCGCTCTCGAAGGATGTTTCCGGGGTGATCGGTTCATCCTCGGGGACGCCCATGGTCTCGATGACCAGTTGCCTGACCTGATCGAATACCGCCACCGTGTCACCTCCCTGCGCTGCCCGGACGAACTACTTCGTCTTTTCCTCGATGTACTTCACCGCCTGGTCGACCGTGGTGATCTTTTCGGCGTCCTCATCGGGGATCTCGATATCGAACTCTTCCTCCAGAGCCATCACCAGTTCGACGACATCGAGAGAATCGGCCCCCAGATCGTCCACGAAGGATGCGTTCTGGGTCACTTCGTCCTCGCTCACATCGATAGTTTCGACCACGACTTTTCGTACCCGCTCGAATGTTGCCATTAAGGTTCCTCCCTTGAAATCGCTTCCGGCTGTCCTGCCGGTTGTCGTCCCCTCACATCGCCATGCCGCCATCGACATGGATCACCTGTCCGGTGATATAGCTTGCCTCCGGCAAGCACAGAAACAGCACCAGCCCCGCGACATCCTCCGGCTGGCCCAGCCGCCCCAGCGGGACCCGCTGGAGAACTTCCTTTTCGATCTGCTTTCCCAGCCCGGCGGTCATCGCGGTTTCGATGTAGCCAGGAGCTACGGCGTTGACCGTGATATTGCGCGAGGCCATCTCCCGGGCGACCGCTTTGGTGAAACCGATCATCCCCGCCTTGGAAGCGGAGTAGTTCGCCTGGCCCGCATTGCCGGTCACCCCCAGGATGGAGGTGATATTGATCACCCGCCCCTTCTTCTGGCGGAGCATCTGCCGGGCCGCCGCCCGCGTGCAGAGGAATGCGCCCTTCAGGTTGATATCCAGCACGGCGTCCCACTGCTCCTCGGTCATCCTGAGCAGGAGCGTATCCCGTGTGATGCCCGCATTGTTGACCAGGACATCGAGCCGACCGTAGCGGGAGAGGATGTCGGCCACCATCCGATCTACCTGCACGGCGTCGGAGACATCCACCTGATAGCTGACCGCCTCTCCGCCCGCCTGCCTCACCTGTTCCGCCAGGGCCACCCCCGATTCCACCGAAAAGCTGGCGACAGCGATCTTCGCTCCCTCCCGGGCCAGGGCCAGCGCAATCGCCTGCCCGATCCCCCGCCCGCCTTTCCCTGCCCCGGTCACCAGGGCGACCTCGCCTTCCAATTTCATGAATTCAGTGGGTCCTTTCGGATAGAGATGGCGAAAAGCACCCCCCAACCCCCGGCTTCGGGGGGGGGAGATCGTGCGTACTCTGGATAAATCTCTTAAAGTCCCCCAAGGCCGATCCCCCGCTTTACTAAGGCGGGGGGTCAGGGAGGCGGTTGCTTGATAGCCAGTCCTTCAGTCTTTTTACCCCTGCCGTATCCTGCACGCTCACGGCCTGCGCCGTTTTGTCGATACGCTTGATCAGGCCGGAGAGGACTTCTCCGACGCCGAGTTCAATGAAGGCATCCACGCCGTCCGCCATCATCCGGCGGATAGAGGCTTCCCAGCGTACGCTCCCGGCCATCTGGCGGGACAGGGCCGCCCTGATGCCCTCTGCGGAGGTCACCGGCTCGCCGATGCTGTTGGCGACCGGCGGGAAGGACGGCTCCTGAAAATCGGTGGCGGCTATCGCTTCCGCCAGGGTACGGGCGGCAGGCTCCACCAGCGGGGAATGAAAGGCCCCGCTGACGTTGAGGGGCAGTACCCTTCGAGCCCCCCGGGTCTTCGCTATCTCTCCGGCCCGCATCAGGGCTGCGGTTTCCCCGGAGATCACGGTCTGCCCCGGGCAGTTGTAGTTGGCGACAACCACGATGCCCTCGGAAGCGGCCTCGGCGCAGATTTCCTCGACGGCGGCGGCGTCCAGCCCCAGCACAGCGACCATTCCGCCCTCGGCTTTACGGCCCGTTTCGGCCATCAGAGCAGCCCGGCGCTGCACCAGGCGGAGGGCCGTTTCAAAATCGAGCGCCTTACAGGCTACCAGCGCGGCATATTCGCCGATGCTGTGCCCTGCTGCAAAGGACGGCTCTATCCCCAGCGGTTCCACCGCTTTCAGGGCGGCGACAGCGGTGACGAAAAGGGCGGGCTGGGCGTTTTCCGTCGGGCGAAGGCGCTCCTCCGGCCCCTCGAAAGCGAGGGCGGCCAGGTCGAAACCCAGGATATCGGAGGAGCGGCTGAAAAGATCGCGGCAGGCCGGAATCTTTTCATGAAAATCGCACCCCATTCCCGGCTGCTGAGCGCCCTGGCCGGGGAAGACAAAAGCGATTTTAGTCATCGGAGCCGTTCCCCCAGCGCACCGCGCAGGCTCCCCAGGTCAGCCCGGCCCCGAAGCCCACCAGAACGAGCAGGTCGCCTGGATGCACCTTCCCTCCTTGCACCGCTTCATCGAGCGCCAGAGGGATCGAGGCTGCGGAGGTGTTACCGTAGTTTTCGATATTGATGAACACTTTTTCGGGCGCAAGCCCCAGCCTGCGGGCGGCGGAATCGATGATGCGGGTGTTGGCCTGGTGCGGGATGAAAAGGGAGACATCCTCCGCCCGCAGGCCGCACTTATCCAGCACCCCCAGAGCCGCTTCGCCCATCACGCGGGTGGCGAATTTGAACACTTCGCTTCCGGCCATCCGGATGGTATGCAGGCATGAATCCACCGTCTCATGGCTGGCGGGCCTCCGGGAAATGCCGGCCTCCACCTTCAGGAGATCCGTCCCCGAACCGTCCGACCCGAGAACGCTGCCCAGCACCCCGTAGCCTTCCGGAACGGGCTTGAGGACCGCCGCGCCCGCCCCGTCCCCAAAAAGAACGCAGGTGGTCCGGTCCTTCCAGTTCAACAGCTTGGAAAGCGTATCGGCTCCCACCACCAGCACGGTTTCATACATGCCCGATGCCACGAACTGCGCCCCGGTCGTCAGGGCATAGATAAAGCCCGTGCAGCCCGCCCCGATATCGAAGGCTGCCGCCCGGGATGCCCCGATCCGGTGCTGGATGATCGAGGCCGTGGCCGGAAAGATCATGTCCCCGCTGATAGTGGCGGTTACCACTAGGTCGACTTCCCCCGGATCCACGCCCGCATCGGCCAGCGCCCGCCGGGCCGCCTCTAACCCCAGATCGGAGGACGCCTCATCCGGGCCGGCGATATGCCTCTCCCGGATGCCCGTGCGGGTCACGATCCACTCATCGGAGGTGTCGACGATGGATTCCATCTCCTGATTGGTCAGCACGCGGGGCGGCACATAGGAACCGACCCCGACGATGCCTGCATTGCGAATCGATTTCAAAGTCGCTCCATTTCAAATCTTCAAGCTGCCCAGATGTTCCTTGATGGCCGGAATGACCCCGGTTTCGGCTGTTTCGCGGGCGATTTTGATGGCATTGGCGATAGCCTTCGCGTCCGAGCGCCCGTGGCTGATGATGCACACACCGTCCACCCCCAGCAGGGGAGCGCCGCCATATTCCGAATAATCGATAGTCCGGCGCAGGTATTTGAGCGCCGGGTAAAGGAGCAGGATGCCCAGTTTATAGACGCCACGCCGGTAAAAGGGGCTGTCCTTGATAAATCGTTTCAATAATTCGATGACGAACTGGGCGACACCCTCGCCCACCTTCAAAACCACGTTTCCCACGAACCCATCGCAGACAATCACATCCGCCGTTCCCAGGCAGATATCCTTGCCTTCGATGTTACCGATAAAATTGAGGCCGCTCCCTTCCAGTAGATTGTAGGTGGCCTTCGTCATCTCGTTGCCTTTGGTGTTTTCTTCCCCGATATTGAGCAGCCCGATCCTGGGGCTTTCGATATGGAGTACCTTTTCCGCATAGACGGAACCCATGATGGCGTATTGCACTAGGTTCTTCGGCTCGCAGTCCACATTCGCCCCTGCATCGACCAGAATCGACAGCTTGCCGCTGACGGTGGGAATGGGGCTGGCGATGCCAGGGCGCTCGATGCCGGGGATCCGGCCCATCTTCATGGCGGCCACGGCCATGGCCGCGCCTGTGTTGCCTGCGGTCACCACAGCGTCCGCCTTGCCCTCTTTGACCAGGGCCACAGCGACCGACACAGAAGCATCCCTCTTGCGCCTGACGGCTGCCGCTGGATGCTCCTGCATTTCGATCACCTCGGAAGCGTGGTGTACGGCGATGGGGTGGGGCGCTTTGAGGCGGGAGAGCGCCTGCTGCAAGCGGGCGTCGTCCCCGACCAGCACCAGTTCGGTTCCACCATTCAGGCAGGCCGCTTCAACCGTGCCCGCCACGATGGCCTCCGGCGCAAAGTCGCCGCCCATCCCATCCACAGCGATTTTCATTCCTGTCCTCAGGCTTCCTCTTTCCTCTTCTGCTTGGCTGCCATATCCACCACGAGCCGCCCGTTGTAGAACCCGCACTTCGGGCACATGCGGTGAGGCATCTTGGGGGCGCGGCATCGGGGGCAGAATCCGTAATTGGGCGCGACCAGCTTATAATGGCTGCGCCGCTTGCCCTGCCGCGCATGAGACGTTCTTCGTTTCGGTAGTGCCACAGCGATATCCCTTCCTTTACGGTTGTCGTTTCGACAAAAGTGAATCGGGGGAATATCTGATCCCCACAACCCCCCGGCTTCGGGGGGGCTTAGACCGTACGTGCTTTAGGAGGGGCGAGCAAAGTCCCCCAAGGCCACCCCCTCACTTTAGCAAAGCGGGGGGGTGGGGGGGTGGTTGCCTCCCTTACATTCGCACTGGCCGTTATTGAAATTGCAGCCGCAGAAGGGGCAGAGGCCCCGGCAGCTTTCCTGGCAGAGCGGCTGCAACGGCGCTTCGAGAAGCACCAGTTGGCGGAGCAGTTCTCCCACATCAAAGAGCGGGCCGTCCAGGATATTGTCCGCCAAATCCATCAGATCCTCGTCCCAATCGTCTTCCGGAACCGCCTCCTTCGGAGCCGGAACCGGCTTCCCGCCCTTCTGCGGCTGGATCAGGTGGATCGGGAACTGCTCGTCCACCTCCACCTCCACCGGCAAGGCGAACGGCTCCAGACACCGCGCGCAGTCCAGCCTGAGGGCGGTTTTGACCTTCCCGGTCACCAGAAACGCCTCCACGGCGTTCTGAAAGGTCAGTTGCCCGGTGATTGGGGCTGCGATGTTCGGATCGAGATTCCTCAAATCGTCTTCCCGGACATCGATCTTGATCCGCCTCCCCGGATGAAGGAGAAGCTCAGTGATATCGTATTTCATAAGAGTCAGTCCCCCCTTTACGGGAGGTATGGTGCCCCCCCCAACCCCCCCGGCTTCGGGGGGTTGAGATCGTGCGTTCTTTTGGTAATCTTTCAAAGCCCCCTAAGTCCACTCCCCTCGCCGAAGCCCGGCGGGCGGTTGCTTTAAGACTCCACAATCGCCAGCGTTTCCCGCGCGATCACCAGTTCTTCATTGGTGGGGACCACGAATGTCCGGACTCTCGCGCCCTCGGCGCTGATGTCGCGTTCGCCGCGGCCGGCGCTGTTTTTTTTCGGGTCGATGGCGACACCCAGAAAGCCCAGCCCCTCGCACGCCCTGGCGCGGACGGGCGGGGAGTGTTCGCCGATGCCTGCGGTGAAGACAACGGCGTCGAGGCCGCCCATAGCGGCGGCGTAGGCTCCTATATATTTACGGACGCGGTAGCAAAAAACCTCCAATGCGATCTCCGCCCGCTCGCAGCCTTCGGAGGCGGCCTGGAGGATATCGCGCATATCGCTGCCGACTCCGGACAGCCCCAGGAGTCCGCTTTTCTTGTTGAGCCACTGATCGATCTGATCGATATCGGCGTTCAGCCAGCGGGTGAGGAAGACCACCAGGGCGGGATCGAGATCGCCGCAGCGGGTTCCCATCACCAGCCCTTCCACCGGGGTCAGGCCCATGCTGGTATCCATCGACCTGCCGCCGTCCACCGCCGCCACGCTGGAGCCGTTCCCCAGATGGCAGGTCACGATCTTGAGATCGCCTTCGCCCATCAGGGCGGCGGCTCGCTGCGAGACATAGGCGTGAGAGGTTCCGTGAAACCCGTAGCGCCGTGCCCTGAACTTCTCGTACCATTCATAGGGAATGGCATAGAGATAAGCATGCCGCGGCAGGGTCGAATGGAAGGCGGTATCGAAAACCGCCACCTGCGGCACATCGGGCATGATCTGCTCGCAGGCCTCGATGCCGCTCAGGTTGGGCGGGTTGTGCAGCGGGGCCAGCCCGGCGCACTCCTGAATCGCCCTGACCACTCGATCATCGATCCGCGCCGAATGGGTGAACGCCTCCCCGCCGTGGACGACCCGGTGGCCGACCGCCCCGATTTCGGAGAGTTCGGCAAGGACGCCCTGGTCCGGGTCGGTGAGGGTGGCTATCGCCAGCTTGAGGGCGATTTTGTGATCCGGGATATCGGCGGCGATTTTATACGGGTCTCGGCCCGGAACCTGCTGAGTCAGGGTGGCCGGTTCGGAGCCTGAGATGCCGACGCGCTGCACCTCTCCCTTCGCCATAAGCTGCTCGCGGGCCATGTCGAACATCTGGTATTTCAGAGAGGAGGAACCGGAATTGATGACCAGGATTTTCATTACGCCGACGCCTGCACTGCGGTGATGGCGGCCACATTCACGATATCGGAGGCACTGCATCCCCGCGAAAGGTCGTTGACGGCTTTCCCGATGCCCTGCAAGATCGGCCCGAATGCCTGAGCTTTCGCCAGCCGTTCCGTCAATTTATAAGCGATATTCCCGGCGTCCAGGTTGGGGAAGATTAAGACATTCGCCCTCCCTCCGATGGGGCTGCCGGGAGCCTTCCGCTCCGCGATCCAAGGAACCAGGGCCGAGTCGCCCTGAAGCTCGCCGTCGGCCAGGATATCGGGACGACGCTCGTGTAGAATGCGGGTTGCCTCCACCACCTTATCGACCAAGGGGTGCTTTGCGCTGCCTTTGGTCGAAAAAGACATCATCGCCACGCGCGGCTCGAACCCCAGGACGGCCTTCATCGTCTCCGCCGAGGTGATGGCGATCTCGGCCAGTTCGCTGGCATTGGGATCGATGACCAGACCGCAGTCGGAATAGATAAATACGCCCTGCTCGCCCATATCGGTATCGGGAACGATCATGATGAAGCAACTGGAAACAATGGAAACCCCGGCGCGGGTCTTCAAGACCTGAAGCGCCGGGCGCACCGTATCTGCGGTGGAGTGGGTCGCTCCCGACACCTCCCCATCCGCATCGTCAGATTTGACCATCAGGACGCCGTAGTAGAGCCGGTTCCGGGCCATATCGTACGCCTGCTCCTCGGTCACGCCTTTGGCCTTTCGCATCTCGAAAAGGAGCCGGGCGTAGTCATCCAGCCTGGGGGAGCATTCCGGATCGATGACCGGAATGCCGCACAGGTTCACATCTTTCTCCCGGGCGATCCGGCCCGTATCCTCGGCATTGCCTAAAAGGATCGGCTGAGCGATGCCCAATCGCTCGATCTCTGCCGCCGCCTGGACCACTCGCGGGTCGTGCCCTTCCGGCAGAACAATCCGCTTGTTCGCGGCCCTCGCTTTCTCGAAGACCGCTTCCATGATATTCACAGATAAAATATCTCCTCTCGAAGATGATGGGATGAGTGGGCAGAGTCGTTCGAAAGGGTTTTGTTCTGAAACGCGCCCTCCCAACCCCCTTGCCAGGGGGCTTGGATAATGCGTTTTTTCGAGATTCAGCAAAAACTGCCCCGTCTGCTCCCTCTGCCTTTCCTAGTCGGGGAGCCGGAGGCGGTTGTTTCCCTCACATCCCGTCCAATTTCTGGCGGCCTCGCTGGATGGTGCCCATCACCTTGGCGACGAAGTTTTCTAGGTTGGTCAGGACTTCGCGGGCGTAGTCGTCGGCACCGGCCCGGATATCGTGAGCCTCCTGCTCTGCCTGGGCGACGATCCCTTTGGCCTGGGCGGTGGCAAGCTGGACGATTTCGCTTTTGGCGACCAGATCTTCCGCCTGCTGGCGAGCCTGCTCGACGATCTGCCCGGCCTGCTGGCGAGACTGCTCCAGCGCCTGGTCGGCCTCTTCGCGGGCCGTATCGACGATGCGCTGCGAGTCCCGCGTCAGGCGGGTCGCTTTTTTTACTTCATCCGGCAGCGAGGCGCGGATTTTGTTGATCAGCATATAAAATTCATCGGTATCGAGGCCGTAGGATTTACGCATGATCACCCGGGTGTTGTCCACCAGGGCTTCAAGCTGCCCGATCATTTTCAGAACATCGGTGGTGTGGTTGCCCCCCCATGGCGTGGTGTTAGTTGTGGTGGCGCTCGCCGCTGCTTCTTCGGAGGGAATGTCAGCGCCCTTCGGGATGTCCCTTGGTGTACGCATCATTGGTTCAGCTTCTCCCTTAATCGGCGTTCGATAGTCGGCGTTACAAGCCCCTGAATCGGGCCGCCAAGACGGGCTACCTCCTGCACGATGCTGGAACTGAGGAAGGAGTAGTCCGAGTTGGTCATCATGAATACCGTTTCGATGGCTGGGTCGATGGTCCGGTTCATCAGGGCCATCTGGAATTCGTACTCGAAGTCGGAGACGGCGCGCAGGCCGCGGATGATCACCTGGGCGTCCTTTTGCTCGGCATAGCGCACCAGGAGGCCGGTAAAGGAATCCACGGTGACATTGTCCATGCCGCAGCAGACCTCCTGAAGCATCTCCATCCGCTCCGCGAGAGTGAAGAGAGGGGTCTTATGTGGGTTGACCGCAACGGAAACGATGAGATGGTCGAACGTGCGCCGGGCGCGTTCGATGATGTCGATATGTCCGTAGGTAACCGGATCGAAGCTTCCGGGATAGATGGCTTTTCGCATTCAGTTTACCAGGGCCAGGTCGATATGAAAGGTTTCGGAGACGAGCCGCCTGAGCGAGGCGCACTCCGGACTGCGAAGCTCCGGGTCGCGGGCCACCAGCGCCCGGGCCTCCGCGATGGCCCTGTCCAGGGCGTCGAAATCGCGCAAAAGGTCGGCGATTTTAAGTTCGGGCAGACCGTGCTGGCGGACGCCCCACAGGTCGCCCGTGTTTCTGAGCTTCAGATCCTGCTCGGCCAGAACGAACCCGTCCTGGTGTTTCACCATAGCCTGGAGGCGCTGCTTGCCCGGCTCGGTCTTGGGGTCGGCCATCAGCAGGCAGAAGGACTGCTCCCTCCCCCGCCCGACACGCCCTCGCAACTGGTGAAGCTGAGCCAGCCCGAAGCGGGCGGCATCTTCAATTAAAATGACCGAGGCGTTGGGTACGTCCACCCCCACCTCGATCACCGGGGTCGCCACGAGAATCTGGATTTCGCCCCTGCGGAACCGGCCCATGACGGCCTCCTTGTCCGCAGCCTTCATCTGGCCGTGCAGCAGCCCGACTGCAAGATCGGGAAACACCTCGGTTCGGAGCCTCTCGGCCATTTCGACGGCGGCTTTGGCCTGGAGCCGCTCCGATTCCTCGATTAGCGGGCAGACGATGTACGCCTGCCGCCCCTGCTTCACCAGGGCGTGAATGCCTTCATAAATCTGCTGCCGCCCCTGAGCCGATTTCCAGTAAGTCCGGATGGCCTTCCGGCCCGGCGGCATCCCCTGGATGCGCGAGACGTCCAGGTCGCCGTAGACGGTCAGCGCCAGGGTGCGCGGGATGGGGGTCGCCGTCATCACCAGGAGATCGGGCCTGCGGCCCTTGTCCCGCAAATTCGCCCTTTGCAGCACCCCGAAGCGGTGCTGCTCATCGATCACCACCAGCCCCAGCCGGTGAAATTCCACTCTCTCCTGAAGGAGCGCGTGGGTCCCGACGACCAGGTGGCTTTCCCCTGTCCGGATTCGCTCCCGGACGGCTTCCGCCTTTTTAGGGGTCAGGCTGCCGGTCAGGAGTTCTACCCGGATGCTCTTCCCGTCGATAAACTGGCCCAGGCTCAGAAAATGCTGTTCGGCGAGGATCTCGGTCGGGGCCATCATAGCCGCCTGACAGCCGTTGTGAAAGGCGATCATCATGGCGGTCAGGGCTACCACGGTCTTACCGGAGCCGACATCCCCTTGCAGGAGGCGGTTCATCGGGTAGGGGCCGGCCATGTCCCTCTCGATTTCCCCGATCACCTTCTTCTGGGCCGGGGTGAGGGCAAAGGGAAGCCTCTTGAAAAATCGGTCTAAAGAATCTCGGTTCACCGCAAAGGCGATCCCCGGCTCCCGCTGCGCCCGGTGGCGGCGCAGGGCCATCGCCACCTGCACGTAAAAGAGTTCTTCGAAGATCAACCTCTCTCTGGCCCGTTCTACCGCCTCCGCCGAGTGGGGGAAGTGTACCTCCCGGAACGCCTCCGCCGCACCCATCAGCCCGACCCGCTCCCTCATCTCCTCCGGCAGAGGGTCGTCCGCTACCGGTAGGTAGTCCTCCAGGGCGCTGCGGATGAACTTCCGCAGAACGGCCTGGGACAGCCCTTCGGTGAGGGGATAGACGGGCGTGATGCGGCTCGATTGGAGAAGGCTGTCGGAGAGTCCCTCCCATTCGGGGTTGGGGATCTGGGTTCCCCACTGGTTTTTGCGGACGGTTCCGTAGGCCGAAATCGTCTGCCCTTTTTGAAACCTCCCCTTTTGGAACCACTGGTTGAACCAGAGAAGGGTCACTGTGCCGGTTCCGTCGTCCAGAACCACTTTGGTCGCCACTTTGCCGGTCGGCAGTCGCTCGTTCCCGGCGGCCACCACCGCGCCGCTGACCGTGGCCGCCTCCCCGTCCTCCACGTCGCCGATGCGCCGCAGGGTCGTGCGGTCTTCATAGCTTCGGGGCAGATGCCAGAGAAGGTCGGAGACGGTCTCGATGCCCAGTTTTGTCAAGGTGCCGGAGATCGCGCTGCCCACGCCTTTGATGCGCCGGACGGAATCGCCTGCCGAACGCGCCTCCATACGGGCCATCGCTGCGCTGCACTCCTCGAAAAACAAGATGCCTATCGGTCAACAGCCTGGAAATCCTTTGTATTATACCCAACGCATCCG
>JADLDR010000044.1 GCA_020846535.1 Armatimonadota bacterium | reverse complement strand
GCAGCCATCGTTGCACCGCTGCCAGTCGCTCAGCTTCGTTCATAGAGTACCTTTCCTTCTCTCAGGGCAGGCCGGAGTAAAGTCCCAATCAAGTCACCGCGGCGTGAGATCTCCTCGGGTGTCGTGACGATGATATCTTTAGAGACTGGAAAATCTTTAAGGGCACGTCGTATGGCAACAGCATCTTTCCGCTTGTCGCCAACATGGGGCAAGACGACAAGAAGATCGATGTCGCTATCCATGCTGGCGCTGCCACGAGCATGAGAACCAAACAGGATGATCTTTACGGGATGAAAGTGTTGAATTATACGGTCAGCTATCGCCGGAATCCACTCTGCGGTTGTCATCAGATCTCCTTCAGGCACCTCAGATTGCTGTTAAATATCATTCTCTAACGAAAGGTATTATTCCTGATAACCTCTCGAAGTTTCTTCAGACAGCGTCCAGGTATACCATCACAATCCAGGGGCTGACAGGAATACACAACGCTCCAGGCCTACTTCCACTCTGTTGAAATTGCGCCAGTTTTCCAGGGAGAGATGTGTGAATCGCAGAGAGCGGACAGGCGTTTTCTTCATACCGGCTCCTCCGATCTCTCCAACATCTCTTTCAAATCATAATTCACGCTCGTTACTCCGAAATCGGGATCCTTCTGGAATGGGCGGCGGATGTAGTGCGGCGTTTGCGCCGTTCCCCCTTCCACCTCCACGACGGCCAGAATGAAGTCCTCCGGCTTGTTCAGAGCGGTGAGGATCTGCGTTTTGGAGACCGTCACGGTCGAGGTGCCTGCGGCTTTGCCCTTGACTTCAATGAAGCGCAAGCGCCCGGTGGAGGGATCGCGGGACTCGATATCGCACCCCGGATGGTCGTGAGGCATCTCATGCGGCTCTCGTCCCAGCCTGCGCTCGGTCTCCATCACGGCTGCTATCGCCAGCCGGTCCACAAGTTTCCGCGCTTCCTGATCTACCGGGACAGGCGATATGCTTTCCCCACGCAACCGATCCAGCAGCCTCTGGGGAATCACGAGAGCGCCTCCGATAATGACCGGGGGAAGAGGCGACAGGTGGCGCTCCTGCTCCAGTTCCTCCATGCGGTGCCGGAGGCGGGCTTCCAGGTCATCGGCGCGCTGCCGGGCGAGCGCGGAGTTGATCCGAGCCAGCGGCCTGCCAGCCAGTTCCTGCGCCTTGAGCTGGCTGGCGCGGTGATCCCAGTGGTTGATCTCCTTCGTCAGCCGTTCCTTAACCGCCGCCATCACCTTGGCAGCAAGGGCTTCCCTGCGCGTTTTGACCTCATTGAAATGCTGCGGCACCAGATGTTCCGCCGCATAGGCCATGATCTGAGATTCGAGACCGCCGCGCAGCCAGTCGGGATCCAGCGCCGGGGCTGCCTGTTCCCGCTCTTCTTCTGTGATGGGGCGATAGTCCAGGTAAGGGGCATCGCCGGGGCTGAGCGCAGTGCCCTCGCCATCGATCTCCACGAACTGCAATTGGCGGGAGGCGACACAGCGATTGCCGCTGCGGTCGGTGCGGGCGTCCTGGATCGAGTGTTCCAGGTAGAAAAGAGCGCGCGCCTCCCTGCTCCGGCTGTGGGGATCGACCAGAACAGCGCCGCGCCGGAGCAGATCGCGATGGCGTTCCAGGACAAGATCCAGGATGGCATCCAGGAGCGGGTGGCCGGGACAGACAAACGAGGCCAGCGGCTTGCCGGGCGCGCTGACCCGTTCCTTTTCAAAAGTGATGCGCTCGTATCGAGGCAGCACGGGATCGCCAGCGCCGATCACCCTATCCCTCCGGCGAATCACCACCGGGACATGGGTCACCTCATAACGGCGGGGTTCCCGCTCATGCAGCGTGCCTCCCAGCCGTTTCAATGCTTCCCGGAAAAAGGAGGCGATGTAATGCGGCTGGAGGCGACGAGCCTCGGCTCGCTGCATCTCTTCACGGATCTGCTGCACCTGGGCTGCGGAAAGCGTTTCATGCGCCAGCGCCCGCTCCTCGATGAGTTTGTGGAGATGCTCGCGATCCAGGGCGTTATCGATCACTTCGGTCAGCCGGGATCGCACTTCAGGGCTGTCCCCGTATCGGACTGCTTCAAGGAGCAGTTCCCGCAGCGACTTTTCGGTAAAGCATTTCCCCAATACATCGAAGACGCTGCCGCCCAGCGCCTCCCGCTGCTGCTCCAGCTTCTCCAGCAGGCGGTTGAAGACTTCGCCCTCGCGGGTCTCCGTCGCCACCAGGTTCCACAGGTGGCAAACCTCCGTCTGGCCGATACGATGGATGCGCCCGAATCGCTGTTCGATCCGGTTGGGGTTCCAGGGCAGGTCGTAGTTGACCATCAGGTGCGCCCGCTGGAGGTTGATCCCTTCCCCGGCGGCATCGGTGGCGACCAGGATCAGCACCTCTTTATCCTGGGTAAACGCCTCCTGTCTTTTCCGTCTTTCCTCCCGTCCCAGGCTCCCATCGATGGTGACAATGGCTTCAGGCCGCCCCAGCAGTGTGGCGATTTTTCCCGCAAGATACCTGAGCGTGTCACGGTGTTCCGTAAAGAGAATGAGCTTGCGGCGCGACCCCTGGACATCGAATAATTCCTGGCCGGCCTCCGCCTCGCTTCGGCCCTGCAGCAGCCCGGAAAGCTCCTCCCACTTTCTGTCTTCGCCGCTGCGGCGCACCCGGAGGGCCAGTCCCTCCAGATCGTGCAGCGCCCGGATCTCGGTTTCCAACTCGGCGATGGTCCGGGCTGCAGAAGCGCGCTCGACGATCTCCTCTTCCGCCTGCTCCACTTCGGCGGAAGGAGTTTCGTCGTAGTATTCGTCGGTTCCCGGATCATCGGCAGGCCACTCGATCCCTTCAGTGGCGTCCACCCGAACCTCCGAGCCGCGCTTCTGAAGATTCTCCTCGTTCAGCCGTTTTTCCAGTCGTTCCCGGCGGCGTTTGAGCGATTGGTAGATCGCTTCCGGCGATGAGGCCAGTCGCCTTTGCAGGATGGTCAGCGCGAAGCCGATCATATTGCCCCGGCGTCCTTCGCCTTCCGCCGCCAGGCGGTCGGCGCGATTCATCTCATTGCGGACGTATTCCGTGACTTTATGATAGAGAGAGGCCTCGATATCGGAGAGGCTGTAATGAATCGTGCAGGCCCGCCGTTCCGGGAACAGCGGGGTCCCATCGAATTTGACCAGTTGTTCTTTGACCATCCGGCGCATCAGGTCGGACGTTTCGACCACATGCACCCCGTCCCTGAACCGGCCTTCGAAGCGGTCCCCGTCCAGCAGGGCCATAAAGAGCTGGAAATCTTCCTCCTTGCCGTTATGCGGGGTGGCGGTCAGCAGCAGCAGATGGCGGGTGATTTTGCCGAGAAGCTGTCCCAGCCGGTAGCGTTTCGTGGCCTTGACCTCGCCTCCGAAAAAAGAGGCGGACATCTTGTGCGCCTCGTCGCACACCACGATATCCCAGTCGGTCTGCTCCAGGCGGGCCTGAACGTCTTCGTTGCGGCTCAGCTGGTCCAGGCGGCAGAGGATGAGGTTATGTTCCGCAAAAGCATTCCCGCTGCGGGAGGTTTCCATCATCTCACGGGTCATGATAACAAATGGCAGGTGGAACCGGCGATCCAGCTCATCCTGCCACTGTTCCACCAGATTGCCGGGACAGCAGACCAGGCAGCGATGCAGGTCGCCGCGCATCAGGAGTTCTTTGAGAAAGAGGCCGGTCATAATGGTCTTGCCGGCCCCTGGATCGTCGGCCAGCAGATACCGCAGCGGCTGGCGCGGGAGCATCTCCCCATAGACAGCGGTGATCTGATGGGGCAGCGGATCGACAAGCGAGGCATGCACTGCCAACAGGGGGTCGAAGAGGTGGGCCAGCCGGATGCGATAGGCTTCCGAGACAAGCCGGAACAGGCTGCCATCGCCATCGAAGCTCCAGGGGCGTCCTGAGGTCACGATCTCCAGCGCCGGCTCCCGATCCCGGAAGAGAAGCTCGTTTCCCGGCTTGCCCGAAGCATCCTTGTAGGTCAGCTCGATGACATTGGAGCCGTGCCACTGGACATCAAGGATAGTCACAGGGCTGTCCGGTAATATACCCTTGACGACAGTTCCGCGCTTCAGATCTTCCAGAATCGTCAATGCTATGCCCCTTGAGCCTCTCAAGGCCGCCTGTTTTGCGCCGATCCCGAGATGAGGCCAGGTTACTGCCCCGGGACAGCGCGCTACCCCTTCCGCGCCACCCGTTTGATGTAGGTGACCAGCAGGCGGGTCAGGTGGATCAAGGCGTCCCTGTGCATGATCTCGTAGCCGTGGCTGTTATCGACCGGGAGGCCCAGGGTGACGGGGCGGGCGATGGCTCCTCGGGAGGAAGCGATGGTGGCGTCGCTGCCGGCGCTGGTCAGGCCCTGCCAGTGGGCGATGAGGCCCAGTTCGTGGCAGCATTCGGCGATGATGTCCATGTCCTGGACGGCCATCGCGGCGTAGGAGTCATGCACCCAGACGGTCGGATAGGCGTCCAGAGGGAAGGAATGCTCCACGGTCTTCGGCCCGATTTCCAGGGCGACGCAGATGGCCGGGCGCATCTCGTGAAGGAGAAAGGCCGCCCCCTCTCCCCCGACCTCCTCAGCGACGGTGGCGGCAAAGGCGACCGGTTCCAGATCGGTGTCGGACTTCAATTCCTCCAGCGCCATCAGCCAGACCGCCAGGGCGGCCCGGTCGTCCAGGAAATACGAGCCGACATAGGGGCCGACCCGGGAGATGACGCGGCGGGATTGCCCGATCCCGACCCGGGAGCCGGGCCGGATGCCCAGGGCCGTCAATTCGCTCCGGCTCAGGCCGGTGAAGATGGAGCAGAGTTCCCAGGTGAGGGGGCCGCTTCGTATCTGCTGGGACACGCTGGCCGGAGAGGCGGTGTGCATCGAGCCGAAGGAAAGGATGCCGGGGACCGGCCCTTCGCGGGTCAGGATATCCACCGGCCCCTCGCCCCACTTCCACGGCTGCGCCCCGCCGAGGGAACGCACCTTCAGGATGCCGTCATGCTCCACGCTGAACACAAAGAGGGCGATTTCATCCATGTGGGCTGTGACCGCCAGGCGGGGGCGGGCGGGTTCCTCCGGCTTTGCGGGCCAGCAGGCCAACAGGTTACCTTTGGCATCCGTTTCATGGGCCAGCCCCATCGAGTCCAGGTGTTGTTCGAGGGCCAGGCGAACGGCATCCTCCTGGCCCGGCGGGCCGACGAGATTGACAAGCTCTTCGGTCAGCTTCAAACCATCCCGCATGAAAAGCCTCCGCTACTTTTTCTCCTCGACCGGAACGGCCTTGATATAGAGAATCACATCGGTTCCCTTGCGCGGAACCAGGCCGGGGATGATCTCGAAAGCGTGGCTGTGCTCTCCTCCATAGGGTGACGGGGCTGGCTCGACGTTCTTTCCTTTCGGCTTCCCGGCTTCCTCCAGAGGGATATCGATGATGGCGTCCGGGTCGTGGCAGACGGAGATCAGCGATTGCTCCCCTTCGGCGGCGAACTTGTTATCGATAAAGCGTGAGCCGGTGAAAACCCAGCGAACGGCGGGAACCGCCCTGCGGGTGACACGGTTCCGGAGCCACTCCTCGGCGCGAATCCGCTTCTTGCCGGAAGGCGTCTTCCACTCCGCCCAGATTTCCACCGGGCTGCCGGTCGGGATCGTGGGATCGCCCTGAAAGCTCAGGTTTCGGCCCGGCTTGAGGTTCAGAAGGAGCAGTCCCACCTGGAGATGAATCGGCCTGGCCTCCACCTTCAGAACGCTTTCATGCAGCTTTCCCTCCGGGCCGCAGGCGAGATATTCCACCAGCCCGCTGTCCATATGGGCCTTCGCCGGGATCCAGAGATGCCCCTTGTTCTGGTCCACCCGCACCTTCCCGATCCGGTAGACCCCATCGGCGATCTTCCAGACGCTTTTCATCTCCGCCTTCATCTGCGGCTGGGCGCGGTCGTCCGCGGCGGGCTTCGCCGGAAGCGGCAGGGCGGCAGCTATGATCAGAAGAATGCTGCATAAGGCAGAGCGCATCGGGCTATCCTTTCATTGTTTGACGGTGAAGCGCCATATCGCGCTGACCGCGGTGGCCGTCACCTGCTGCGGATCGGCATGGTCATGCGCTCCCACCACCCAGTAGTAGGTTTTGCCCCCTTCCAGCGGGACCCCGTTATAAGAGGCCCGGGTCAGGGCCGATGAGACCGGGGGATCGGTGATCCAGATCGGATCGATGGCCGCATCGGGATAAGCCTGGTAGAGTTCCACAGTGTAGGACTGGGCCGTAAAGACCGGGTTCCATTGAAGGGTCGGATTCGGGATGATATCGGTCGAGCGGTCAAAGGGCAGGAAGGGGCTGACCTGGAGCATGGGGGCGGCGGAGACCGCCGCGCTCCGGCTGCTCTCCTGCCCGTTGGTCGAATAGGCGGTCACACGGTAATAGGAGCGCGTGCCGGGAGCCAGGGTCGGGTCGTAATCGATGAAACTGACGCGGGTCGGGTCGGGCAGGTCGGCGATTTGCGCGTAATCCCCGCCTTCCGATTTGCCCCGGTAGACGCGGTAGCCGCAGACATCCGCGCCGTTCACCCGTCCCCAGGTCAGATCGACCTCGACCAGCGAATTTTGGTCCGACCGGGTTCTCTGCCGCGACCACCCGGCCTGCATCGCGGAGGCCATCGCCGGGCGGTATCGCCGGAGCCAATGGGCCTGAATCGCCCGGTAGGCCGTGGCAGAGCGCGTCTGGCTTCTGGGGAATGTCCAGGCATGGATCGCAAGAGATCCGGGAACCGCGGGACGCGAGCCGGCCGCATCGGTCAGGGTGACGGTCAGAGGCCCGGCCACCGACCCGGCCTGAATGGTCGCGTTCCTCACATCGGTGCGATATCCTGTCGCAGCCACGGAGAGCCGGTAGGTGGCCGCCGGCAGGTCGGCAAAGGCGAAGGAGCCGTTCGCGCCCGATACTCTCCGGAAAACCGCATCTTTGGCCGGGTCGTTGGAGTCCAGGGGCAGCGTCAGCGTCACGGCCGCTCCGGCGAGATCGGCGGTTCCGGAGGAAACCTTGCCGGTCAGCCCTCCGGTGCTGCCTGCCGTGGAGACCACCACCTGCACCGGGGTCACTTTGCCGCCCTCGACCACCACCTCGGAGGCTTTCCCGGAAAGCTGTGCGCCTTTGCTGGCGGTCACCGTATAGGCTCCCGGCGCGATGCCCGATATCTCGAAGGTTCCGAAGTTGGTGGTGGTGGCCGTCAGGGCGGTGTTTTGCAGGGTCACCTGGGCGTGAATCAGGCCGCTGCCCTGCATATCCTGCACCGATCCGGTGATCATCCCCTTGTCCGCAGGCACCGGGGCCGATCCTCCGCCGCCTCCGCCGCAACCGTATAAGAAGACAAGCGCAAAGGCGGCAAGGGCTGTCCTTCTCAAAAGCGTCCTCACGGGGCCTTTTCCTCCTGTTTCGTGTTCGGTTCGGTCTCCGGCCCGGCTGGGGGCGCGGGCTGCTCCGCCTTCTTCTGTCCCTCTTCCGGCAGCTTGGCATTGGGAATCAGCCTGGGCGTGATGTAGATGATGAGTTCCTTGTCCTGCCGTTTGGTGGTGGTGCTGCGGAAGAGCTGGCCGATGACCGGCAGATCGCTCAGGATCGGGGTCCGGCTGACGCTTCTGCCTTCCTCCCGCTGGATCAGCCCGCCGATGACGACGGTATCCCCGTCTTTCACGCGGATATTGGTGGTGACGGTGCGCTTGCTGATCTCCGGCAGCCCCTCCGGCCCGGTCCCCACCACGCTGCTGACCTCCGGACTGAGCTGCATCGAGATTTCCCCGGTTCCGCCGACCCAGGGCTTCACTTTCAGCTTGATGCCCGCCTCGATGCTCTGGAGGTTCTGGCTCGGGTAGTAATAGGGCAGATAGTACCCGGTGTTCCCGCCGCTGCCGGTATTGCCCCCGCTCGACCCGCTTCCTGACCCTGTGCCGCTGCCCGTTCCCGTCCCGGCGCCGGTGGTGGTTCCCCCGTAAAGCCGGTAATAGCGGGTGAAGACCACATCGATATTGGCCTCCTGGCCGCTCGTGGTGGAAACGGTCGGGTTCGCCAGGATGCGGGCCTTGTTCTCGGAAATCAGGGCGGTCAGAGTGGCCGCGAACTGCGAAGGCAGCGCCCCGACCGACTTATAGCTGACCTGCCCCACGGAGGGCAACTGGGCGGAAAACTTTCCCTCGGAAAGCCCTAGTTCCAGGCCCAGGTCTTTGGTCGTATCGCGGTTCACCTCGATCACCAGGGCCTCGATGGCGATCTGGGGGATGGGATCGTCCACCTTTTCGATCAGGTCGCGCACCCGCTTGATGGCCTCCTCGGTGCCGGTGATGATGACGGCGTTCCGGTCTTTGTCCACTTCCACCGAACCGGCGGGCAGCGTTTTCGGGAGGATTTTCTGGATATCCTCCGCTTTCGTATAGCGGAGCCGGATAGTTTCGATGCTGGTCAGGCCGGCCAGGGTGGGATCGCCGACCAGATAGACATTCCCCAGCTTGCGGGAAGCGTATTTGGTGCCGCTCAGGATGGTCTGGAGCGCCTGCTCCACCGGCAGTTTCGTGATCTTGACCGTGATTTTTTCGTGCAGCGCCCCGAAGGTCACGATATCGGTCCCGGTCTGGGCGGCGATGTAGTTCAGAATTTCCTGGAGGTCTCCGTCCGCAACTTCGATAGTGACCGTATCGGTTTTCTCGCCCAGCGGCGGCGGGAGGGGCTTGGACTGGCCTGCCACCTCTTTATCGATGACAAAGGCATCCCCTGTCTTCCGGACGATATAGCCGTTGCTGAGGGCCAGCAGGCGCAGGGCGTCCTCTAGGGGCAGCTTGCTCAGGGAGATGGTCACCTTTCCCGTCACGCCGGAGCCGGGAACGATATTCTTTCCGGTCTTCTGGGAAAGCGCCTGGATGAGTTCCCGCGCATCGCTCCCCTGGGCCTCCACGAGAATGCCCTCCGGCAGCATCTCCACCCGGGGTGGCCTGGGGATATCGCCTTTCGTGACGCGGTAGGTGTTTTCCCGTATCTTCTCGTAGCTCAGGCCGTTGGCGGTCAGAAGGATCTTCAGGGCCTCTTCCAGAGGGACATTGCGGAGGGTCAGGGTCACGCGCCCTTTGACATTCTCATCGGCCACGATATTCAATCCCGTCTGCGCCGCGATGAGTTGCAGCACATCCTGAATGTCCGCATCCCGGGCCGTCAGGGAGCGGACGGTCGGCGGGCCTTTAGGCGGAGGCGCGGCGTTTTTCTGCGCCAGGGCTGGCCCGCCCGTCAGGACGACCATAAGGACAAGGGCGGTCTGAAGGTATCCGAGAAGAGTACGGTTACGGTTCATGCGCTGGGTATCCCTTACTGCGCGCTTTCGGTCTTCCCCGGCAGCTCGGGGGGCGCGGGCGGGAAATTCTGCGGCTTGGGCTGGCCGCTCGCATCGGTGGCTTCCGGGGCTTTATTCTCCACAGGCTTATCCGGTTCCTGCACGGGCTTTACAGGAGGGGAGACGGCGGCAGGAGGCAGCACGGCGGGGAGAGCGGCAGCCGGCGATTCAGCAGGCGGAAGGTTCGGCTTCAAGCGGCGGATTTCCGGGCCGATAGGAACGGACGGGATGGACGCCTCCGGGCGCGACCGGCCTTCCCCGCAGCGAATATCCATCCTGCCCGCAGGATGGGCGATGGTGATCCGGTCGGAGCCGATCCGGGCCACCCGCCACCCGTTGTCCAGCGCGGCCCCGGACTGCACCACGCGGGTTCCGGCGGCGTCCTCGATCACCGCGCCCGTTCCGGAGTCGGTATCGAGAATCGCCACAAGGCGGACATCGGGGGAGCCGGTCATTTGCAGGCCGTCTGGCGCAGGCGGAGCCGCCTTTGCGTTTTTCTTGCCCCAGAGTACCGGTAGAAGCGCAGGCGAGAGCGGCGGCAGAACAGCCTGGGAAGCCGCATTTTTTGTCACAGGGCCGAGAGGAGCGAACGGGTTCCTCCTTCCCTCAAGGACCGACGGCTGGCTGCCGATAGGGATGGAATAGAGAATAGGCGGGCGTTGAACGGGATTGACCGGAGCGGCGGAAGAGGAAGGAACGCTTGCCCGCCGGGTCGGCGCAGGCTTAGGGGATGAATGGGAACGGCTGATATATGCGATCCGGAAGGCGGACAGGAGAATGGCCGCCACGCAGACGGTAGCGACGGCCAGGGTTCGCGCCGGGTATAATTCGGTCAGCCGGTCCCGGGCCGCCTGCCAGAGCATGGCCCAGGCGCTCCATCGGGCCGGACGCGCCTGTCTGGAGCCGGGTATCTGTTTTTCAAGGAGGTCGCATATCTCGTCACGGGTGCGAAACCCTTTCTGGAGGTCGCGCAGCAATTCCTGAAGCTCGTCGCGATTCATCAAAGCGCATCCGCCTCATTTCTCTGCAAGCATTACTCTATTATAGCGACTTCTTGCTGATGTTGTAAAGAGAAATTTGCAGGGGCAGACTGAGCTTTTGCCAAAAGATGTGGCAAAAGAACGGCTCGGGCGGCGGTTTTGGCTCCAGCAGGAGCCGACTCCTTTCCTATCGGGACAGGTAGGCCATCCACAAAGACGGCTCCCTGCCACGCCGCGGTCAACAACCTCGGAGCATTCAGCCGCCGGAATCGCTGCTCCGCCACCTGCAACTGGACTTCCCCCGAAAAAACGGACACACGGACATGGGCCTAAAAAAGCCGTATACTATTCTAACCCAAGTTGCTCCCTACCCGAATTGCGACCTATGCAGGGTAGGGGCGCGATTTATCGCGCCCAACGGCCTGGCAGGGCGCGATGCATCGCGCCCCATAGCGATCCCGATCAGGGTGACTGGCCCGCCGGGGCGGGGGGCGGGCCTTTGATAGATTGTTCCCTAACCCCCCGGCCCCCTTCCCGAAACGGGCAGGGGGAGAGATTATCCCTCAAGCACCGCACCCTCTGTCCCCCTCTCCCAGGGTGCGCTCCGGCGCATCCCTTGGGTTTCGGGGAGAGGGGTTAGGGGAGAGAGGTAACCCAGGTCAGGGGAGAGCGGTCACCCCTCCCCCAGGAGCGGAGTATCTTTCATCTTATCTGGATCGCTATGGGGCGCGATGAATCGCGCCCCTACAGCGGAAAATAGGACTGGCCCCGGGCTAGAGAGTCCGCAATATACCCAGAAATTCAAAGATGAAGCCGTGCGCCAGCAAGGTCAACCCACAGGACACCCAGAGATGCCGGCTTGCGCAACCCCTCCCACACGCTCCCCTGGCGAGCGACAAACCTCACCCCGCAGACCCGGCACCGATACCGCATACGGTCTCTGGATTCATCGCCGCGAGTCCTCCCGCCTGTGTGCTTTACTGATGCACACATCTGAGGGTCCTCGCCGATGAATCCTCTTTTCTCAAAGCCCTGACCCCAAATCACGGGTTACTGGGGTGCTGCCCTTAGCGCCTGTGAGATCGGTGGAATGGGCTAAAATTTCATGCTTATCTGTCTTGTGGCAGCCCACCGACTTCACAGGTTTGCGTCACAAGATTGTTACATAGCTTAGACCCTCATTTTCTCTTCAACACCCTCCCCTTCAATCCTCCGTTGTGCTTCCCGCGCTCGATTTCGAGCCAGCCGTTGACCCAGACATATTCGATCCCCTCCGGATATTGATGGGGGTTCTCGAAATCGGCGCGGTCCAGGACGATGGACGGGTCGAAGAGGCACAGGTCGGCGGCTTTCCCCACCGCAATCGCGCCCCGGTCTTTCAGGCCCATCTTTTCGGCGGGCGCGCCCGTCATTTTATGGACAGCCTCTTCCAGGGACAGCGCCTTTGCCTCCCGGACATAGCGCCCCAGGACGCGGGGAAAGGTTCCATAGGAGCGGGGATGCGGCTTGCCGGCGCTCAAGGGGCCGTAAGGGGCCACCGCCCAGCCGTCGGATCCGACCATGCCGCAGGGATGGGAGAGGACGGCGCGGGTGGCCGCCTCGCTCTGGACGTGGGCCACCATATTGACCCGGTTCTCCTCCTCCAGGATGAGGTCGAGGATCGCGTCATTCGGGCCGCAGCCCCGGAGGTCGGCGATCTCCGCCACGGAGCGGCCCTCGACGGGCTTGTTCTTTTCGGACGCGATATAGGAAATCGTCAGGTTCTCGAACTCGATGGGCACGAAATCGATCCACCCGGCGGGGGGATTTTCCATATCGGCCTTGATGCGGGCGCGGGCGGCGGGATCGGCCAGGCGGGCCAGCATCGCCTCCGCCCCGCCCGCGTGCGCCCAGCCGGGCAGTCGCTGGCTGAGGTTCGCGCTCCCTGCCGTATAAGGGTATTTGTCGGCATGGATATCGCTTTCGCGCCGCGCCTCTTCCAGCAGGCGGAGGCAGGTTTCCACTTTCGGCCAGTTGGGGGTCCCGGCGGCCTGGAGGTGCGACACCTGGGCCTTCACCCCCGAGCGCCGGGCGATCTCGATCACCTCCTCCACCGATTCCACCAGGGCGGCGCTGTAGGAGCGCATGTGGGTGGCGTATATGCCGTCTCGCTCTACGATAGGCCGGCAGAGAGCCACCAGTTCATCGATGCCGGCGTACATGCTGGGAGGATACATCTGTCCGGCGGTCAGGCCCCAGGCCCCTTCGTCCATGCTCCGGGCCAACAGGTCTTGCATCCGCCGCGTTTCCTCCGCAGAGGCCAGGCGGTTCTCGAAACCCATCACATCCGCCCGGACGGCGCAGTGGCCTGCCAGGGGAACCACATTCACCGCAGTCCCGCGCTCCTCGTAGGCGCTCAAAAAGTCGGCGAAGGAAGTCCACTTCCATTCGATCCCGAAATCGATCACAGACAGGGTGGCCCGGAGCTGCTCGCGCAGTTCCGGCCTGATAGGGGCCACCGAATGGCCGCAGTTGCCGATCACCTGGGTGGTACACCCCTGCCGTATCATCGATTCGGCCTTCGGGTTGATAAGCAGGGTCGTATCCGAATGACAGTGGATATCGATGAAGCCCGGCGAGGCCACCAGCCCGGTCGCATCGATCCTCCGCCCGGCCTCCGCCCCGCTCAGGTCGCCGACCGCAGCGATCCGCTCTCCGGTGACGCCGATATCGGCCCGGGCCAGCGGCGACCCTGTCCCGTCCGCCACCTGCCCCTTTTCGATGATATAATCGAACATGGCTCCCTCCTTTGCCTGATCTTTGCCCTAAAAGCGTTTCCTATAGATTCACACCGCCGCCCTCCCCCTCCTGCCTGGAACGCAAATTTCCTCAAGCAGGCAGGAGAGCCGGAGGGAAAGGCGAAGTTATGAGATGAATTGTATCAAAGGCATAGGCGGGGCGGAAAAGCACCGCACCCCCTGCCCCTCTCTCCCCGAAACCCAAGGGATGCGCCGGAGCGCCTCCGGGGAGAGGGGGAGAGAGGGTGCGGTACTTGACGGCCCCGTCCGCCTTGGCCCTGTAAGTTCATCTCTTTACGCTCAGGCCAAAATACGTTCTCAAGGAGTTTTCAGATGGCGCATCGGGGTGTTGTGGTCTCTCGGAACGGGATGGTTTGTTCGGCTCATCCGTTGGCGTCGATGGCCGGGATACGGATGCTTCAGGCCGGAGGGAATTTCATCGACGCTGCGCTGGCGACGGCGGCGGTCCTGAATGTGGTGGAACCTTACAACAGCCATCTCGGGGGCGATGTCTTCATGCTGATCTACCCGCGCAGGGAGGGGAAGGTGCTGGCCCTCAACGGCAGCGGGGCGGCCCCTCTCAGGGCCAGCCGGGACTTTTTCAGGGCGCAGGGCGGCATCCCCGTCCACGGGATGGCGGCGGCCTCCGTGCCGGGGCAGGCGCACGGGTGGCTGACGGCCTGGGAGCGGTTCGGGAGCAAACCCTTGCCCGAAATCCTGGAACCGGCCATCGCTTGCGCCGGGGAGGGCTTTCCGGTCAATTACCGGCTCAGCGCGGTCCTGGAAGGATCGAGCGGCTTTTTGCGCGAGCGCCCGGCGGCGGCCCGGGTCTATATGCCGAAGGGCCGGCCCCCCTTGCCCGGCGAGGTTCTGACGCAGCCCGACCTGGCCCGCAGCCTGCGCCTGATCGCCGAGGGCGGCATCCCGGCCTATTACCGAGGACCGATAGCCCGCGGCCTGGTCGCCCACGCGGAAGCGCACGGGGGCCTCTTCTCCATGGAGGATTTCGCCCGCCATGCCTCCCGCTGGTACGACCCGCTTCAAACCGATTACCGGGGCTATACGGTCTACGAGCAGCCTCCCGCATCCCAGGGCCACATCCTGCTCCAGGAACTCGATCTGGTGGAAGGCTTCGACCTGGCGGCCCTCGGCGCGGGCAGCGCGGAGGCGATCCATCTGCTCATCGAGGCCAAGAAGCTGGCGTTCGCCGACCGGCAGGCGTACACCACTGACCCCGACTTCGCGGACATCCCCATGCGCGGCCTGCTCTCTAAAGAATACGCCGCCCGCCGCCGCGTCCTCATTTCCCCCGATCAAGCGGCCCTGCCCGCCGCCGGAGACCCGAACCCTTACGGCTCCGACACGACCTACTTCTGCGTGGCGGACGGGGAAGGCAACGCGGTCTCCTGGATTCAGAGCCTGTTTCACGGCTTCGGCTGCGGGGTTTTCGTGGACGGGCTGGGGATGTGGCTGAACAACCGGATGACCGGCTTCTCGCTGGACGACGGCCACGTCAATCGCCTGGAGCCGGGCAAGAAAACGGCCCATACCCTGAACACCTATATGATCTTCCGGGACGGGGGATTGTTCGTAATCGGGGGGACCCCCGGGGGGGATGTGCAGGTGCAAACGAACCTTCAGGTCATCACCGGCCTCATCGATTTCGGGATGAGCGTCCAGGACGCCATCGAGGCCCCCAAGTGGGCCTCCGGAGGCGGCCTGGATGTCGCCATCGAAGGCCGGGCCGGGGAGGAAACCATCGCCGCCCTGCGCCGCAAAGGGCACCGGGTGGCGGTCGGGGATGCCTGGTCCGGCGGCTGCGCGGCCCAGGTGATCCAGGTTCACCCCGAAACGGGCGCTCTGATGGGCGGCTCCGACCCCCGCGCCGACGGCTGCGCGGCGGGCTGGTAGCGCAGGCGCGAGACAATAGGAAACTTTCGCCCTATT
Organism: Armatimonadota bacterium; assembly: GCA_020846535.1. Lineage (GTDB taxonomy): Bacteria > Armatimonadota > JADLDR01 > JADLDR01 > JADLDR01 > JADLDR01. Next base: position 10,839 of record JADLDR010000044.1, on the reverse strand, counting down.
CCGTCGCTGTCGTCTTATCGCCCGGTTTGAGGTTGCCCATCCCGTAGCCCTTGCGGAGGCTGGCCCGGGCGGTGACGCCTTTGGGGGAGATTTCGGAGACTTCAAGCACCGCCACCGTGACGATCTCTCGGGAGTCGAGAGCGCCGGTCCGGGGATCGAGCTTGAAATCGCCCAGGGGTTTCCGCACCTCGTAGCGGTCGCCGGGGCTGACGCTGTCCGGGGGCGCGTCCAGGGTGACCGTCTTCCGGCGGGCGTTGACCGAGGCGATGGCCGGGCCTTGCAAAAGATGGGGATAGGCCACCAGCTCGCGCAGGGCCAGCCGGACGGCGTGGAGGGACCCGCCCCCGGCAAGAGATTGCAGCACCGGACCATCGTAGCGGCCGCCGGAGACCCAGGGCGCGGCAGGGGCGGTTCCCGGCCGGCCCTCGCGGATGCAGGTGGTTTCGCCCTGCCTGACCAGGCGGCCCCCCTCATAGAGCTGCCATTCGAGCTTGAGGGCCAGGGCCGCTTTGCCGGCAGCGTTCGTCAGGTCGCCTTTTTCCACCGAAAAGGCGGCCCGGCCTGAGAGCGACAGCCTGCGCCGGCTCCCCAGGCCGGCGGGCAGGGCCTCCGCTCCGGGAACAGGCTGCCCGTTCCGGGTGACATACGCCTGGCCGCTGCGGGAAAGCTCCCGGGCCGTCATATCCGCGATTCCCGATTCCGCGCCGCTCCCTCCGTAGTCGCCCCGCACCGCGAAATCGCGGACATCGATCACGGCCTTTTCCGCCTCGGGCATTTCGGTGACCGGGGGCGCAGGGGGCGGGCCGGGTTCGGGTTTGGGACCATTCATGGCCTCGACGCGGGCCTGAGCGGTTTTGATGCGGTCCGCGGTGAGGGGGTGGCTGGAGAGAAACTTGACCTCCCTGGGGAAATCGCCGGTGAGCTGCTTGAGCTTCTGCATGGCCGTCACAAAGCCCCAGGGATTGTACCCGGCGGCGTACATAAAGGCCAGGCCGCGCTCGTCGGCCTCCCGTTCATCGCCTCGGGAGTAGTGCAGGCTCATGAAGTCGCTGGCATAGCTCATCGCCCGGGCGATATCCACATTGGGCTTGAGTACCAGGTCGAGCAGGATCAGGGCGATGTTCTTTTTCGTCTCCTTGTCGACTCTTCTGGCCCAGTGGCGCTGGGTCACATGAGCCAGCTCGTGGGCCAGCACCGAGGCCCGCTCGTCCACGGTCATATACTTCCAGAGTCGCTCGGAAAAATAGATGAACCCGCCGGGCAGGGCGAAGGCGTTGAGTTCCTTGCCCATGTCCAGCACCTTGAAACGGTATTCGATATCCTTCCGGGAGCCGACCTCCACCAGCTTCCTGCCGATCTCTTCGATCTGCGCCTGCCATTCCCGGTTGCTCGTCACCCGGTATTCTTTTTCGATCTCGACAGCGACCTCCCGGCCGATTTTGACCTCCTGCTCGCTGCTCATCGCCCATGCCGCCAGGGCGGCCGCCCACCAGAGGAATACCGCCCAGACAGCCCTTCGCCTACCTTGCATCGCGTCACATCCTCCTTACTCTTTGGGCGCGCAGGCGTTCCCGTGAGCTTCCCTCCGGTTGCCAAACACTTCCACTTCCCATTATAATACCTTTGGCCCGAATCTGCAAAAGGCGGTATCGCTCTGAAGGCGCAGGGCTACGTTCCGCACGGGTGCCGTGCGTTGCGCGGAGGGCGCGCAGGGCTTTGACGCGCCGCCGGTCGTCGGCGGTATCACAAGGAGATATCCACAGTGTTGGGCCATGCATTCAGGGAAGAAATGGTCGTCCTGTTCGCCATCCTCGTGCTGGGGTACGGGCTGGGGCGGCTTTCGATTCGCGGCATTTCGCTGGGCACGGGAGGCGTCCTCTTCAGCGCCCTGGTTTTCGGGCACTTCGGGCACCGCGTCCCCAAGGAAGTGATGGACCTGGGGCTGCTGCTCTTTGTATACGCGGTCGGCCTCCAGGCCGGGCCGCGCTTCTTCCGATCCTTCCGCGAGACCGGCTCCCGCTATATCGTCATCGCGCTGGCGAGCCTGGCGACCGGGACGGCGGCCGCCGTCCTGGTCGGCTGGTATCTGGGCCTCCGTTACGACCTGGCGGTGGGCCTTTTCACCGGCGCTCTCACCAATACGCCCGCCCTGGCCGCCGCCATCGATCTGATGAAAAGCGACCCCGGGGGCGGCAGTTTCACCTCGGTCGGCTACGGAATCGCCTATCCCTTCAGTATGCTGGGGGTGGTACTCCTCATCCAGTTCCTCCCCAAACTCCTCCGGCGTCCTGTCGTCGAAGAGGAGGAGCGGTGGCGGCGGGAATCCGAAAGCGATTTTCCCGCCCTGACCGTCCGGCAGTTTCTGGTCACCAACCCGAACTGCGACGGGCGCACCATTCGCGAGGTCAACCCGCGCCGGGCCAGCGATACCACCATCTCCCGCATCCGGCGCGGCAACGAGATCTTCACCGGCCATCCCGATTTCACCCTGTATGTGGGGGATGTGGCGCGGGCTGTCGGCAGCGCGGAGGAGCTGGATGTGCTGCGCGTCCTGCTGGGCGAGGACACCCAGGTTTCGATGGACATCAACCGAAATATCGTCAGCGTCGATGTCGATGTCACCGACCCCTCCCTTTCCTCCAGGACGCTGCGGGAGCTTCAGATCATCGAGCGATCCGGCGTGGTGATCACGCGCATCCGCCGGGAGGGCGCGGAACTGGTTCCCCGGGGAACCAGCATCCTGCTGCTGGGCGACCAGATCCGGGTCGTCGGGGAGCAGGAGGCGGTCGGGGACTTCGTGAAAGTGGTGGGCGGCGACGAGCGCCGGCTGGAGGAGACCACGATGGCCCCCTTCCTCTTCGGCCTGCTTCTGGGCGTGTTGATCGGCAACATCCCTTTTTCGCTGTCGCCGGCCATCCACATCAAACTCGGCTCCGCGGGCGGGGCCTTTGTCACCAGCCTGATCCTGGGGCATTTCGGGTCCGCGGGCCGCTTCCGCTTCTACGTGCCGCAGGCCGCCAAGAACCTCTCCCGCGAACTCGGGCTGATGCTCTTCCTGGCGGGCGCGGGAACGACCGCGGGATCGCGCTTCATGGAAGTTCTGATGCAGCAGGGGGCCAGCCTCTTCATCGGCGGCGCGGCCATCACGATCATCACGGTCAGCGTCATTCTCCTGTTCGCCCATGTCGTCTACAAGATGAACGTCCTCGCCACGATGGGCGTCCTGAGCGCCTGCATGACCAATCCCCCCGGCCTGGGGGCCGCCACCGCCCAGACCCAGACGGAACTGCCCACCCTCGCCTACGCCAGCGTCTATCCTGTCGCCCTGATCGGTAAAATCGTCATCGCCCAAATTCTGGTGGAGTTTTTGAGGCGGTAAAGCCTCTTTATCGCCGCAGGCCATTCCCGCAAGGCTGTTTCAGAGGCACCCAAAGCACCTTACCCTTTGCCCCTTCTCCCGGACGCGGCTGCGCCGCTAAGCAGCCCGTCGGAGTCAGTATGCCCTGCCCCCTAGGGCAGTCCGTAGGGGCGAACCTCGTGTTCGTCTGGGAAAAAGCGAGATGACGGGCGGGGCGATCACAAGGATCGCCCCATCGCGATCCAGATCAGGGTGACTGTCCCGCCGGGGCGGGGGGCGGGACTTTGATAGATGGTTACCTAACCCCCCGGCCCCCTTCCCGAAACGGGCAGGGGGAGAGATGATCCCTCAAGCACCGCACCCTCTGTCCCCCTCTCCCCGGAGGCGCTCCGGCGCATCCCTTGGGTTTCGGGGAGAGGGGTTAGGGGAGAGAGGCAACCCATCCCAGGGGAGAGCGGTCCCCCCTCCCCCAGGAGCGGAGGATGTTTTTCCTGATCTGGATCGCTAGGGGGCGATCACAAGGATCGCCCCTACAGGCCGGACAGGACGGCCCCATCACGGACCCTTGACTCCAACGACCTGCTCAGGCGAGGGGGTGTTCGGCCTCCCCTACCCGTCTCCCGTCGCCAGGCTCCCTCCCTCTGTGCCCGGGAGAGGGAGGGCCGGGGCGGGTGAGGCGCTTTTACGAAACGGAACATCCCCGGCCCCTTATCTTTACCGGCTAAAGAACCCCTACCGATTCGCCGATAATATGACAACAGAGCGAAATTTCGAGCAAGGGGGAGAAGAATGGGGGAGTTTTCCCCGGATTCTGTCGGCTCCGAGGCGGACCGGGAGGCGTTCTCCCGCTTCCAGAGGCGGGAGCGGTGCGACCTCGCGGTTCCGGCGCGAGGCAGCCTGGGTGCGGTGCAAGTGGTCAAGGAACTGGTGGCTGCGGAGATCGAGGCTCTGGGCCGCCTGCCCGAAACGCGCTACCGGGGGGCGCTCAGCCTGGATCGCCTCCAGGCCGAAATTGCGAGTCTGAGGAGGGATATCGTCGGGTGGACGATGTACGGGCTGGGGCCATATTTCCGTTGGGCGCTGGCCGAGACGGCCTGGATTATCGAACACCGGCGAAGCAGCATCCCGAGCCTGGAAAACCTGCTTCACGCCAAGTTCGACCCCGAAGCCCGCGCCCTCTATGACCGGATCCTTGTCCACTTCCGGATGGCCGAGCCGGAAGAATTGGAGGCGGACCTGCGGGTATACGTGAAAGACCGGCCCCAGGACTTTCTGGCCCAGCAGACGCTGGGCAATATCCTCTTTTTCCGTAAGGGGCTGGTCCAGGAGGCCTTGCGCCACTACGAGGGTGCCGCTTTCGCCGCGGTCAGCCGGTCGAGATATCATGCCAGCTACGCGCACCTTCACGCGGCCTACATGCACTACCTCTACGGGGAATGCCAGGAGGCCGCCCGGGACGCCCGATCCGCCCTCGACCTCTCCCCGAACCTCTTCGAGGCCGCCTTCCATTACGCCCACTACTGCGCCCTGATAGGCCGGGGAACCGAAGCCATCCAGAATCTCACCAAAGCGGTCTCCGCGGACCGCTATTACTGTGTGCGGATCGCCCTGGAACCCGATTTCGAGTCCGTTCGCGGGGAAATCGGCTCCCTCTTCGAAGCCCTCCGGGACCGCGCCCGGCGCAATGCGCGGGAGTCCCTCAACAAAGCCGAACGCGCCCTCCAGATGGCCGATATCGCGGGATGCCGACAGCGGGACGCCCATAACTACCAGATTCTAAGCAAAGAATACGCCACCGCGGATGCGCTCTTCAAAAACGACACCTTTTTCGACAGCGCGGATGCGGAAGAGATCGCCGAACGCCTGTGCGAGCAAACCTTCAAGGTCACCCGGGGCGTCCTGGAAGCCCACCTGAAGGAATTGAAAAGCGAGGCGGCGGCCCGAAAGACCGACCTTCAGAACACCTTGGCGGCCCAGAACAGCGAGGCGGCGGAACTCCTCCACGCCCTGGAAACGGAGGGAAAGCGCATCCGCCAGGAAAACCATATCTTCCGCACTGTCTTCATCATCGCCTTCTGGGTCGGCCTGCTGAATGTCGGCGTCTGCTTCTATCTGAACAGCTATCTCAAAGTCTCCCTGACGGTCTATGCCGTCACCATTGCGGAACTGGGCATCCTCTGGGGCCTGCGGTGGCTGACCCTGCGCGGCAGGCTGGCCCGGCTCCAAAGCCGCCGGCAGTCCTCCCACAGCCACCAGGACCGCACGATTGAGGCCCTCCGGAAGCGGATCGATCAATCCGAAAAAAAACAGGGCGAACTGGGCAAAATCCTCAAGGACATCGAGGAAAGACACGCGGCGTGAAGCGCCCTGCGCCCGGCTCCTGAGGATCGACGGGATTCCATTCCGTCGATCCTCAGACGCTTCAGCCTTCCCTCGTCCCCGGATTCGCTGCGAATCCATCCCTCACCCCCGCCTTCAATCCTCCTTCTCCACCAGCACGCTGCTCCAGAGGCGCACTTCCGGCATGTCCACAACCACTTCGGTATCCTCGTGGGACACTCTGAGGGGATCCATGTCGGGCAGCAGGTAGGCGCGGTGGCGTCTGCCGGGTTCGGAGGCGATGTGGAGGCGAATATCGAAGACCGGAAGGACGTTTTCGATAACCTCCGGGGTCCACTGGTTGCCGAAGCGCACCGGGCGGCTCCGGACGGCGCTCAGGAAGTGGTAGACCGTCGGACCGTCCGGCAGCCGCCGGGCGGAGAGTTCCACAACGGAAGGGGCTTCCACCCAGAACGGGCGCGGCGCGGAGGCCGCGAGGTGGATGATCCGGTCGATCAGCCAGCGGTATTCGGGGAGGCCGCTTTCCGCATACCGGCTTTCGGGCGAGCCGACGACATAGACCACCTTGCCGCCCCCGGCCTGGTTTCGGACGGCGACCGGCATGGGCGTCTCACGGTACGGCCCGGATCCCCTGCCGCCCGTTCCCGCCGATTCCCAGATATGGCCCAGGGTTTCGGCTTCGGTCGTGACGCGGGCGCACTGGCCCTGGTAGAAGAGGGGATAAGACAGACCCGAAAGGCTCCAGTAGACGAACGGCTCCCGCAAGAGCCCCTCGTAATGCGCCCCGAAAAGGCCGCTGAGGGCAAAATCCGGGCGCTTCCGGCCCGTCTCATCGCGCAGGGAGGTCATGCCGGTGGCCGCCAGCCCCCCGCCCTGTTTCACGTATTCCGCGATGACCTCGCAGGTTTCTCCGGACAGGCAGGCGGCGTTGGGAACGTAGAGAACCGCATAGGGAGCCAACTGCTCCAGCGTCAGGCCCTCGTCGAAGAGAAAGCCGACCGGCAGATGGTTGTCGGCGAGGGCGCGGTAAGCGCCGTAGACCGCCTTTTCGAACCGGCTCCCGCCGTCGGCGTGCAGGTAGTCGCGGGTCGCCTGGGAATGGAGTACCCCGGCGTACCGGACGGGCGACGAACCGACCAGCCACGGCTCTTTCCGTTCGATCTCGCCGTAGATGTTGGAAAGGGCCTGGTAGACCGCAGGCTCCAGGCTGCCGTCGGGATAGGCTTCATCCTCCAGGGTGACGGCGGCTCCGTACGAGACGGCGGCAAACGCCTCGAAGGCGATCTGAGGCTGGGGCCGGAGGGTGAAGTCGCTCTCCCCGGCGAAGCGGCTGATCCGCACGTCCCCCAGCAGAGGAGGCAGGCATTCCCGCCCGAACCGGTGCGCTTCCGCGATGCTCCCCACGAACTGGGCCGCCATGGAGGGGGAGACATCCTCCCGGGAGTCGCCGGGGGCCATCAGCCAGTCCAGGAAGCGGGAGACGCCCAGGGGCCGCTGGACGGCATCGGTCTTGCGCTCGCCCTGGAGGGCGGAGAAGTGGACCGTGAAGGCGGCTCCGGGCCGGAGGGCGCGGCAGAGGGCGCGCAGTTCCGCCACCAGCCGCTCGGCCTGGTCGTACCGCCATCGGACGGCCCTGTGCCAGAGCGGGTGTTCGGGGGTGCGCGGCAATTCCTGGCCGAACCGGTCGGAGAAGCGGTCCTCGCAGGCGGGGCAGTAACAAAAAGGCTGGCCCCAGAGCAGGGCGTCGCTCCAGAAGCCGTCCACCGGATAGGCGGCCAGCAATTCCCGGATGCGCTCGAAGACGATCTCCCGGTAGGGGCCGCTCAGGCAGAGCGTGGGCTGGCGGCCCAGGGCGGATTCCCAGTCGGCCACCACTGTCTGCCACTCCGGGTGGCGGTCGGCCAGGAGGGCGTCCCAGGCCCCGGCATAGCAGGCCGTCACCTTGATGTTATCCTTCGCTGCGGCCTCCAGGATTTCGCCCAGCGGGTCGCATCCCCTCAGGCCCGGATGGCCGCAGCCGTGCGCTGTTTTATAATAGGCGTAACCGGCGGGGCATTTTGCCAGGAAGATCGCCGCATTCACCCCTGCCTGCCGCCAGGCGTCCACCGCCGCCGCCGCATCAAACTCGCAGGGCCTGCCGTCGTCGGGCAGGTGGATGCGAAAGAAGAGGCGGCGCAGGTTCGTCCTGCTCCACTCGCTCATCGAAACGGACTCAAGCAGGTCCGTCTGAGGGCTGTGATACATGCTCGGTCTCCATTCTACGTCTCAATTGCCCGCAGGCGGCGGCGATATCGCGTCCTCTCTCCGCGCGCTGCGTGACCGCAATCCCGGCCTCCTCCAGTTCGAGCCGGAAGCGGGCGATCCGGCTGCCGTCGGGCCGGGCATAATCCCCGCCCGGCCCGATGGGGTTGAAGGGGATCAGGTTGACGGCGCAGACCGCGCCTTTCAGAAGCCGGGCCAGCAGGCGGGCCTGCTCCGGCGTATCGTTGATCCCTTTCAGGAGGGTGTATTCATAGGTTACCCGCCTGCCCGTCTGCTCCGCATACTCCGCCGCCGCCCGGACCAGGGAGGTGACCGGGTATTTCTTGGCGGCGGGCATCAGCCTGGCCCGCACGCTGTCCTCCGGGGAGTGCAGGGAGACCGCCAGGGTGATCCGGAGCTTCTCGCGGGCAAGCTCGCGGATGGCGGGGATCAGGCCCACCGTGGAGACGGCGATCTGGCGCTGCGCGATCCCCACCTCCCGGTTCAGAAGGCGGATGCTTTTCAGCAGGTTCGGCAGGTTCAGGAGCGGCTCGCCCATCCCCATGAAGACCACATGATCGATCCGCCTGCCCGAAAACCGCTGGGCGCACAGAACCTGATCGACGATCTCCCCTGCCGCCAGATTGCGCCGGTAGCCGCTCTTGCCGGTCGCGCAGAAATCGCAGGCCATCGGGCAGCCCGCCTGGGAGGACACGCACACCGAGGCGCGGTCTTCGTAGGGCAGGTAGACCGTCTCGATCCGCTCTCCGTCCGCAAGCTCCAGGAGGAACTTCACCGTCCCGTCACCGGAGGTCTGGCGGTAAGCGACCTGCGCCGTGCCCACGGGGGCTTCCGACCCCAGACGCTCCCGGAAACGCTTCGGCAGATCGCTCATCTCCTCGAAGGCGGCGGCCCCCCGCCGGTAAATCCAATCCGCGATCTGCCGGCCCCGGTAGGCGGGCTCGCCCAGCGATTTGGCAAAGGATTCCAGATCTTCTATCGTCTGCCCCAACAGGGCGGTTTTCTCAAAGGTCTCTAAAGCGGTCATATCCTTCTCCTAAGTTATTCCATTTTCCTCATCCGATTCCACCTGTATGATAATACAGGTTTTACGGGGGAATCAAGATGGACTTCCCGGCCTCCATTGCCGGAGGCGACTCATGCAATTCAAGGCAAGAATCAGGGAATGCTTAAGAGTCTCTGATTGAAATCAGGGGCTAAAGCTACGAGGGCCAATCCTGAACGGAAGGGCAGTGGAAATAAGGAAACGGACGTCTACCTGAGCCAGTGCAGGAGAACCGACGCCAGGCTCAAGAAAATACTGATCCCGATCACATCCTGAAATGCCGTCTCGAATGGGCCGGCTGTGAGCGCGGGATCATAGCCCGCGCGTTTTGAAATCAGGGGAACCACCGTTCCGACGATGCCCGCGATGTTGACCGCCATGAACATCCCCAGGAAGACCGTCATGCCGAACGCCCAATGCCTGTCCCAGATCGCGCCAATGATACCCAGTACCAGCGCGCAGACGGCTCCGAGAATCATTGTGGTCGTGACCTGGCGCATCAAGCTATGACGCCAGCGGGAAAGCTGCACATGGCCTGTGGATAATCCGCGGATGATGATCGCCGCCGATTGCAGCCCGGTATTGCCGCTGATGGCCGAGATGATCGGCATGAACGAGGCCAGCAGAATGAATTTCGTAAGCGTCTGATCGAAGTGATGAATGACCAACCCTGCCAGCAGTTCGATAAACATGGTCGCCATGATCCAGGGGAGACGCAGGGTCGCCACCTGTAAGGGTGACTTCCGCTCCATCTCCTCCGCGTCCGTACCGACTAGTTTGGCGACATCCTCCTCAAACTCCTCCACCAGCACGTCTATCACATCATCTACTGTGACGATCCCCAGGATGCGGTTCGCTCGATCTATGACCGGAAGGGCTACCAAATCATACTGGGAGATCAGGCGGGCAACATCCTGCTGGTCGGCCTCCGCCGTGACGGTGATCGGCTCGCTATTGGCGAAGGAGGCCACCAAGCTGTCCGGGCTTGTCATGAGCAGATCGCGTATGGAGAAAACGCCCTCAAGCTGTCCGGCGTCATTGACCATATAGACCACGTTGATCGTTTCCAGGCGCGTCGCGCTTTCGCGCAGATAGTCCAGCACCGCCGCTGCCGTCATCCGCGCACCCACAGCGGCGAACTTATCCGTCATCAGACGGCCCGCCGTCCGCTCCGGGAACGCCAGCAGTTCCGTGACCTCTCGGGCGTCCTGCATCGCCAGGTCGGCCAGAAAGGGGGCAGCCTCTTGCTCTCCGACTTCCGCAACGACTTCCGCCGCATCGTCCATCGGCAGGATGTCCAGCAGTTTCACGATCCGTTCGTGCGGCGAATGCTCGACCAGGTAGCGGTTGGTGTCGGGAACGACCTCATCCAACACCTCGGCTGCATGCTCATCGGGAAGCAGGTCGAACACCGCCTGTGCTTCGGGCAGGCTGAGTTCGTCCAGAAGGTCGGCAATGTCCGACGGATGCAGCCGGTCCAACGCTTCGAGGACCGCCTGAGTATCCAGGGACGCGCCTCCTTGCCCAAGCGCACTGTGCAGTTTCGTGACGAGGTGTTCGATGTCCGATCCTGTCATAGGCGTCGTCCTTTCTTTGAGTGCCTTATAGGTTAACCCAAGTCGCCGCCAAGCCCGGGGCCAGTAGGGGCGCGAGGAATCGCGCCCCATGTGTATCAAGATCAGGCTGTCTGTCCCGCGGGGGCGGGATTGGGGGCTTTGAGAGACCGTTCCCTAACCCCCCGGCCCCCTTCCCGAAACGGGAAGGGGGAGAGATGATCCCTCAAGCACCGCACCCTCTGTCCCCCTCTCCCAGGATGCGCTCCGGCGCATCCCTT
>JADLDR010000043.1 GCA_020846535.1 Armatimonadota bacterium | reverse complement strand
GCCACCCAACAGCGCAATGAACGGGCGAAGCGTTCGCATGCCAAACGCCGGGCGGCCCGAGCGCCCGGCTCGAACGCAGCCGTACCGACTCAGCCCCGAGCCCCTTAACCCGTCGTTGTAGTATTAGCCCCCCTTAGCAGGAGGAGATGCTTTCCCGCACGATACGATCCCATAAACCGCAGGAGAATTCATATGTCCCGACTCACTGAAGCGCCAGATCAGCCGCCAGAATCGACCTGGAAATTCATCGACGATCTGCAAAGTCCGCTATGGCGCAGCATCCGCTGGCAGCCCCGGGAGACGCGGCGAGGAGAGGCGTCGCTGCAGGAGGGCTTCATTGTCGAAAGCCGGTTCCCGGATCCCCATGGCGTCCTCGAAACCGCTTACGAGGATTTGAACCGTTTTCAGGCCGCCGCCGGGCTGAACCGTTCCGGCCCCTATCGCATCGTCACCGGGCATATCGATTCCGATGTTCTGGAAAGCTACCGTATTGTCGTCAAGGAAGGCCGGTGCGAAATCCTGGCGGGAGACACCGAAGGCATCCGGCGGGGCGTTTTTTACGTTGAGGACGAGCTGCTTCGCTCGGGGGGGCCTTTTCTCAAAACCGGGACGGTGGAGCGGCGGCCCGTGATCCGCACCCGCATATCCCGGTGCTTCTTCGGCCCCATCCACCGGCCTCCCCGGAACCGGGACGAACTGACCGATGCGGTGGATTACTACCCGGACGAATACCTGAACCGTCTGGCCCATGAAGGGATCAACGGCCTCTGGCTCACCATCCATTTCTCCGAGATATGCCCGCAAAACGTTATCCCGGAGTACGGTCGAAATCCGAGGCCGCGCCTTGATAAGCTGCGCCGGACCGTCGAGAAATGCGCCCGCCACGGCATCAAAATATACACCTATTGCAATGAGCCGATGCCCATCGCCGTAGACAGCGAGGAGGCCCGCGCCCATCCGGAGATCGTCGGACACAGTTGGGAAGGCCACAGCTATTTCTGCACGGGCAGCCCGACAGGCATCGCCTACCTGGAGGAGGCCATGCGCGGCCTTTTCGGAGCGGTGCCGGGCCTGGGCGGGATTATCAATATCAGTATCGGAGAGCATGGTTCGCACTGCTATTCCGGAGCGCCATCGGGCATCAATTGCCCCCGATGCTGCGACCGCAGCCCTCACGATGTTCTGAACGATACGATGTCGGCTATGGCCCGCGGAATGCGCGACGCCGCCCCCGATGCGGAGTGCATCTCCTGGCCCTACGGCCAGTATTGGACATGGGGAGACGCGCTCACGGTCGAGTCCGCCGGTCGGCTCCCGGAAGGGATCATCCTCCAGCACAACTTCGAGTCCTCCGCGATGGGCGAGCAGTGCGGACGGAAGATCCGCATTTTCGATTACTGGCTTTCCTATATCGGCCCGAGCCGGCTCTTTGCCGACTGCGCCCGGGCCGCCTCAAGCCGCGGGAATCGGATGTTCGCCAAGCTCCAGGTCGGGTGCAGCCACGAGGTCGCCACCGTCCCCTTCGTGCCGGTTCCCGGTCACCTCTACCGGAAATACAAAGCGATGCATGAACTGGGCGTGAGCGGGATCATGCAGTGCTGGTATTTCGGCAACTACCCGGGCATCATGAACCGCTCCGCCGGAGAACTCGCCTTCGCCCCCTTCCCGGAAACCGAGGAGAGCTTTCTGCTCTATATGGCCCGGCGCGACTGGGGAGAAAACGCCCGGGCCGTGGCCAAAGCCTGGAAGCGATTCCAGGAGGGCTACAGCCACTTCCCGCTCAATCACGTCTTCGGCTGGTACGGCCCCATGCATGACGCGGTGGTTTGGCCCCTGTACCTGGAACCGGTAGACCAGGGTATCTCGCCCTCCTGGCTGATCGCCTCCGTCATCTCCGGCAGAGTTTATCCGCCCAGCGGAGATCGCATCGGGGAATGTTTCTATTACACGCACACACTGGACGAGATTCTCGATCTCTGCGGCAAGATGGCGAAAAGCTGGAACCGCGGCGTCGCTATTCTTCAGAAGCTGCTGCCCCAGTATACCGACCATGAGGATCGCCGCCTGGAGATCGGGGCGGCCACCGCTTTGGGCATCCAGTTCGAGAGCGGTTATAACATGCTGCGCTTTTACGCCATGCGCGAGGAGTTGCCCTGGAAACCGGCGGCTGAGAGCCGGAATCTTCTGTCAGCCATGAAGCGTATCGTCCGGCGCGAAATCGCCCGGGATGCCCAGCTTCTGGAACTCTGCCGCGCCGACTCCCGGCTGGGCTTCCATTCCGAGGCCGAAGGCTATAAATACCACCCCGCCAGGATCGAGTGGCGCATGGCGCAGTTGCAGCGCCTGCTGGACGAGGAATTCCCGCAGCTATCGCGCCGCATACGAAACGGGGAATCGCTCTGGCCCGCCTATACCGGCCAAAAACCGGAGGGCGCGCTTTATCGTTGCAGCCGGGTGTCCCGCTCGCCAGCGATAGACGGCAAATACAGCGGCCCCGTGTGGAACGGGCTACCGGAAGTCGAGCTGACGGTCCGGGACGGCAAACGCTCCCGCCCGGATGGGGATGGCCTGCCGGCCCGCACCTTCTGGAAGGCCTGCCACGACGGGGACAACCTCTATTTCGCGGTGCGCTGTCTTCTGGCATCGCCTGCCGCCCCCGGCCCTACGCCGGGCGAATCAGTCACCCTGAAAATCGAGCCGCGTCGCCTCTGGCCCTGTCAGACCGTGACGGTCTCCGCACCGGGATCACTGTCCGCCTCCGAAGGCTACGACCTGCCCGGCTGCGACCCGGCCTCAGCCGTCCATGCCGGACCGGGCGAGTGGGCCTGCACCCTGAAGCTTCCGCTGCGCCGCCTGCGCCCGGACGCTTCCCCGGAACGGCCCATGCGCCTGGACATGGAGCGAGAGGCCGTCCTGCCCGGAGGCAGTGCCCGCTTTTCCTGGATGGAACAGCGCCCCCTTGAAAGCAGGCTGGCGCACGGCACGGCCAACCCCGCCGACCTGGGCTGGCTGATTCTGGAGTAAAGCAGTCGAGGCAGTCTGCGAAGGGGCAGCGACGAAGCAATCTCCAGAGTCTTAAAGGCAGAAGCGAGGTCGGGCATTTATAAGGCTGGAGATTGCCGCGTCCTGCGCTCCTCGCAGACTGCCTCGACAATGGAAAATCCTGGTGCTTTCCGTATCAATGAGGAGGTTGCCGTAATTCCATGAATCTGTCAGTATTCATCGAAGCGACCGGGCTGGCCGGGGCCTGTCTGGTTCTGGCCGCTGCCGCCCGGGGAGGGGAATCGAAAGCGATATTCGAGGAGATTCATGCCGTCAAAATGCCGACAGCCCAGTTCGGATACCGCGGGATGCCGGGCAATATCCTGCCGCTCAAGGACGGCAGGCTGCTCATGTGCTATACCGACAAGGGCATCATCGGGCGCTATTCGTCCGACAGGGGGAAAAGCTGGGGCGAAGCCTTTACTCTGGTTTCCAACCCGCCTCCGCCTTCCAAGCGGGGTTATTACTGCCATCCCAGCCTTCTCCGGCTGGGAAACGGGGACATTCTCCTTTTCTACATCTACGGGCTGTATCCGCCGGAGGGATCGCGGCCCTATTACGGGCACAACTACTACAAACGGTCATCCGATGAGGGAAAAACCTGGAGCGAGCAGTTCATTGCCACACCCTACCCCCATTACACCATCTCCCATAACGACAAGCCGCGCCTTCTGTCCACAGGGCGCATCATCGTGCCGGTGGAATATAAGAAGCGTTGGCCCAACAGCAACGACCACAGCGGCTATGTCGCTACCGCCTTCTATTCCGACGACGCGGGCTACACCTGGCTTGCCAGCAAAAACGATGTCGATATGGAACCCCATGAAGCGCAGGAAGCGCATGTGGCGGAACTCAAGGACGGGCGGCTGATGATGATCTTCCGCACCTACAGCGGCTTTCTGGGCCGCGCCTACTCATCGGACAAGGGGGAAAGCTGGTCGAAAGGGGAACTGGTGAAAGACTTGAAGCTCCCGGCCAACTCCAGCGCGGTCACGGCGGACCGGATACCGTCCACCGGTCACCTCCTCCTCCTGCGCTGCACGGGCGGCGAAGGGGGCAGGAGAACGCCCTTCACCGCCTGCGTCTCCGCCGACGAGGGCGTCACCTGGGGCCACGAGCGACCGATAGCCGCCGACCCGGAGAACGATTACGGCTACCAGAGCCTCCTTTTCCTGGACGATCTGGCGATCCTGAGCTATCACAAAAGGGACGGCCTCTATGTGGCCCGGATCGGAATCGATTGGTTTTACGGGCAGTGAGACGTATCCTATCCGATAACGATGTCTCTTCCTTCCCGCTTCATGGCCTTAGCTATATGCTTCCTAGTCAAGATCCAGATGGAGAACGATCTCCTCCGATCTGTAGGGGCGAACCTTATGTTCGCCCTGCCCCTGAGCGCACACAGGGCGAACACAAGGTTCGCCCCTACGGTAGGAGGCCCAATGACATCTGCTCCTTGACGCCAACGCCCTGCTTAGCGCCCATCCGGGCCTCCGGCTCCTCTCCCGATCTCAGGCCTGGACCGCCTGCCCTGACCATTTTTCGTATTCCCGGCGGATCTGGCGGACGTGGTAGGCGATGTTGGCAGAGGTGCAGCCCAGGGAGTCGCCGGTCTCGCGCCAGGTGAACCCGGCCAGCAGATGGCTTAAAATCGCCCGCTGATTGTCTTTCAAGCGGCGCGCGAATTCGGACACGCAGGCCGAAGAGACGGCGCTCTCCAGCGAAGGGCCGGGCAGATTTTCCACCGCATCGTCTTCCAGGGGCAGGCAGCGACGCGCGCGGGCGCGGCGGACGGCATCCAGCATCCGCCAGCGGGCGCGTTGTATGAGGTATTGTTCCGGGCTGCCGATGGTGAGGTCGATTTCGGGAAGGGCTTCCAGCAGCCCGACCCAGGCTTCTTGCAGCAGGTCGTCAGCATCCTCCCCACAGGCGCGGGCGTAATAGGAGGCCATCTTGACCAGACGCGGGCGCAGGGACTCGACCAGGGCCGCTTGCGCCAACCGGTTCCCTTCCCTTGCCGCTTCGATATTCGAACTCATCACTGAAATCTCTCCTTGAAGGTCTCTAAAAACGCAAAACGGGCCGCAGGCGCATATGCCCGCGGCCCGGAAACCTTCAAGGAAGAGAGGTTCGACCGGTTTTCGGGGGATCGCTATCGCAACCGGCCATCACCGGAACGAAGCGAGCGGCTTGCGCTGCGGAAAAAACTTCCGACACAGATGATGCTTACCCTTCTCCGCATGAAATCTTCGCCTCCATCCCAGTGGTCGTTACAATGACGTTTTGGCTGACGAAAGCCGGAAAGATTCCGGCTTTCCTTTTTTATATCGAACGAAACAGCGGTTTTGCTAAAGACATTATCCCAAAAATGGGGGAATTTGTCAAGATATTTTTTCAAGGCCGCCTCAGATTTCCTCCATCCGCTTTCTCCGCGCCAGGTGCTGCCGATACATTTCCTTGAAGACAGCGTATTTGGCCTGGTGATATTTATGCGTGGAGGGGTTCGGGCGGATGGATTCCCCGGGGTGGTCCATAGCTTTCATGGCGGAAGGGATGTCCGGGTGGGCGACGGCGGCGACGGCGGCGAGGATGGCGGTTCCCAGGAGAACGGCCTCCGGCTCGCGAGGCAGGACCAGGGCGCAGCCGGTTATGTCGGCGTGTTCCTGGAGCCACAGGGGGTTTTTCGTGCCGCCCCCTGTGGCGTAGATACGGTCGATCCGATAGCCCGCCCGGTTCATGGCCTCGACGATATCCCGGGTGCCGTAGGCGATGGCCTGGATAGTGGCATAGTAGAGCCGGGCCAGCGATTCCGGAGACATATCCAGGGTAACGCCGTCCACTACGCCCTTTGCCATCGGGTCGGCGTTCGGGGACCGGTTGCCGTGGTGGTAGGGGAGGATAAAGATGTCTTCGGTCAGTTCCGGCCCCACTCCCGCCTCTTTTTGCAGCCGGGCGACCGTTTCGTTCAAGATTTCGTAGACAGTCTTGCCTTCGGCCTGGGCACGCTTTCGAAGCGGCTCAGCCTGGGCGTGGTTGGCGATGGTGCAGTCGATCAAAGCGCCGGTGGCGCTCTGGCCGCCCTCGGTGAGCCACATGCCGGGGACCATCGCCCCGTAATAAGGCCCCCAGACGCCCGGGATGTATTTCGGCTCCATCGAGACCGCCATATGGCAGGAGGAAGTGCCCCCGATCAGGGCCAGGGCGGTGTCCAGGCGCTCAAGCGGAGCGCCCTCCTCGCCCGACCAGACCGCCCCCAGGGAGCCGAGCCCCCCGGCATGGGCGTCGATGATGCCTACCCCGACCGCGCACTTCTCGGTCAGCCCGAAGCGGCGGGCCGCCTCCGGGGTGAGAGTTCCGGCAGGGGTTCCCATCGGGCGGACGTGGCCCGTGACCTTGCCGCCGTCGAAGAGGTCTTCCAGCCCGAACTTCTCGAAAAAGCTTTTGTCCCAAGCGCCGAAGGAGCCGATATGCCCCTGATAAGTCCATTTGCAGACCACCGTGCAGAGGCTTCGGATATCGTTTCCGGTGGCCTGGTAGACCAGGTAATCGGCCAGATCGAAAAACTTCCCGGCCTGCCTCCAGGTGTCCGGCAGGCTCTTTTTGAGCCACCGGAGCTTCGGGGCCTCCATCTCCGGCGAAATGCGGCCCCCCACATATTTCAGCACCTCATGGCCCTGGCGGTTGATCTCCTCGGCCTCCTCAATCGCCCGGTGATCCATCCAGACGATGATGTTGCGCGAGGGGTCGCCCTCCAGGGCCACGGTCAGGGGCCGGTTCTCCCTGTCCAGCGCGACCAGGGAACAGGTGGCGTCGAAGCTGATCCCGATGACATCCTCCGGGGCCGCTTCAGATCGCTCAACCGCCTCCCTGACCGCTTCCCCTGCCGCTCGCCAGATATCCTCAGAGGACTGCTCGACGTAATCCTCCCGGGGCTGGAAAATCTGGATCTCCCGCGCCGACGCTCCCAGCAAATTGCCTGCCAGGTCGAACACCCCGGCCCGAGCGCTGCCGGTCCCCACATCCACCCCGATGACATAATGCGCCATGATATGCCTCCTTTATCTCGCGCATATAGTGATTTCTATTTCCTCGATACGAACCGATTGCCCGCGATGTAAAACCGCCAGGAGAATTCCGCCCCCTGCGTGATGCCGATGCGGGGCGCGGCCACTGTTTCAAAAGATGCGCCCGGCCCCTCTTCCACAGTAAGCGGGCCACCTGTCAGGTCGGCCCGGTTATAGGCCAGGTCAATGCCGAACGCCTGGCAGAGTTTCCCCGGTCCGCTGGCAAGGCGCTCGATCTTTTCGGTTCGGCGGCGGCGGCGCATGAGGGCGATCCCCTCCACCGGCTCCACCGCCCGTATCAACACGGCCTCCGGAACGTCCACCGGCTGCGTGACGGCATTGAGGCAGTGATACATCCCGTAGGTGAGATAGACATAGGCCTTTCCCGGCGGACCGAACATAGGATCGTTCCGGGCCGTGCGCCGCCGGTAGGCGTGGCATGCCGGATCGTCCTTGAGATAGGCTTCCGTTTCCACGATCCGGCCCGAAAGCCTGCCTTCCGGCCCTTCCAGCGCCAGCACCTTTCCCAAAAGCTGCCGGGCAACCGTCAGGGTATCTTGCAGATAGAAACGGTGGGGCAAGGGCATATCACTTCACCCCTACCCTCACCACCACCCTCCCTGAAAGCCCGCTGAGATCAATCGTCTCTTTGACGGCATCGAAGCGGGAATAGGGCTTACCGTTCACCGCGACCGATGCGATGCCTTTGCCTTGCGGGAGGCGGAGGGTCAGGGTTATGGATCGGGGCGATTCCCGCTCGGGCAGGCGGCATTCCGCTGTGAGTTCGCCTACGGAAAGGAGGGAACGCACTTTCACGCTGACCGGCCCGAAGGCGGTCGGGGCATCCCGGAACGTGATGCTCTTCCCGTCCGCCAGCCAGGGACGGGGAGCGCCGGAGAGCAGGCGCAGGGCGTCGGGCAGGCCGTCGCGGTTGGCGTCGGTTTCCATCAGCAGCATGTGGCGAAAGGGGATCAGGAAGGCCGCGTTGGCGGAGGAGTTGGGTGGGAGGTAGAGCCGCCTGCCTGTTTCGCCGGGGATGGGATACCAGCCGGTCACCTCGGCATTGATGAAGGTGTCTCGCGTCATGCCGTGAGCCAGCTTGCCGTAGAAGGATACCAGAAAATCATCAATTTCGCCGCGCCGGAGGAGTTCGATCATATAGGGCAGGCCATAGAGGTCGTCGAAGCCGCCGCCGGTATAGAGGTCGGAATGCTGGTCGAAGCGGACCAGGCCGAGCAGGAAGCCCCCGTGCCGCTGGGCGTAGCGGATCAAGGCGTCCACGGGCTCATCGAAGGGGCCGTAAAGCTCCGAATGGAGGAAATACCAGACGACCAGGTTGTAGTAGCTCGCCCGGATGGACTCGGTGAGGGTGTCGTAGGCTTTCTCGTCGGATATGAGCGCACCGGGCAGGAAGGGAGGCTTGAGGTCTTTCCGCATCGATCCGGCTATGGCAGCACGAACGGAGTCTGCGAAAACCTCGGCGGATTCCGCGTAATGCTTTGCCATCTCGTCCCGCCCCAGTTGGCGACAGAGGACTGCGAAATCCCGGATCGCCCGCCAGGCCATTGCATTGGTATGCAGAGGATA
Organism: Armatimonadota bacterium; assembly: GCA_020846535.1. GTDB lineage: Bacteria > Armatimonadota > JADLDR01 > JADLDR01 > JADLDR01 > JADLDR01. The sequence continues at coordinate 21,978 of JADLDR010000043.1, read as the reverse complement.
CACCAGGTCGCCCCGGGTGTCGCCCGCATAGCCTTCCCGGATCAGGCCATGCGCGGCGTCCCGGTTCGCCAGCAGGAAATCGGCCTCGGATCTGAGAAGATCGAAATGCTTGCGAACCAGGGACAGGTCGCGGATGAGGAGCCAGTGGCGCATCGCCAGAAAGAGCCGGAAGGCGGCGTTATGGGAGCCTATACCGCTTTCGCTGCGGGGAAACTGGAGAAGCCTGTCCGCATAAGGGAGGGTGCTTTCCAGGTGGCCCAAGAGGGCCAGCGCCATCACCGCATCGCCGCTTTCGGCCTCGAACTGGGTCTGGTAGAAATTCTGGGCGCTGTAGCAGAGCGTGTCCCCATAGGAAAGCATGAAACTGCCGATTGCCATTGCCCGCCAGGCGTCCATCACCCTCTTTTCCGGCACATCGAAGGCGCTTCCCTGAGCCAGAATGCCGCGCCAATAAGCGGCCAGCCATTTGAGCGTGTTGTCATAACGGGCAGTCGACAGGCGGGTGTCGGCGCTCGCATCCAGGGGCGCATTCGGCAGGAGAACGAAGAGCGGCCTGTGCGGGCCGACCCGGAAGCTCAGTTTCCCTTCCCCGGTGGAATCCGGCGGACGACTCAGGATGGCCGCTATCCTGCCGTTTCCATCCCGCAGGGTGTTGCCCTCCGGTGCGGTATCGTCCAAAGAAAGGCTCACCCTTCCGGGCCGGTCGCTGGATAGTTTGAGGAAGGCGGCCAGCCCGCGCCCTTCTTCCGCCGGGGCCGCGAAGCACTCCTGGCGGTAGAGGTTCCCTGCCGCTTTATAGCCGACACGGACGATGGGAAGATAGCCGTCCCGGTACGCCGCCGGGATGAGCCGGGCCTCGTCGCCGCCGAAGGGGTCGGACGCCTCCACCTCGATAGAAAGCGCCCGCTCGCCTCCGTACCAGACGCCGCTGACCACCCGCTTCGCGCTGATGCCCACCTCGATCCGGGAGCCGTCGCTGACGTAGCGGATCTTCTCCGTCCCGTCCTTGAGGCTCAGGACGATGGGATAGTGGCGGAAAGGAGTATTCACATATTGCAGCGGCGGCAGATAGCCCGCCATATTATCATAGGTCGGGCCGTCCGGCGCGGCTTTGGCCTGATGGCCCCACACATCGGCCTTAAATTCGATGGCTTTTTTGATTTCCTCCATGCTGCCTCCTCTGAGCGGATTGCTGGCGATAAGGATCAAAAGAATCAGGGGAATCGTTTTGTGAGGATACAATGTGATGAGAACCTCCTGTGTTTTTGTTTTTAGGCGCACCGGTGCGCGCCCCTCCGCACGGGGCAGACACGCAGGTCTGCCCCTACATATTCATATTGTCCAGCAGGAAATCCGCCACGCCCGCGACATCCTCCGGAGAGTAGCGCGGGACCTCGACCTCCAGGGGCAGATCCGATATGACCGCCATCAGTTCGGACGGCTCACTGATCAGGATATCGGTGCGGGTGATTTCGATCTTGTAGCGCCCGGCCCGTTTGTAGCCTTCGGTGACCACCATATCCACATCCCAGTAAAATCGCTCGACGACGGCTTCCAGGGGCATCTCTTCCTCCAGGTTTTTGAGGACAGCCATCTTTCCCGGCCCGGCGATGGCGACCGTGCAGGCCCCCGCCTGCGTGTGACGCCAGGTGTCCTTTCCTTCATGATCCATCTCGAAGCCGTGAACATCGTGCTTGAGGACGCCCACCCGTAGGCCGCGCCTCATGAGTTCCGGGACGAGCTTTTCGATGAAGGTGGTCTTGCCGCTGTTTTTCTTGCCGATGACGCTGAAGGTAGGGACCATATCACATGCCTTTCCAAAGAAAGCGGAACTCAGGGATATCCTGTGTCGTTAGATAAAACGCATATGTATTTCGCGTCGGCCTGTCGTTTCCCTTCCCGGCATGAGGAACGCGCATGAAAAAAGAAATTTCCGTTGCATCGGACCGGAACGGGCAGCCTGTGCAGGGCGGCCTGAAGCGAAGCCTGGGATTGCCCGATGCCGTGGCTATCGGCCTCGGGGCTATCATCGGGGCCGGCATTTTCGTGGTGACCGGCGTGGCCGCCGGGGTGGCCGGCCCGGCCTTTCTGGTGGGGCTGCTGCTGACCGGAATAGCCGCCGCCTGCAACGCCCTGAGTTCGGCGCAGCTTGCCGCCGCCTACCCGCAGTCGGAAGGCGCGTATGAATATGGCTACCGGGCGCTCCATCCCTGGCTCGGTTTCGCCGCGGGCTGGATGTTTCTCGCCAGTAAGCCGGCCGCGGACAGAACGGGCGCCCCGGGCTTCGCCGGATACCTGGGCCACCTCATTCCTGGAGTCCCGGCTCAGCCTTCGGCTGCCGCCGCTGTCCTGCTGCTGACCGGCCTCAACTATTTCGGCATCAAGAAGGCAGGCCTGCTGAATACCGTGATTGTGGCTCTCACGCTTTTCGCGCTGGCGGTGTTTATCATCGCTGGTATCCCCGCTTTCCGGACGGACCATCTCCGGCCTTTTGCGCCCAATGGAATCCGGGGCATTCTCGAAGCCGCCGCCCTCCTCTTTTTCGCTTACACCGGCTATGCCTGCATCGCCACCCTGGGAGAGGAGGAGGCCGAACCCCGGCACACCATCCCGAAAGCGATCATCATCTCTCTGGGCATCGCCGCAATCCTTTATCCGGGCGCGGCGCTGGTGGCGGTGGGATCAACCGGCGCAGAGGCGATGGCAGCCAGCCGTTCCCCCCTGGAGCGGACGGCGGAGGCTTCGGCTGGCCGGGAGTCGCCCGGCTCCTGGGGCGGGCGCGGCAACCGCCATGCTGGACATGCTGCTGAGCCAGACCCTCGGTATCAGCCGCATGATCTTCGCCATGGCAAGGCACGACGACCTGCCTCCAGAGCTGGCCCATGCCACCCGGTTCACCCTGTCCCCGATTGGGGACTCCTCCTCACCGGAGGAGCCATCGCCCTGCTCGGCCTTTCCGGGACTCTCCAATGGATTGCGGCGGCGGCTTCCTTCACGATCCTCCTCTACTACAGCATCGCCAACCTGGCCGCGCTCAGGATGAACCCCGGCGACAAACTCTTCCCCGATTGGATCCCTCGCCTCGGGCTGGCAATGTGCCTGCTCCTCGCCCTCTCTCTGCGCCCCGTCACGATCCTTTCCGGCCTGATCCTGCTGGCGGCAGGGCTTGTCTGGAGATGGGCCTTCCGGCGCAGGCATGACAGAGCGCAGGCCGGTTCGAGCGACTGAGGCAAAACAGGATTTCTTCGCCGCCTATCGAATTCCGTCTAAGAGCCTATCCCATTAGGGACAAAATCCGCAGCTTTCACGTTCAGAATTGTGCCCAAAACCGCCTATCGGGATAGGCTCTAAGGCAGGCCGCCGTTGACGGCTGCCTCAAACCGCTTGAGAACAGACAGGAGGCATCCATGGACATGCGGAGATGCAAAACAGCGGTGATCGGCCTGGGAGGCATGGGCCGGTCCCATCTGGCGATGTATGCGCGCCAGCCCCGCACTGAGGTGGTGGCCGTATGCGACCGGCTGCCCGGCAGGGCGGAGGCCGTCGCAGGCGAGCTTTCGGTTCCTTCCTTCTACACCGACTGGGGGCATCTCCTGGAAGCCGAAAGGCCGGAGATCGTGAGCGTGGTCACCAACGGCCCCTCTCATGCGGAAATCACTATCGCGGCGGCCCGGAGCGGGGCCAAAGCCGTCTACTGCGAGAAGCCCATGGCCTCCCGCCTGGCCGATGCTCGCGCCATGATCGAGGCCTGCCGCCAGTTTGAAACAGTGCTGGCCGTCAATCACGACCGCCGATGGTCCCGCTCCTATGAAAATCTGAAAAGAGCCATTGCCTCCGGCGTCATCGGGCGGCCCGTCCATCTGACGATGACCTGCGGCGGCGGCCGCCTCGGATGCACGGGAACCCATCTCTTCGACCTGATGCGATTCCTCTTCGGCTGCGACGCGGCCTCCGTCACCGGCGCTCTGGACCGGACGGGCCGCCCCGACCCGAGGGGGCCGGAATTTCGTGACCCTGGCGGCTATGCCCTCATCGAATTCGAAGGCGGAAGGCGGGCCTTTCTCGATCTCTCCGAAGATATCGGCACCGGATTCGACACCACCCTGATCGGCGACCAGGGCAGAGTCTTCATCAGCGAGGGCAGTTCTCGCTGGGAGGCGCTGACCCGCCCTTCTGCGGAGCGCGCGGGCGATTTCTGGGACTGGGGCAAACCCCTCCGGCCCCATCCGCTCGATGTGCCCGACAACCAGGACGTGGGAGCCTGGATGGACTCCGCCCTGGAGGAAATCCTGGCCCGCATGTCGGGCCAGGAAGGGATTCTCCGCTGCTCCGGTGAAGATGGATATAAGGCATTAGAGATGATGGTTGCCATCCATCTGTCGGACAGGGAAGGCCGCGTTCCCGTGTCCCTTCCCCTGACAGGCGCGATCATCAGCGAGGAATTCAAGGTGACCTGAAATGAGCTACGACCTCTTTTTGATACGCCCCGAATATCTGGACAGCGCGAACGCCGACCTGTCCGCCACGATCTCCCGCCCGGAGGCGGAAGCGGCCTTGTCGGAGACGGCGAACATCCGGCAGATCGAGCCGGGCAAGTACCGCTATACGGAGGGCGATTCCGTGTCGGTGGAGATCAGCCTGGCCGAGAGCGGGAATGAGTCTGCCCTGAAATCGGTGGTCTTCCGTTTTTCCTATGGCCGCTCCCAGGAAAGCTGCCGCCTCCATGTGGAAGCCGCCTACCGCCTGGCCTTCACCCTGGGCGGCAAGCTGGGCCTGGGTATCTACGATCCCCAGATAGGGGGCTTCGTGGAGGAGCAGGCCCTGGACTGCGCCTGCGGGCAGGCCCTGGAAAAGGCTGACCAGGCCCGCAGCCGCCGCGAGGCCGTGGAAGAGCCACCCCCGGGAACTCTCTGGGACAGGCTGAAGGGATTGTTCGCCGGCGGATGATCCTGGGGCAACGTATCTGTGACGATAGTGCGGACAAGGTGGCCTGAAAAGCGACGGAATGGAATTCTGTCGCTTACAAAGTGTCGGGCGCTCAGCGGGGGGCGATTGCGCTAACACGACATCCTTAAGGAACCGCCCCGGTGTGCCCTCCCCCCAAACCTTGACAACCCCTCCCGTTCGTGCTACAATGAGGCGGTATAATGGTTCTCTCTTGTCGAATGGAAAGGCAGGCGGCTCTATGATAAGAGGAAGGATGCTGACAGTCCTGATCGCCCTGGGCGCGATGGCGCTGGCTTCGCTGTGGATAACGCCTCCGGGAGCGCGGGCGAAGGGGATGCGCCTGCTCCGGCACCCTGCGGCGCGAGCCGTGCTTCCGGACGCCGGAGCGCAGGCAGCCGCGCTGCGGCGGCAGGCTTACAGCCGTTTGGATGCGAGCGACTCTGCCGGGGCGATTCTGCTGCTGGAGCGGTCGCTTCGCCACGACCCCGATTCCTATTACGCCCACTACTGGATGGCCGACAGTTATTATCGGCTGGGCTATTACAGCCGCGCGGTCGCCTCCGCCCGGCAGGCCGCCCGGATCAAGGCTCGGGGAGACGCCTATCTGCTGCTCGGAATGGCGTACGCGGCCCAAGACGACCGCCTGAAGGCGGCGGAATCGCTGGACAGGGCCGTCTATCAGGGCGTCAGCAGCGAGGCGGGCTATGAGATGGCCGCCCGGGTGCTGCAAGGGCTGAAGGAAGGCGTCAACCTGGCCCTCGCGCCCTCCCGGCAGAAGGATTCCCCTCTGCGAAAAGCTTCCCCCTCCGAATCTCGCGTGCTTCAGGCGCAGGCCGCCCGGCCCCTGGCCCCCCAGCCGGACGAACTGGCGGTGGCCCTCGCGCTCGATAAAGGGGAGTTCGCCGCGGACGAGCCTCTGGTGGTCACCGTCACGGTCACCAACCGGGGAAACCGTCTGCTCAACCTGCCGGAGCCTGACTTCAGGGCCGACGGACGCGGCTCGCTGGCCTGGAGCCTGAAGGACCAGGCGGGCCGCCCTCTCCAGCGGGCCGCCCGCCGCCTCAGCCGGTGGATCGAGCCGTCAGACACATCAAGCGTCGCCCTGGCCCCCGGCGAGAGTGCCGCTTACCAGTGCAACCTGGGGTCGTTCTTCGATATCCTCCAGTCTGAGAGCTATTCCGTCAGCGTGGCCTACCGATGGAACAGCGACCCGGCGGCCCCCGACGAGGCGTGTATCTTTACCGGCCCGGCCTCCTTCCGGCTGGCCGGATCCGCGGTTTCCGCCCCTCCGGTCGTTCTCGCGGTCAACGGCCAGCGGGTTCCCCTCGCCTCCCAGCCGGTCATCGCCCGGAGCCGGGTGCTGGTGTCGCCCGAAGCGGTTCCGGCAATGGGGGCTAGCCTGCTTGTGGAGAAAGCCATCTCAGTTCGGCGGGGCGGCAAGCAGATCGCCTTCCGCCTCAACCGCCCGACCGCCCGCGCCGGATCCCGGCAGCGAACGCTCGATATCGCCCCCATCACCGCCGGAGGCCGGATTCTGCTGCCGCTGCGGGCCATGGTGGAAGGCATCGGCGGGCAGCTTTTCTGGAACGTATCGGAGCGCAAAGCCTCGGTCGTCTTTCCCTCGAATTCCCTGAACGCTCGCGCCCGGTTCAAAAAAGCGCCGGTGCTTTGATCGGCCCAACGATATCATAATCGCGAATCCCTTCTTTTCCTGCCCGGAGAGGGGATTTTTTTATTGTATTTTCACCCACCGAACGGGCATAATATATTAGAAGGATTTCGCCGACTTCGGGCAGCCGCGCTATGATAGAAAGTCGAGGTTCACCGTTGACCGTCATCAACGTCCGCAAGCCGACCCCGTTTCTCCTCTTTTTAGGGGTGGCCTGGCTCTTATTCCATTTTTTCGATGTGGTGGTGACCCTGGTGGCGATTGAATCGGGAACGGCCTACGAAGCCAATAAGCTGATGGCCCCTCTGGTCCACAACTGCCCGGTCGCGGCCATTATCATCAAAATGCTGATGGCTTATTCGGTACTGAAGATCATCGAGTTCATCGAGCATAAGACCTTGTTTTCCCCGCTCCCGATCCTGCTCGTCGCGGACATGGGGATGCTGGCCGTATGCCTCCATAATATGAGGGTGGTGCTGCCCGGCTGGTAGCTCCCTCCTCCGGCAGCCGGGCGATGAGGGCGCATTCCCCGTCCGCATAGATGCGCCTCCAGCCCGGACTTGCCTCAAGCAGTTGAACCAGCGGCCCCTCCCGGGGCCAGAGAATGTGCCGGATGCGATACCGATCCGGCACATTCTCCCATCCGGGCGACAGGTTCGCCAGCTTCAAATAGTCCTCCAGAAAACGCCTGCCGTATACTTCCGACCGGAGATCGATAAAGGCTTTTCCCTCAAGCGCCCGGCTGAGATAGCCGCCCCACAGCGCAGGGTGCGCCAGATTTTCCCCGGCAATGAGGCAGCGCAACTGCTTGGCTCCCTCCGCAGGCAAACCTTCCCTCGGAAACCACCGCCCGTAGTTCCCCGGTTGATTCCACGCCCACCACAGCAGCAGCGTCCCGAACAAAGCTACGGAGGCCGCCGCGCCGAACCTTCTGCCGCCTTGCCCCTTTCTCGCTTCTCCCATCGCTGCCAGGCTGTAAAGCGACACCGCGATAAAAAGAGGCAGCCCGCTTCCGGTATAGAGGAGAGCGATAAAGGCGGCCGTCGGCAACAGGCAGAAACGGAAGCCTGCCGCTTCTGGCAAACTGGGAGCCGCTGGGCGGCTGGCCTGCGCGATCCACCCGGCCCATACCGCAAACAGCAGCAGTTCCGCCGCCCGGAAAGGCAGCAGGCGGAAATCGGGGGAAGCGTTTTCTCCGGTCAGCCGGGCGACAGGGCCGATGCCCAGATAGGTGGGATAGAGCCAGAGGAATCTCGCGCCCGGAGTCAGGAGAAGCGTAACGGCGCAGGCCCCCACCAGACGCCACTCGTGCTTGAGGCGGGAGTGATCGGGCGACAGGCCCAGGAAGAAGGCGAGAGCGATCACGCCCAGAACGCTGCCGCGGTGCAGGTTGCTCCAGAGGAGAAAGGCGAGCGGCAGATGCCATAAACGCTTTCTCCTGCCCTCCTCATATGCGGCTGTCTCATTCGCGGCCCATATCAGGGCGGCAGCGGTGATCGGGCCGGGGAAAAAGGGCGCATACGGCAAAAGGGAGGCCCAGGCCAGCGCGGTGGAGGCAAGAGCTACCGGCAGGGAAAGCCTGCGGGAGAGCAAGCGCCAGAGAAGCCAGGAGAGAATGACCCACAGCAGGCTGCGGGCCGCCAGCAGCGCCGGCTCGCCCCCGACGCGGTGGAGGAAGGCTGCGGCCATATCGAACAGCCATTCGGAGGAGAGGTTGCCGTAAGGCAGGGCGTTTCCGGAGATCGGATCGGGGCCGGCCAGCCGCAGGCCCTTCGAGAGATCGTCTCCCAGGCGAAGCGAGGTTGGCAAGCGGGGATGCGCTACCGGCTGGAAGAGGGAAACCGCAAGACCGGTCAGGGCGACGGCGGCGGCCCAGACGAGAGAAGGCGTCTCTGCGGATCGGGAAGGCGGCGTTTTCATGGCTGGCGGGGGAGGAGGACGACGGCCACGGGGTCGGAGTAGGCCACGTACCAGTCGGGCGATTGCGTGAGCGCCTGCGGCAGGCGGGCCTCCGGCTCCCACAGGACGGCCTGGAAGCGATATTTGCGGAACACCTGACGCCATCCGGGCAGGAGGTTGGCTGTCCGGATATACTCCATGCCGAGATCGTCCCCGTAGATTTCGGCGCGGGTGTCGTGGAAGACGGGCAGGCGTCCCCCGAAGCGCCATATCAGGTAGCCGCCCCAGTCGTCCTGGTTGAGGATGGGCGGGCCGATGCCGCGGCGCTCGATAAAATCGGCGGCGGCGACCGGATAGGCATCGGGCCGGGTGCAATCGGCGAAGCTCGTTCCTTTCGGGCTGAGGAGGGCGGTAAAAGCGATCAGGAAAAGCGCCGCGGCCCAGTTGGCGAGGGGAGATTCGGGGCGCGGCGGGCCGGAGAGCCGGGCGGCGAGAGCCGGGAAGCGGAGCCGCCATTCCTCCGGGCGTGGCAGGGTGCAAGCGATGAGCGGGCCTGCGGCCAGGTAGCACAGCGGGATATGCCTGACCGAACCGAGCGCCAGACTCAGCGTGGCGGCGGCGAGAATCACCTCCGGCATATCTGTTTTCCGGCGGGTCAGGGCGGCGGCCAGGCAGGCCAGCCAGAGGGCGAAGGGGATGAACAGAAGCAGGTTGTGGAAATCGGGCTGTCTCCACTCCTCGATCCAGACGGTGATGGCGGGCGTCCGCAGCAAATCGGAGACAAAGCCGACGATGGCGAAACCGTTCGGGTTGAGCGGGACGGCCAGGAGAGACGGCAGGGCGGCGGCCAGGAGAGCCTGGCGGAACCGCCGGTGGCCCGAAGGGTTTGCGGCTCCGGCCCGAAGCCGGAGTCGTTCCTCGATCCAATCCCCGATCCAGTAGGCCGCCATGGAAAGGAAACCGAGGGGAAACGCGCCGTGGAGGTTGACCCAGAGGAGCATCGTCAACGGCAGAGGCCACAGGAAGCGAAGCCGGCGCTCTCCCGGGCAGGACAGGCATTCATGCCGCCCGCGCCAGAGCAGGTGGTTCCAGAGAAGGAAAAGCAGGTATGTCCAGAGGTAGGCCCGTTCGCCCCAAAATTCCAGCGTGCCGGCCATCGCCAGGGCGGCGACGAAAAAGGCCGGGTAAAACGCGCCCCCTCGCTGCCGGGCGATGAAGTAAATGGCCGCAAACACAAGGGCCAGCATGAGGCTGCGCCAGAGAAGAAGGCCCAGCGGCCCGCCGAGGCGATGTATCAGGGCGAACAGCAGGGAAGCCAGCCATTCGTGGGCGATCCAGGGGCGGTCGGCGGCGGAGTAGGAGAAGATGCCGGTGCGGGGAACACAGCCATATTGGAGGAGATACTCCCCGGCCCGGACGTGAAACCAGATATCGGGGTCTCCCAGGCGGTCATGGAGCGATTTTGCGAACGTGCCGCCCCCGATGAGCCAGAGGAGAAGGCAGCGGCGGAGGGTCGGATAGGGGCGGGCGGCTGGCATCGGCTTTTAGCGTCCCATACCTCCCAGGGCCTGCATGATGGACAGCATGCCGGGCACGAGGATCACGAGAAAGATGGCGGGCAGAATGAAGAAGATGAGGGGGAAGAGCATCTTGACCGGCAGCTTGGCGGCAACCTCGCGGATGCGCTGGACGCGACGGTTGCGGAGGGTCTGCCCCTGCACCCGCAGCACCCGCGCCACACTCACCCCGAGCTGGTCGGCCTGGTAGATGGCGGCCACGAAGATGCTGATATCCTCCACGCCCGTTCGTTTCGCCATATCGCGGAGCGCCTGCGCCCTCAGCTTGCCCAGGCGAAGCTCCTGGAGGATGCGGGCGAATTCATCGGAAAGGGGGCCTTTCACCTTTTCCACCACCCGCTGCATCGCCGCATCGAAGCTCAGCCCGGCCTCCACGCTCACCAGAAGCAGGTCGCTGATATCGGGCAGCGATTTGCGGATACTGACCTGGCGGGCATTGACTTTGACCTGCAAGATATAATCGGGCATGATCCCGATGATCACCAGAAAAAGGATGGCGGCGGCCAGGGACATCCCCAGGGACATGATCGGGCGCGTGAAGAAAAAGACCAGCAGCCCGACCACCAGCGCCATCGAGGCCCCGAAGAGGCGCACCCCGAAGAACTCGCGCACCCCCAGGTTGGCCGGGTTGCCTGCGGCATCGAGCTTGGACTGCGTGACGGCGGCGGCCCCAGAAGGGGTCATGCGGATGACCGCCCCGATGATTTTGTTAATCATCGGCCAGATGACACGCTCCCGGAAAGACTTCTGAAGCTCCCGGTCCAGCACATCCACCTCCGGCTCCCCGCCCGAGTGGAATTCCCGGAGCCGCTTCCGGACGAGTTCGCTTTCCGTCCGCCCGCGCAGCCCGATGACCAGCAGGAAGATGGTCAAAAACGAGGTGATTACGATGACCGCCAGCAGCAATTCCATGAGCCGACACTCCCGCTAGACATCGAATGACAGCATCCGCTTGATGACCAGGCCGCCGACGATCTGGAGGGTCAGGGCCATGACGATCAGAGGCACCCCGATAGGCGAGGCGAAGAGCGGCTGGAGGTAGCCGGGGTTCTGAAGATAGAGCGCCCCGCCCAGCACGAACGGCGCGAAAAAGAGGATCGTTCCGGTAAGCCGCCCCTCCGCGGTCAGGGCCGCGATCTCGCCCTTGATGCGGATGCGCTCCCGGATCGTCTCGGATATGGTGTCCAGGATATCGGAAAGGTTGCCGCCCACCTGAAGCTGGATGATGACCGCCGTGACGGCCAGGTCCAGGTCGTAGGACTGCATCCGGTCCACCCAGCGCCAGAGGGCTTCCTCGATGGGGACGCCGACCTCCACCTCCAGCAGGACGCGCTGGCATTCGTGGGCGATGGGCGGGGGCATCTCATGGGACACCATCTGAAGGGAGCGCAGAAAGGAATAGCCGGAGCGAAGCGAGGAGGCGATCAGGGTCAGGGCGTCGGCCAACTGCTGCTCGAACTTGGCGTGCCGGATCTGCTGCAACAGCTTCACCATCCCCACAGGCCCCCCTGCCCCGATGACCAGCATCAGCACGATCACCGAAGGCTCTCCGGTCAGCATCACGGCCGAGAGAAAAAAAAGGGCGGTGGAGACGACAATGAGGGCCACATACTCGCTGGGGCGGATGAGCAGCCCGGCTCGCAGCATTTCAAGCCGGATCTTTTCGGACAATCCCTGCTGGCGCAGCACTTTGGTCAGGGCCGGGAGATAGTCTTTGCGCCCGGCGGTGCGGAAGGACGGGTCGGTGTCCACCACATTGAAAGGGGCGTCTTCCGTCAACCGGTGGAGCCTGCGCTGGACGCGCTGGCTGCTGGTCCGCCATTCCGCGATGCCCAGCGACAGCCCGAACACCGAAAGAAAGACCGTTCCCAGAACGACCCACTGGGTTGCAGGATCCATGGCTTCCTCCTAACCCATCCGGAAGAGTTCCGGGGGCACGTGCGCCCCCTGGGCGATCAGGTGATTGATGAACTTGGGCCTCAGCCCGGTGGAGCGATGCCGCCCGACGACCCGCCCGGAGGCATCCACCCCCTGCTGGTCGAAAACGAAAAGGTCCTGGGTGACGATGACATCCCCTTCCGTACCCTGCACCTCGGTGATATGGGTGATCTTTCTGGAACCGTCCCGGAGGCGGTTCTGGTGGACGATCAGGTGGATGGCGGAGGCGATCTGATCCCGGATGGCGCGGGAAGGAAGCTCCGTCCCGGCCATCATGGTCATGGTTTCCAGCCGGGCGAGGGTGTCCCGGGGGCTGTTGGTGTGGGCCGTGCTGAGAGACCCGTCGTGGCCCGTGTTCATGGCCTGAAGCATATCGAGCGATTCCCCGCCGCGCACCTCGCCCACGATAATGCGGTCCGGCCTCATGCGGAGGGCGTTCCGCACCAGCATCCGGATGGTGATCTCCCCCCGCCCTTCCAGGTTCGCCGGGCGGCTTTCCAGGGTGATCACATGGGGCTGCTGGAGCTGGATTTCCGCCGCATCCTCGATGGTGACGATCCGCTCATCGGGCGGAATGAAAGAGGAAAGGACATTCAGAGTGGTCGTTTTGCCCGACCCGGTTCCGCCGGAGATGACGATATTCAGTTTGGCGTAGACGCAGGCCCGCAAAAAATCGGACATCTCGCGGGTGAGAGTGTTGAACCGGAGCAGGTCATCCATGGTAAGGGGCGTCTGTGCGAACTTCCGCACCGTCAGCACCGGCCCTTTGAGGGAAAGGGGCGGGATGATGACATTGACGCGGGAGCCGTCCGGCAGGCGGGCATCGACCATCGGGGAGCTTTCATCGATGCGCCTCCCCAGCGGCGAGACGATGCGCTCGATGATCCGCATCACATGCATATTGTCCTTGAAGATGCGGTCGGTGCGCTCCAGCTTGCCCGAACGCTCGATATAGACCGCCCGCGGGCCGTTGACCATGATTTCCGTCACGGTCGGATCGTCCAGGAGAGGCTGGATGGGGCCGTAGCCGCTGACCTCATCCTGGACTTCGGACACCAGCCGGTCTCGCATCCTGAGCGGCATGGGGATGCCCTCTCCATCGAGGACTACCGCGCAGAGGAGGCGCAACTGATCGTAAATCTTCTCCTCGTCCATATTCCGCAGGAGGGAGGCGTCCACATCCTGAAGAAGCCGATTGTGAATCTTGGTTTTGAGGTCCACGAACTGCTCCGGCGAGAGCAGCGGGGCCATCGCTTCATCGACCCGGTTCAGAGAAAAGGATTCTTCGAGCCGTCTTGCCATGTATTACTCCAAAAACCGCCGCGCCTTCTTCCTTACCAGTTGAACAGCCCCTTGCGTTTGGGCTGCTCGGAAAGAGCGGGTTTGCCGTCTTCGAGAAAAGACCTTGCCAGGCTCCGGAGGCTCTGGCTGACCGGAGCGGTGGGGTGGCTCAGGGTGACCGGAAGGCCCTGGTTGATGGAAGTCGGGACCAGGCGGCCATCGTTGGGAATGTGGGCAGAAACGGGCTGACCCAGAGCCTTCTCCACATCCGTGGTTTGCAGCCTGTTTTGCTTGGAAACCCTGTTCAGGATGACTTTGATCTTCTCCCTGGAAATATAGCTGCCGCCGAGGGCCTCGTAGAACATTTTGGTGTCGTTGATGGTGGTCAGATCGAAAAGGTTGGCGACCAGGACCACCAGATGGGAATGCGACAGGACGTAGAGCGTTCCCGCATGAAGGATGGGCGGCACATCGATCACGATGATTCGGTAGGTGCGCTTCAGGATATTCAAGATGCTTTCGATGCCGTGTACGGTGAGAATATCGAGCGGCTGGGGCGTTGCGGCCCCGAGCAGGACTTTCAGGCCGGTTTCATGGACCATCATGTGGTCTTCCAGGAGGTCGGCGTCCAGCTCGTCCAGCATGGGGATCAGGTCGGTGATGGTGCGCTTCGGGTTGATGTTGAGCATCATGCCCACATCGCCGAACTGGGTGTAAAAATCGACCAGCACCGTGCGGTCTCGCGTTTCCTGGAGAAGCGAGATCGCCAAATTGACCGCTATGGTGGTCTTGCCGATACCGCCCTTCGCCCCGGTCACGCTGACCGTGCGCGGGAGCCGGGACGGGTCGATAGCGCTCACGAACTCCGGGGAGCGGCGCTTCTCCTCCACCTCGTAAACCTTTTTGATGGTTTCGAGCAGGAGTACGGGCTGCACCGGGCGGGCCAGACAGTCTCTGGCCCCGGCCCGCATCGCGTCCCGGAGGTGGGCCGGGTCGTCCCGGTCGGAAATCAGGATCACCAGCGTTTCCGGGGAGCCGAGGACAATAAGCTCGGTCGCCTGGAAGCCGTTCAGGACGGAGAGGTCCGCATCGATCAGGCAGACATCGGGCTTGAGCTGCAAACTCATTTGCAGCGCCTCCTGCCCGTCCTGAGCCAGCCCGACCACCTCGATGCCCTGCTCGAAGAGAGTGCGGCGCAGTTGCTCCCGTTCGGTCGGGGCGCGAACCGCCACCAGGACGCGAATCATCACTTATCGGCCTTCCGTCTTCAGGATTTCCGGAGACACCAGAATCACCAGCTCGCTTTCCCCCTTTGTGAAGCTCTTGCTCTGGAACAGCTCTCCCAGGATCGGTATCTTGCTGAGCAGCGGGATGCGCTTGACGACGCGGGAGATGTCGTTTTGCAGCAGCCCCCCGATCACCAGGGTCTGCCCATCGGCCATGGTAACGACCGTGCTGGCCTTGCGGGTCCGCAGCGCGGGCACGGAGAAAGAATTGATCCTCACGGCGTTGGCGTAGTCCAGACTGCTGACCTCCGGGACCACCTTCAGCCGGATCAGGCCGTCGGCCTCCGTTTTTGGCTCGATGTTCAGCTTGACGCCATATTCCTGGTACTGCACGGTGATGGCCCCCGTCCCGCCGCCCGCGCCCGACGATTGCAGCACGGGGATCGGGATCGAGCCTCCCACCAGAAAATCGCCCTTCTCGCCGTCCATCACGACCAGGTTCGGCTCGCTCAGGATGCGGGCCTGGTTGTCCTGGATCATGGCCTGAAGCCGCGCCCCGATAGGGTCGAACCGGCGGATCGGCCCGCCCGACAGAATATCGAACGGGCCCACCCTGGGCTGTCCGAACAGGAAGGGCTGATCCTGAACGGTGACTCTGCCGTTGTCGTCCTCCACCACCCGGCCCCAGTCCACGCCCAGATTCTTGAGCTTGCTTTTGTTGATATCGACCACGCGGACCTTGACCATGATCTGCCTGCGGGCCGCCGGCGCGGTTTGCAGAAGATTCAGTATCTGGACCTCCTTTCCCCAAACCCCGATGATCTTCTGAACGCGGTCGGCTTCATCGGCGGAGACCTTCCCCTCGACCCCGATGGCCGTATCGTTCAGGGCGCGCACCCGGATGCTCTCGATCCCGATGGCCCTGGCCAGCTTCGGAGCCTCCTCCTCGGCGAGAGGCGGGCGGGCGGGCGGAGGCGGGGCCTGCACTTCCAGAAGGCTCTTCACCGTTTTGGTATGGGCCGAGGCGACCGCTTCGGCCTTCTGCATCTCCAGTTGGGAGGATACCTTCCCTTCCAGGAGAATGGTTTCGCCGACCGCGCGAACGCGGATGTCGGGATTATCGAGGTCTTTTTCGATCCGGCGGGCCACATCGGCCATATCCACCGCCGTCTTGACGACCAGATGGTAGGTGCTGCGGCCCCGGGCGTCCCAGACAAAAAGCTCCGTCTTTCCCGCGCTCTTGCCGTTCACCAGAAGCTGCCTCGTGGAGAGTACCGCCACATCGGCCACCGCCGGATTTCCCACCGCCACGCGGGTGATGCCGTTAAAATCCAGAATGAGCGATTCGCCCACCTGGAGCGAGCGGCGGGCCACCACCCCGGTCGCCCTTTCCCTGGACGCCGTGGCAGGCTCCAGAGCCAGCACCTCGACCCTGATATCCTCCGGGCCGGAAACCGCCTCCGGCTCCCGCTCCTTCGGGGACGGAGGCAGCAGGAGGGGCCTTCCGAGCGGGGGCAGCGGCTCCAGACGGCCCGGCACCGCCGCGCCCTGGCGCTTCGGAGCCCCCGTCGCCGGCGAGCCTTCTCCGACCAAGATGATCAGTTTCACCCCGGGCCGGATGCGGTCCGGCTCAGCCAGCCCGTTCCGGGCGGCAATCGCCCTGACGGTCGTTTTATAGCGCCGGGCCAGTTCGGTCAGCCGATCCCCCCGCTGCACGATATGGGTTGTCACCACAGCCCAGGAAGGAGCCAGGCTCCCGGACAGAAGGGCGGGAACCAGCCACTGTCTCAAGCCGCCACGCGGCAATAAATGGATCATAGCGATTCCGGGCCGCCGCGCCCGTCGGCGCGGCCCGCCCGTCAGCACCCCCTTCACATCGGGTTCAAGAGCAAAGACAACAGGTTATACGGACGGGGCTGCCTCTCTCCCCGCTTGAAGTCAGGGGCCGGATTCTTTTGCCTCCAACCTGTGCAGGGCGATCACAAGGATCGCCCCTACAGATCGGCCAGGATCGCTTGCTCAAAGGCCGTCTTTTGCGCTTGCGCCTTCCCCTACTGAGAAATCCTCACCCGCTCAGCCGTTGTGCCGCGGTAGACGACCACCTCTTTCCCGGCGGGCGCTGCCGCCGGGGGCAGGACGCCCGGCTGCGGGCCAGGCTGGTTCCAGAATGAAGGCTCCGGGAACGACTTGATCGAGGCCGACCGCTGACTGGCTGTGGGCGGCGGCGGGGCGGCGAAAGCGTTTTGAAGGGACGCTCCGATGACCTCCCGGCTGGTGGCCCCGGCAGTGCTGGCCGGCTCGCTGTCTTCCACAGAACGGAGGGCCAGGCGCAGGCGGCCCTGGTCCGCGGCGAGAATCAGCCGTTCGGCCTGCTGGGGAGTGACGGCCAGAGTGGTGGATGATGCGTCCTGAGGGGCAGGCGCTTTGCCCGCTTCCTGAGGGGCGGAAGGGGTAGCGCGCCGTCCGACCGCCAGGAGGCGGACATTCTGAAGAATCGTCCGGGTGACGCTCCCCCCGCTTCCCCTGAAAGTCGCCAGCACATCCACCCGATTGCCCGGACTCAGCAATCCGGCTACACCGGAAACGGCGTCAGTCTGTATGGTCACAGCCCGCATCCCCTTCGGCAGCGAAAAAGCAATCCCGAACAACTCCGGATTCTTGGGGGAAACGTCCTCGCGCCGGATGGGGCTTCCTGGCTCGATGGCTCGCACGGCCACCTTGTCCACGATCTCCTGCTTCTCCTCGATCCCGTAGAGGGCGGGCCGCTCCGTGGAGGGGACGAAGGTCGTGGTCAGCATATCGGAAGTGACCAAAGAGCGCGGCTCGATGCGCCGGGCGGCGGCCACCACGGTCGCCTGTGCTGGCTCCGTCTCCGCCCGGCGTGCGCGGGTCAGATTAGTCAGGTATAAATAAACCAGAAAAGCGGCGATCAGGCCGAACAGGGTGGCGAACAGCACGTTGCGCCGCGAGACAGGGCCCATCATGGCAATCACTCCATTCAGGAACGGATCGGGACGATCATCTCAACCGAATGCCCTTACGCTTCCGGTTCATGTACGTATAGATTATTCTTCGTTTCTCCCGAATCTCCTTCCACCCGGTAAAATTACCTGGAAATCGGCGTCGTTTTTACAGGGCGCTCGTCATCAGGGAAAAAACGGTTTCAGCGGGCCAGGGCGATGCCGTAGACGCCGAAACCGGCCCGGCCCGGAACCATCCGGGCGTCGAGCAGGAGCGCCGGGTCGACAAAGATCACATCCACCGCCAGCCGCCAGTCCTCTTCTACAGGAAGATTGTCGGGCGTGAGGCGGTAGCTCGTTTGGTCCCAGGGATCGGCAAGGACGTTGTCGTCGAACCGGCGGAAGTAGAAGTGCATCAGGAAGACCCGGGCGAAGCCGCGCACCTCGAAACCGCCTGCCGACAGCACGGGAAGCCAGACGGCCCGGCCATCGGCCCGCTGGCCGTCCTCCACCTTCCATTCCCAGTAGTGATTGCGGGCGTTGCCGGAGTCGGCGGCGTACCAATCCGGGTTGGGCGTCACGCCGCCCGACAGGTACGGGGACAGCCACTGGGGCATCGTCAGAAGGCCGTAGCCACCCCACTGGTCGTTCTGGCCCGGGGTGGATTCTTTATCGTACCCGGTCGGCGAGATGCCGACATCGATCACCATGGAGTGACCGGGGGTCAGATAGCCGTTGACCCTCGCCTCCAGCGCGTGCCAGGTGGATAGCTGCAATTGTCTGGGAGGGCTCGGGGCGGCCCCAGGCAGGGTGTCCCCGGCAGTAATGGAGCCGCTGCTGCGGCCCGACACCAGGAGCTGCTTGTAATCGCTGTCATCCGAAGCCCATAGAGGCGTGAAAGTGTTGACCCCTCCGCCGCCGACATAGAAGGTCGCGATATCGTTGGGGCGCGCGATATTGCTGTTGGCATTGAAGCGCGCGTCCCAGAGATCGCCGAAGGCGGATTCGGAAACGCCCCAGGGCAGGAAGCGGCGGCGGGATAAATCCATCGAATGGACGGCCCCGGTGACCGCGATGGATCGGGCAGGGACCCACATCGAGCGAAAGCCCATCACCCGGGAGAGGGAATAATTCACCCGGACGCGGCCCTGCACCTCTACGGCGGAGGGCGGATTTTCTTTCGGAACGGCCACGGAGGAGCCGTTGAATCGGTCGTAGAGAACGCGGCTGCTGTCGTCGGGGTCGGAGCGCAGATTCGGGGCGGCCATATCTTCCGAGCCGAAAAAGGCATAGGGGGAAGAGGTACTCAATCGCTGTACCTGCCAGGCCGGCTGGAGGCCGTTTTTCAAGCCTATGAGGGCGGCGGCTTCCTGGGAGGCGAGGGTGCGGGCCTCATCGGGCGTGGCGCTCGTGCCGTAGGATTTCAGAAGGGACTCCGCCCCGGCCAGCGCCGCCGCGTCGCAAACGCGCTGCGCGTGGCGGCGGGCGACATACATCTGCCCGCTGTCGATAGCCATCCCGGCCAGCATGGTCAGAGTGACGATGGCGAACAGGGCGAAAATCAGGGTCGCCCCCCGGTCGTTATGCAGCCGGGGCATGAATTTTCCAGGCATCACGAGCCGCCTTCCGGGAGTACGGTGGCGGAGCGCATGTTTACCCCTTCCTGCCGGAGTTGCATATAGCCGTCTTCCCCCAACCAATCGAACATGCCGGTCACCAATTTGTGATAAAAGGTGACGGAAACAACCATTTTGTCCCCGGTGCCGGCCGGGTTCTGGGAGGCGGTGTTGGGCCAAAGGGTTTCCTTGCCTGTCGACGGGCCGTAGGTCACCTTGACCTCATCGTAGGGCGTCCTGGCGGGCAGTGCGGTCACGGCGGCCTGGTACACGGTGCTGTAGGATTCCCCCCGGGACGCCACCAGGGCACCCTGCGCCGCCGCCTCCCCGACCGCAAGATAATCTTTCATGATCAGTGAGAACTCGACAGCCCCCATCAGCAGGAAGATCAGCAGCCCCATCACCAGGGCGAATTCGACTAGAGCCGCCCCGCGGCTATTCCTGATGCGTTCCGGAAACAGGGATGCCATCAGATCAAACCCTCTCTGAAGAAAATATACCAAATCTTAGACGAAGGCGGAGGGGAAATAGTTCTAAATACGAAGAAAAACGAAGGCGTTTTTACAATCCGAGGCGGCAGACGGCCCCCAGGGTTCCCAGGGCAATCGCCAGAGCGTAGGAGAGGCGGCCCCCTTTAGACGCAGCGGCCATATCCGACGAGGCTCCCATCGACTTCTGGAAGAGGGTGACCGCGATATTTTGCAGCGTATGCTTGAGCAGGCCCTTGAAAAGCAGATAGACTACGGCGATCAGCCCACCCACGACTGCCGTATAGAGCATCGCCCAGAACACGAACGGCGACCCGCGCAACGCACCGACGGCCGCCATCAGCTTGATATCCCCTCCCCCGATGCCGCCTCCGGTCAGCAGCGCCAGGGTCAGCATCACCCCGAAGGCGACAGCGAACCCCTTGGCGCTGAAACAGACACCCATCCAGCCGCTTTGCAGCCCGTTCAGCAGGAGGCCTGCCGCAGCAGCGGGGAAGGTCAGCTTGTTATAGATTTTCTTCCAGCGAATGTCCGTATAAACCGCCGTCAAAAGCGCCGCCAGCAGGACGATATCGATTAAATACGACCAATTCGACATTCCAACATCGCTTCTCTCGACGGGCGGGAGCCGGACGAATCAGTTCAGGGTGTTGCTGACGGTCTCCAGTTTGGACTTCAGGTTGGTGCTGATCAGGGTGATGCCTGCAACGCACACCAGCGCCACCAGCGAAATCAGCAGGATATACTCTACGAGAGTGCCACCTTCCTGGTCGGCAATCAGCGCATTCATGAGGCTTTTCATCTTTGTCCCTCCTGGCTTGGCACCCAATTTCGCCTCATCATTATATTTTACGGCAATTCCGTAGAAAAAGAGGGCTGAGGCAAGCGAACAGCCCTTCACTCAGAACCATGCGCCTGCTGTGTCTACTGCGTCGGAGGAACGTTATCGATGGCTCCTCCGACCTCCGTTATTTTGGCGCTGGCTCTTGTGCCCACAATTTGAATTGTGGCTATGCAAACAATCGCGATCAATGCAATCAAAAGGACATATTCTACTATAGAGGCCCCCTCTTCGTCTCTATAAAGACATCTCGCCTTTTGAATCAGCATGTTGAGCATACCATGCCTCCTCACGATATGTCGGTGAAGTTCTTCGAGGGCCTGATTACTAGGTAGTGTTGATCTGGTTCCCGACTTCTTCCAATTTGTTTTTGGCGGAAGTGCCGAGGATCTGGATCGCCGCAATACAGACGACCGCGATCAGAGCGATCAACAGAACGTATTCGACGATAGAAGCGCCGTCCTCATCGCTCCAAAGGTCTGCCAGCATGGTCGTGAACGTTTCTTTCACTTTACCTCTCCTTCACTTAACAACGATAAATCCATTTCCGGCAAGGGCGTCAAGCAAGAAATGGGGTCGAGCCACTTCGACTGTCAGGCTCCTGTGCGCTCGATTGACACCATTTTAACGGAAGAGCGCCCGTTTGTCAAGGTCTGCCACTAGTGAAATTACTGGTTTTTGGACATTACTCACAAAATACGGCAAAATCGCTCGATTTCGGCTTCAGGAGCCTCTCCGAAACGGACGAGATGGGCCGGGCAGCGGCAGTCGCCGCTTCCGAAGCGGGGAACCGGAATGTCCGCGCCGGGCAGAGACGCCACCTGCCCGAACAGGGCGCATTCCATTCGCTTCGCCGTCGGGAAGCGAAAGACCCTCCGCACGGGGGCGACCTCCAGCAGATAGTCGATATGCCACCGGAGGCGCTTTTCAGGGCGGAGGTGTCGGGCGATCCGGGCCTCCATCCCGCCCATCGCGCTGCCGGTGTAGACATAATGGCCTGCCGGGAAGTCGAAGGTTCCGAGGCGGCCCACCACCAGCCGCTCCCGCTTTTCCAGACATGCCACCAGCAGGTAGCATCCGGACAAACCACTCATTTCTTCTCCCGGACAATCATGAACTGCGCCAATACAAGGCCGCTTGTTCTCAGATACCATACCATATTTATAGCGATTGTGCAACCATGGCTTTGCACGGCGGCTTTACGGCACAGGGGCAAGATGGCCGGATATTTCCAATGCCCGGCGATGCTGCTTATGCTCTTATCTTTAACTCAAGTTGCCACCTCGCCCGGTGCCGTTTCCCGCGGTAGGGGCGCGATGAATCGCGCCCTGCGGCCGGCAGGGCGTGATAAATCACGCCCCATAGCTATCCCGATCAGGGTGACTGTCCCGCCGGGGCGGGGTGCGGGACTTGGGGAGACCGTTCCCTAACCCCCCGGCCCCCTTCCCGAAACGGGCAGGGGGAGAGATGATCCATCAAGCACCGCACCCTCTGTCCCCCTCTCCCCGCTTCGGGGAGAGGGGTTAGGGGAGAGAG
>JADLDR010000042.1 GCA_020846535.1 Armatimonadota bacterium | reverse complement strand
CTTAGACCCCGAACAACTCCTCATCCAGCAGTTCGCATGCGATGTGCCCCAGGGTGATATGCAATTCCTGGATGCGGGCGGTGTCGGCGGAGGGCATGATGAGACAGAAATCGGCTGCGCTTGCCAGTTTGCCGCCCGTCCCCCCTGTCAGGCCGACGGTGGCGATACCCATTGCCTTCGCCTTGCGAATGCCTTCCAGCACGTTCGGAGAGTTGCCGCTGGTGGTGATGCCGACAACCAGATCCCCGGGAGCGCCCCAGGCTTCGATCTGCCGGGAAAAAAGGGACTCGAAGCCGTAATCGTTCCCGATGCAGGTCAAAATGGAGGTGTCGGTGGAGAGCGACAGGGAGGGCAGCGCCTTGCGGTTTGAATGGAAGCGCCCGACCAGTTCTCCCGAAAGGTGCTGGGCGTCTGCGGCGCTCCCGCCGTTGCCCATAAAGATCACCTTGCCTCCCTGCCGGTATGTTTCGATGATCATCCGGACGAAACGCTCGATCTCCTCCAGTTGATTTTCCAGGAGCAGCCGGCGCACCCGGATCGATTCGTTCAGCGATGCCTCGATATGTTCTTTCATGGCAGTATCACTCCATCGGGCGGCGGCGGGGTCGCCCATCGGTCGTGGAGCCAGAGCCAGTGCGCGGGATATTGCCTGACCTGCTCCTCTATGATATGACTGATGCGGGCCGTCAATTCGTACACCATGTCCCGGTCATTGTCGGTCGCTTCCGCGATGACAGGCGGATAGACGACGGCTTTGTAGCGGTTGTCCGGCTGGCGGTAGGAAAAGGTCGGCAGGAGGGCGGCTCCGGTGCGGGCAGCCAGGAGCGCAGGCCCTTCCGCGGCGCTCGCGGGCCGGCCCAGGAAGTTGACGAAGAGATTGCTTTTGGTCTGGTTCTGATCGGGCAGGATGCCCAGGCATTCGTTTCGCTTCAGGCAGCGCAGCCCTTCCCGGATGGCCTGGCCTCTCATGATCACCTGATATCCAGACGATTCCCTCAGCTGAGTCATCAGATCGGTGGTAGGGCCATAATCGGCCTCCCGTACGACCACATTTATTCTGTATCCGGCGATCACCAGGCGGCGGGCCGCCATTTCCCAGTTGCCGAAATGGGCCGTCACCAGAATAACCCCTTTCCCCTTTGCCAGCGCCTCGTCGATATAGCGGCTGCCTTCCAGAGCGATCCTCTGGCAGATTTCCCGGTCGTCCATATGAATGGTCTTCAGCGTTTCGAGTATCATCTTGAGAAAGCCCGCATAGGTGTCTCTCGCGATCCGCTCGATTTCGACAGGAGATTTTTCGGGGAAGCTCAGGGTGAGGCCGCGTTCGACGATGACGCGGTACCGCTTCGACAGGCGGTAGACCATTCCTCCCAGGAAGCGGGAAGCCCTGTCGATACGGTCGAAGGAGGCGCGGCCCGACCACTTCAGTAGCACTAGCAGCGCCTTGTGGCCTGCCCACAGTTCGAGTTTTTTTTGCCAGCGCGTTTTCTTCATCAAATGATCGCTTCCCTCAGCATTTTCTCCAGTTCTCTCTGCCCTTTCACAATGTGCAGGGATGCATCCAGGGCCATTACCGGAAGGCTGCCCAGCCAGTCCGGCTCTATCTTGACCGCGTCTTTTTCGGTGGTCACGATGGCTTCCAGGCCCCCTTCGAATGCTTTTCCCAGAATTTCAGCAAATTCCGCCTCGCTGTAGCGGTGGTGGTCGGAATAGCGGAACGGCGTTATCTTCGCCCCCAACCGTTGAAGGCTCGATTCAAAAGGGAGATGGTTGCCGAGGGTCGAAAGCGCCCCAATCCCTTTGCCGTCAAGGTAGGCAATTGATTCCGTTTCGCCTGTTTTCAGATTGCGAAGCCTTCTGGCAATTCGCCGGGATTCCGCCAGGGGTTTGGCCGGAAAACGCCTGTAAAGAAATTCGCGGATTTGGTATAATTTTTCCTCGGAAACATATTCGATATTGGTAATCATAAACGAACTCGCGCGGGACAGGTGAGAAAGCGGTTCGCGAAGCAGTCCTCTGGGAATCGGCCAGCCGTTGCTGAAAGGATCCGTGGCATCGATCAGCACGATTTCCAGGTCCTTATCAAGCCGCCAATACTGGAATCCGTCATCCACCAGCACGAGATTGCAGCCCAGTTCCTCAACCGCCGCCCGTCCGCTTTCGTTGCGCCGCCTGCCGATGAGGACCGCTGTTCCCGGCAGCATTTTCGCCAGCATGTGAGGTTCGTCGCCAGAGCGCGCGGCATCCATCAGAATGCGTTCGCCATCCGAAACAACGCCCACCTCGCTTTTCTTCCGGTGCGGCTGATAGCCGTGGCTCAGCACCCCTACACGGAAGCCCCGCTCTTGGAAGAACTCCGCCAGATAGCGAACAGAGGTCGTCTTGCCGGTTCCGCCGAGAGTGATATTGCCCACGCTGATCACCGGAACGGGAAGGCGCGTCCGGGGAAGGATGCCGTTCCTGACAAGGCCCAGGTATCCTTTAAGAAGTGCGCTATAGATCATCGACAATACGGCAAGCCCGGCCCTGACCAGGCGGGCCGTCACATCGGAGCGGCCTCCGAAAACGGCTTGCATCAGGTATGCTTCGAGCCGGGTCATCGGGCCTGCCCCAGAAGCGACAGAGCCGCCTCGGCGTAACGCCGCGCCGCGCCGCGGTTGGCCTCGATCAACTGCGCCACCCGCTTCGCCACCGAAGCCCGCAGGCGCTCGTCTTGCAGAAGCCCCAAAAGCGTGTCGGATAATTCCGCGGCAGAATCCACCTGAAATCCCACCCCGGCCTGAAGCGCCAGAGCGGAAATATCCCGAAAATTCTGCATATACGGGCCGAAAACGGGCGGAACCCCGAAGGCGAGCGGCTGCAAAATGTCGTGACCTCCGATGGGAGCCAGACTTCCCCCTACGAAAGCCACTGTACTCAGCCCGTATACCCGGGCCAGTTCGCCGATGGTATCCAGCAAGATCACCGATCCCTCTGTCGCAGGCTTTTCAGAAGAAACGAGGGTGCGGCGTGCCGCGGTAAAGCCTTTGCCCTGAACAATAGCTTCGATCTCTTCGGTCCGTTCGATATGGCGGGGCGCGACCAGCAGGCGAAGCGACGGCAGCTTACCCAGAAGATGACGGTAGGCGTCCAGAACGGCTTCCTCTTCGCCGGGGTGGGTGCTGCCTGCGATCAAGACCGGGTGGCCCGGGTCCCATCCGAACAGGGAGCGATAGGTTTCTTTTTCACCTGCGGTCAGGGAGGCGAACTCCTGATCGAATTTCGTGTTGCCATAAACGCGCACCTTTTCCGGGGCGGCTCCCAGAGATCGGATCCGTTCCGCATCCACATCCGACTGCATGAGGCAGCGCGTCACGTAGGCGAGCATCCATCGGAAGAGAGGAGCGGCCCGGAGGCTGCGCCGATAGCCCTTGTCCGAAAGCCGCCCATTGACCATCAGGGCCGGAATGCCCCTGCTATATGTGTGATGCAAGAAGTTGGGCCACAATTCCGTTTCAAAAAAGATGAAAAGATCGGGCCGCACCGCATCCAGGGATCGCCGCACGGCCCACGGCAGATCGAAGGGGAAATAGAGAAACCGCTCCGCTTCCGGGACGGCTTTGCGGGCAAGCGCCTGTCCGGTCGGGGTGATGGTGGAAAAGACGATTCGGGTATGCGGAGAGAGTTTCTTGATCGCCGCTACTACCGGGCGAGCGGCATTGACTTCCCCTACCGACACCGCATGGATCCAGACGCGCTTTTCCGCTTTCTCCAGCGGGTCCATCCGGCCCAGCCGCTCCCTCAGCCCTTCCCTGGATTTTCCCTTCGCCAGCCGCCCGACCAGGTAAACCAGAAGCAGCGGAGCACAGAAAATCAGAACGGCATTATAAAGGAAGTAGGCCAGGCGGTGTGGTATTGAGGTTGCCATCAATATTTATGTTTCCATCAGAAAGCATTATTTCAGGCTGCCGCCCAAGATGCGCTGGGAGGGATGAACTATCGCTTCTGCCTGCGCCTGGAGAGAATTCAGTGCAGATTCGATCCGGGAGGCGATGCCGGAGAGTTCCTCTTCATCGGCGCTGCCGGGTACGAAGACCGGCTCGCCCGCAACGATGGCGGACCGTGAAAAGGGAAGCGGGACGAGATAGCTGTCCCAGGTAGGGAGGAGCCTGCGAGGGTAGGCGCTGGCTCCGAGCGGAATAATGGGGCGCTGACTGTTCTGGGCGAAGAAGAGGGTTCCGGGCTGCAATTTGCCGGCAGGCCCGCGGGGGCCGTCCGGCGTGAAGGCGAGCATTTCTCCTTCCTTGATTTTCCGGGCGGCTGTGATGGCCGCCTTCGCGCCACCGCGCCCGGTGGAACCCCGGATCACATGCCAGCCGAACCGCTTCAAGATACGGGTGGGATACTCGCCGTCCCGGGACAGGGAGGCGATAGTGTACATCCCCTGGTGGCGAAAATGAAGGATGGGCAGAAGCATCCGCCCATGCCATGCGATCATGACCCCTCCGCTTCTGGTACGCATGATCTCCTCCACAGATTCCAGTCCCGATGTGTGAAGGCGGCATGTTCGGGCGAGAAGGATAGAATAGGCCCACATACCCCAGACGGAGGCGTTCAGTTTCCATTCGTCCCAGCACCCCGCCACGCTAATCCTCCAGAGCCATCAGGGGTATAGGGTCTCCTTCTTCGAACTGCATTTCGCACAGGCGGGCATAGAGGCCGCCCAACTGCCGCAGTTCCTGGTGCGTGCCGCGCTCAACGATCCGGCCCTGATCCAGCACCAGAATCAGATCGGCATTCCGGATGGTCGCCAGCCGGTGCGCGATCACCAGAGTGGTCCGGCTGCTCATCAGGATATCCAGAGCTTCCTGCACCAGCGATTCCGATTCGGCGTCCAGGGAAGAGGTAGCCTCATCGAGAATCAAGATTTTAGGATCTTTCAAGAGCGCGCGGGCGATGGAAACGCGCTGTTTCTGGCCCACCGAAAGCTTGGTGGCGCGTTCTCCGACCAGGGTATCATACTTTTCGGGCAAATCCTGAATAAACTCGTCAGCATGGGCGGCTCTGGCTGTGGCCTGGATCGCCTCTTCGGAAGCGCCTGCGCTGCCGTAAGTGATATTTTCTCGAATCGAGCCTGAGAAAAGGATCGTCTCTTGTGGCACGATGCCGATGTGTTCCCTGAGCGCATTCTGCTTTATCTGCCGGATATCGGTGCCATCGATCTCGATGGTGCCGGAGGTAGCCTCATAGAAGCGCGGCAGAAGGTTGGCGACCGTGCTTTTCCCGGCACCGCTCGGGCCGACCAGGGCCACCACCTGCCCAGGCTCGATGGTAAACGAGACGTCATCCAGCACCGGGCGGTCAGGATTATAGGCAAAGGACACATTCTGGAATTCGACCCGCCCGCTCCATGTGGCGGGAGCGACCGCATCGGGAGCGTCCCGGATTTCGATTTCCTGATTTAGAATATCGAACACGCGTCTTGCCCCGGCCAGCACTTCCTGGCGGCGGACGTTGAGGCTGCCGACCTTCTTGAGCGCAAGTGCAACCACATTCAGGAGAAACACGAATTGCAACAGGCTATCGGCGGTCAGGCGCTTGGCGGCGATTTCATACCCTCCGACCCAAAGCACGACCGCCACCCCGATGGAGCCGATGATTTCGATGGTGGGATACAGGCTGGCTGCGCGGCGGACGCCTCTCAAAGCTTCCCTGACCGTGGCGGCGTTGGCCTGATAGAAGCGTTCTATCTCCTGGGCTTCCATCCCGAACGCTTTGACCATGCGGATTCCGGACAGCCTCTCCTCCATGATGCCCATCACATCGGCGAACCGGCTCTGAGTTCGCTCCGCAATCGTCCGCACTTTGCGCCCCACATGGGTGATAAAGAAGCCGATAAAGGGCAGCACCAGAGCGGAAAGCAGGGTCAGGCGGGGATTAATCAGCGTCAGGACGATCAGGGATCCGGTGATGCGGAACGGGGCGTCCACCACATCCACCACCGCGCTGATCCCGTTCTGGACGTAAAGGACATCATTGGTGATACGGGCCATAAGAGCGCCGGTTTTATACCTCTCGAAAAAGCTGAGGGCCTGTTTCTGCATGTGGGCGTAGAGATCGTTTCGGAGGCGCATCCCTACCTTCTGGGCCGCCGCCGCGATGCAGTAGGATTGGCCGAAGGTAAAGACCCAGTTACAGGAGACGACCACCAGAAAAAGCGGCACGATCCAGTTGAGGACGGAGATATTCCCCTCGACCACCGCCTTGACCGCCAGTTGGAGCATCTTCGCGATAGAAAGGGTGACCAAAGAGGCGCAGAGGGCCGAAGCTAGGCCCAGGCATATCCAGAGGCGAAACTGCCAGATATAGGCCAGCAGCCGCCGCTGGGTCGCGTCCTTCCGGGTTATAACGGAGACATCCTTATTCATAGAGCTTTTATATCAGCCATTCCTGAACGAGCAGACGGGCCGTTTTTTCAACCGCCCCCGGTCCGCCCAGGCAGGCCACGGCATCCTTGAGGGCGGCCTGCGCCCGGGTCGGATCGCCGAGCAATTCGACCGCGAGTTCGGCAATGCGCTCCGGGGTGGCCTCGTGCTGTATAAGTTCCGGGCATATTCTTTGATCAGCCAGTATATTCGGCATCCCGACGTGATCGAATTTCGGCTTCCGGATTTTATATTCCAGTTCCATCAGCCACGAGCCGCGGTATATGATGATCATCGGCGTGTTCAGAACAGCCGCCTCCAGGGTGGCGGTTCCTGAAACGATGATCGCCAGGCCGGCGGCGTTCAGGCAGTCGTGGGCACGGCCTTCCACTATATGAATGGGAGATGCCTCCCTCCGGTTCCAGGCGTCCGCCTGCCGCCGAAGCTTTGTCAGGGCCAGGTGAGAAGAAGCCGGAACCAGATATTGAACGCCCGGTATCTGCCGCCCGATGAGAGCGGCGGCCCGGAGCATAACCTCCAGAGTATGGGACACCTCGGCTATGCGGCTGCCGGGCAGGAGAGCGACGATAGGGTGCGACCGATTGAGGCCGGTTTCCCGACAGAAGTCCTCCTTGGAGGCGGGGCGGATCACATCGAGGGCGGGATGGCCGAAAAAGTGGGCGTTGGCCCCGGCCTCTTTCAAATGCCGGGCATGCCAGGGAAAAGGCGTCACCACGATATCGGTCAGGGCGGCCAGTTCCTCCAGGCGGCCCGGCTGGCGACGCCAGGAACCCGGGGGGAAGTAATAAAAGACGCGCAGGCCCTCCTCGCGGGCGAAGCGGGCCACCCGGATATTGAAGGCTCCGAAATCGATCAGGATGAGGCCCGCTGGTTTCTCGGCTCGCAGGACGCGCTTCCAGCGGGCGAAGATGCGGAGGAGTCCGGGAATGAGCCGGAGCGATTCGACGATGCCGATAGCCCCCCAGCCCGTGCTGTCGAACCGGATGTCCACGCCCGCCTCGCGGAGCCGCCTGCCACCGATGCCGATAAAGCGGAGGTCAGGCCGCTGCCGCTTGAGTTCGGCGACCAGGGCGGCCCCGTGCAGGTCGCCGGAGGCTTCCCCGGCCACGATCCCCAGGCGTGGGCCGTTCATCGCTTTGGCTGTTCGTTCTGGCGGCCCCCGAAGCCGAACTTGATATTCTGCATGAACCGGAGGAGATAATCGCGCTCCAGGCCGGGTTCGACTTCCTGTTCGATCAGTTCGAGAGCCTGCGAAATATTCAAATCGGAGCGGTAAAGCAGCTTGTAGGCTTGCTTGAGGCCGTCCCGGGCGTGAGGAGCCACCCCGTTCCGCCGCAGGCCGATGATATTCAGGCCGTAGACTTTGGTGGGACGGCCATCGGCCATCATGAAAGGCGGCACATCCTGCACCACTTTGGAATATCCCCCGATCATGGCGATGCGCCCGATCTTCACATATTGATGCACTCCCACGATGCCGCCGAACACCACCTTGTCTTCGATCATGACATGGCCCGAAACGCCGACCATGTTCGCCATGGTGATATTGTCGCCGATCTGGCAGTTGTGCCCGATGTGGGAGTAGGCCATGATCAGGTTGTCGTTGCCGATGGTCGTGGCGGCCCCTTCCCCAGCGGCCCGGTGGATGGTGACGAACTCGCGGATATGGTTGCGCTCCCCGATGTTGAGGAAGCTTTTTTCGCCTTTGTATTTGTGATCTTGGGGAGGCTCTCCCAGAACGGCTCCGGAGTGGATCATACAGTCGGCCCCGATATTCGTCCATTTCTGGAGAACCACGTGGGGATGGAGGCATGTTCGCGCCCCGATACGCACCTCCTCCCCGATAACGCAGTAGGGACCGATCTCGACCTCTTCTCCGAACTCGGCGGACGGGTGGATGATAGCAGTCGGATGAATCTTCACAGTGCGTCTCCTAGGCGTTCTCTTCGGCATCGCCGCCGGCGGTCGGTACGCCGGGCCTCTGGTCCGGGTCCATCTGGACAAACACCAACTCGGCTTCCGCAACGACCTGATCGTTGACGCGGCCTACTGTTCTGATTTTGCCGGTGCGCCCCCGGTTTTTCAGGACGTCGACCACCGTGATCAGCGTATCGCCCGGAACCACGGGCTTACGGAGGCGAACCTTATCCATTGCCGCGAGATAAACCAGCTTGCCGCGATTCGCCTCATCCGAAAGGAGCAGCACTCCCCCCACCTGAGCCATCGCTTCAAGCACCAGAACACCGGGCATGATCGCGTGACCGGGAAAGTGGCCCTGAAAGAAAGCTTCGTTGATGGTGACGTTTTTCAGGCCCACCGCCCTGTGCTCCGGCTCCAGTTCCAGGATGCGGTCTACCAGCAGGAACGGATACCGATGGGGCAGGATGTCACGAATCTGCTCGATATCATACATGAGCGAACCTCCTTTTATCGGGGGCAGCCGCCGGCGATCAACTCCAGCCGGCGCGCCATCGCGGTATTGATCCGGTGGCCGGGCCTCAGGGCGACCATATGCCCCTGAAGCCGACACCCGCACAGCGACAGATCTCCCAGGATATCCAGCGCCTTGTGCCGGGCGCACTCATCGACAAAACGCGGCGGCGATGAGAAGCCATCCTCGAAAATGACCAGGGCGTTTTCCGGGCCGCCCCCGAGGGCCAGCCCGGCGGCCTTCAATGCCTCCACCTCCGACGCCAGGCCGAAGGTGCGGGCCGGGGCAATGCCGCGGGCGTAAGAATCCATATCGACTTCCAGATCGATGGCCTGCTCGCCGATCAGAGGATGGTCGAAGCGAACGGCGCAGGTCAGCCGCAACCCTTCGTGCGGGAGGAGGAGAATCTGGCTTCCTTTTTCCTCGATCCAGAGCGGCTCCCGGACAGCAAAAATCCGGGCGCTTTGAGCCTGGTCGGCAACCCCTGCCTCCAGGACGGCCCGGACTATCGGCGCTGCGCTGCCGTCGAGAGCGGGCGCTTCGCGCCCCTTTTCCCACCGGATGACGCAGTTATCGATATTCAATCCGCACAGTGCGGACAGGAGATGCTCCACCGTCTGAAGCTCGATATCGCCGAAGCGCAGACAGGTGCATCGGGCGGTCTGGGAAACGAACCGGGCGCGGGCGGGAAAGCGCGCTCCGCCGGCTTCTATCACCAGCCCGGTATCCGCCTCTGCGGGGAGCAGCGCCACCGCCGCCGGTTCCCCGCTGTGCAGCCCGATCCCTTCCATGGTCAGCGGAGCCGCAAGGGTGCGCTGGCAGACATTCTTCATTGCCCGGAACCGTCCAGCCGCTGTTCCAGTTCCTCGATTCGCTCCGTCAGGCGCTGTATGGCAACGGCAATCTCCGGGAAGGTTTTCACTATCTCCGGGAGGCGATGGAGGGAGGCGTGAACGCGCATCTGGTCTTTATGTGGGCGAGCCGGGTAGCCCGATACAACCGAATTCGGGGGCACATCCCCGATCACCCCGGCCTGGGCACCCACCATCGAATCGCTGCCGATAGCGATATTGTCCTTGATGCCGGCCTGACCGGCCAGGATCACCCGGTCTCCCACCTCGACGCTGCCGGAGATGCCCACCTGAGCGACGATAATGCAGTCCTCTCCGATCTCGACATTATGGGCGATCTGCACCAAATTATCGATCTTGGTGCCGCGGTGGATGCGGGTGGTTCCGGTCCGGGCCCGGTCGATGGTGGCGTTCGCTCCGATTTCCACATCGTCCCCGATGGAAACGTTGCCGATCTGCGGAATCTTGTAGTGGCGGCCTTCGTGGATCAAAAAGCCGAACCCGTCCGCTCCGATGACGCACCCGCTGTTAATGACCACCCGGTGACCTATTTCTGTCCGGTCGTGAATGGCCGTATTGGGATAAATGATGGTATCGTCCCCGATGGTGACATCGTTGCCGATATAAACGAAGGGATAGATCACCACCCGGTTGCCGATTCGCACATTCTTGCCGATCACGCAGTAGGGCTGGATCGCGACGCTGTGCCCCAGCCGCGCACTCTCCCCCAGAACGGCGGTCGGATGCACCCCGACCTTGACCGACTGCTCCGGGGCGAACAGTTCCAGGGCGCGGGCGAAGGCATAGCGGGGCCGATGAACGCGCAATACCGGCTTCCGGCTAACCCCCAGGCCGACAGGGGCGATGATGGCGGTTGCCTGGCTTTCCTCCGCCGCCCTGAAAAGCCGTTCCGTTTCCGCAAAGACCAGATCGCCGGGAATCGCTTCCTCGATGCTCGCGACCCCAGTAATTTCGACCGAGGGATCCCCCTCGACAGCAGCTCCGATGTGTTCCGCCACACTGAGTATGGTCATTTCCATTATGTTGTCACCATCCGTTATGCGCCTTCTTCCGGCAGATCGCGCTTCAGGTAGGAAGCGACCAGCGCCGTCACGTCCGGTTCGGAGGGAAGGCGCGGGCCGCCTGTTCGAATGTCCAGGTTCTCATCGAGCGAGGCGCTCTTGAGCCCGAGCCGGATATCCTCCCGGATGCTCTGCCGCAGCCTGACCCGTTGCGCTGTCAATGCCTGCGCTGCCGCCCGCTGCGCCCCGGCGATACGGGCCGTTCGAGGCGGAGCCGTTCCTGAGACGACAGGCGAAGTCGCCGCGGCAAGCGGTGGAAGAAGAAACGGCTCGGAAAAGGCTTCCTGGGGCCGGATGCCGCCGTTGGTCAGCGCAAGATCGGACAAAAGCCGCTGCTGGGCGGTCTGAACCGCTGTCCGGATGCGCTCCTGGGCCTCCTGCCGGAACGCCTCTTCCCGACTTTTGGCCCTGGCCCGGGTCTCCTCCAGCGCCGAGGCCAGACGGTCTTGCTCTTCCTTCAATGCCGCCTCCAGATCCTGACGCATCTTGATCACGTCTCTGGGCAGCACAAGGGCGCTTTCCTGGGTCGATTTGAGGGCGACCAGCCGGAGCCGGAGGCGGCGAGTCTTCTCCAGGTAGTCCATCCGCGCCGCCTGTTCCTGCCGGGCCATCTCTTCCTGCAACTGCCGCAAATCCTCCTGAAGCCGCCGCTGGGCGGGGGCGGTGATCTCCGATTCCCTTACCTGGAGGCGTTCCTGAATTTGCTCCGCGACTTTGCGCTCCAGCCTCTCGGCAGAGCGTCTGGCCCTATCCTGGAGGGCGTCCCGTTCCCTGACATAACGCTTAGAGGTGCGCTCCGGCAGGGAAATCCGCATCGGCTTCACCGCAGCGGGACGGACAGGCGCAGAGGCGTCCCCCGCCTGCCGGAGCGATGCGATCTGCCGGTCCACCGCCTGAAGGCGCGGCCACCAGGGGTGGATGCGCTCCAAGCGCGACATATCGGCCCATGCCCTGCGCGGCGGTCGGGAAGGCTGTGGCGGGCGGCTACAGCCCGCCGCCAAAAGCAGCGCAGCGAGGAAGCCGCACAGCCGCCTACTTCGTTGCAGCGTTGAGGCTGGTGATAACATCCTCGGTGATATCCACGCCGCCGTAAAAAATCGCCTGCTTGTCCACCACGGCGGTAAAGCCTTTTTCCTGGGCGACCTTGCCGATGGTCGCTCGGATTTCATCAGACAGCTTGGCGCTCATTTCCACTTTTTTGGCTTCCAACTGCTGCATCAACTGGGCCTGAAATGCCTGCAAGTCGGCATCGCTCTTGTTGTTCAGATCGAGAAGCTCCTTCAGGCGGCCTTTCTGCTGGTCGTTGGGGTTGTTGGCGTTCTGGAGTCCCACCAGTTCGGTGTCCCGCTGCTTGCTCAGGTTGGTGAAGTCGTCGATGCGCTTCTTCTCGGCATCGCTCGGCTGCGCCTTCGCCTGGATGGTTTCGAGTTCCTTGCGCTCCGCCTCGGTCAGAAGGCGGCCCGCCAGTTTGCGGTCGAACTGCTGCTGGAGGGTATCCGCGAATTTCTTGAGATCGACCTCCATCGTCTCCGTTTTCTTGTAAGCCTTGAACGCTTTCTGGACATCCACAAACGCCAGACTGAAACCTGCTTTATCGTCAGCCGCACGCACCCCGAGAGCCGACAGGCATGCGACAATGAGCGCCCCGATCAGAATGATTCTGGCATCCCTAGACATTGAATACTTCCTCCTCGTCTCCGTTTCCACAATCCGGAATCCGCAGGCTATATCCGCCGATATAGCCACCTACCGTTTAGCCGTTCTATTATAACAGATGGGCTTCCGTTCCGCCCATCGTAAAGCCCTCAAAAGACCTGGCCGATGCTGAAGTGGGTACGGGAGCCTTCGTCGCCGATACCGTAGTCCAGGCGGATCAGGCCGATGGGGGTGGCGACCCGGATGCCGAGCCCGACCCCACTGTGGCCCTGGAAATCCTTCGACTGCTTGAAGGAACCCTGGGAGTTGAGATCGGTGTACTGCCCGCCCCAGGCACCGCCGTAGTCGAAGAAGAGAACGCCTTGCAGCCGGTCGCCGAAGGGATGGCGATATTCGGTGGTGAAGAGCATCACCTTATCGCCCCAGAAGCGGTCTTCCTGATACCCCCGGAGGCTTTCGGCCCCGCCCATAAAGAACTGCTCGAAGAAGGGTAGCTTCCCGCTCGCGCCGCCCAGCAGAAGCCGCGTGGCGATGACCCGCTTGGGATCCGAGTAGCGCACCCGCTTGCCGCGGCTGAAATAGCGCCTCAGATCGATGTTGCCCTTGGTGAAGGACATCCGCCCGAAGGGATCCTGGAGGCTTGCCTGGCCGAACTCCAGGGTGTAGATGCTTCTACCACCGCGGGCCGGATCGAGCCGATAGTCGCGGGTGTCGTTGTTGTAGCGGAAGTTCAGGGCATTGATCCGGCCATCTTGCCGGATGTAGTTGGGCGGCGGGGTGTATCCCGACAGCTCGTTGGTGCGAACTTCCTCCGTCCTCAGGCCGACGCCGACGTCGGTGGTCTCGCTGGCGTTGATGGGACGGGAGAAGAAGAGGTTGGCTCCCCGGCGCTGCTCGGTGTAACGGGTCTCGTTATCGGTGATATTATTATTGACCACCACACCGGAAGCGAATCGATAAATGACCTTATCGAACAGGCTGACCGTCATGCTGGTTTTTCGACTGTCCAACCACGGCTCGTAGAAGCTCAGCTCATAGCTGCTCCGATTGGAAAGGCCGCCGATTTCATACATCAGGGAAAGCTGCTGCGCCATGCCGCGGAAGTTGTTTTCCGCATATTCCGCCCGGCCCACCAGCCGGTCTCTGGAACTGTATCCGAAACCGAGCGAAATCTGGCCGGTTTTCTTTTCCTTCAGCGGGATCGCCAGCTTCACTTTACCGATATCGGAGCCTTCCGGCAGCGTCGGCTCGATAGGGGCTTCGAAGAGATCGAGGTTCGCCAGGCGGGTGATGTCCTCGCGAATCTTCTTGAAGTTCACCACATCGCCCGGCCTGGTTCTGAGCTGCCTGCGGACAACGACAGGTCTGGTGCGCTTCAGCCCCGTGATGTCCACGGATTCGACGGTGACTTCGGTGAGAGGAATCTTCAGAACGCCGTCCTCGAATTGCAGGTCCAGAATGATGACCGCATATTCGTTATCCCGGTAGTGCTTGGCGATGGCGTCCAGGTCCCGGGAGATATTCTCCGGGTTCATCACCTGGCCGGTCTTGGTACGCATCAGGCCGAGAAGCGCATCGGTGGGAAAAACGGTGTTGCCTGTCAGAACGATCTCCCGGATGACCGGCTTTTCGACCAGAGTGAAGATCACCCGCACCCCTCCCGACGTTTCCTCGGTGCGAGACACCACGCTGTCGAAATAGCCCAGAGCGTTGATGGCCGCCTCATCGTTTCGCACCTTTTCGGAAACGAGTTCCTCGCCCACTTTGGTGCTGACCACACCCATCACGGTTTCCCGGTTAATGTTTTGCAGCCCCTCAATAATCACTTCGGTCACCGTTTTCGACGGGGCCTGGGGCGGCTGCTCCTGAGCGGCCAACGCGCCCGCTATCATCAAGGCGTTCAGGGCGATCCAGCAGCACAACAGCCACCGGCGCATCCTTATCCTCACGCGATTCCCTCCTTGATCCATGTTTGCCGCGGCGCGGTTCTTTGCGCCCGCGATATGTCGGTCAGGACGCGGCAAACCGCGTCCCTGAAAATGGGCTTATCCTTTGATATAAGGCCCGAGCTTTCGCCTCAGCGTTTCGCGCCCTCGGAAGATGCGCGATTTGACAGCCTCCAGGGAAAGGTCCATGATCGTGGCGATTTCCTGATAGGCGAGGCCCTGGATGTCGCGCAGGACGACCGCCACGCGGTATTCCTCGGGCAATGACTCTATTGCTTTCTGTATCTGCGCCTGAAGCTCCTTCTGCTCCACCACCTGATGCGGGGAGTGGCTCCAGTCGGGAATCTCCCGGGACAGCGCCTCGCCGTCCTCCTCCACAGGCGCGTCCAGCGATTCGGCCTCGTGGCGGCGCTGGCGGGCGCGCAGCTTGAAATGGTTCTTACACTGGTTGACCGCGATCTGGTGGAGCCAGGTATAGACCCGCGCCTCGCCCCGGAAGCGATGAAAGGCCCGGTAGGCGTTCACAAACGTTTCCTGGGTCAGGTCGGCGGCCTCCTCCCGGTCCCCCACCAGCCGGAAAATCAGGTTGTAGATTTTCCGGTCGTATTTGGCGACCAGCTCATCGAAGGTCAGCCGGCGGTCTTCGTCCACAGCCGGGGTGGGGCGGGGCAGGCCGATTTCGTTGTCGCAGATCATATCCATTCTGTTGTCTCTGCCGCCGAAAAGCTCGATGTTTTGAATGCCGGACGGGCCGTTCGCAGGCGCGGCAGGCCGTTGCTGCCCCGAAGGGCCTCCAACACCCTGCCCCACTGAAGCCTGCTCGTGTCAACACTTAGACAACCCGGCCCGGCGAAAAGTTTCATTCAGTCCCGACATTTTCACTCAGAAGCGCAGCACGCCTTCCAGGGTGAAGGTCTGGTTGGAACGCTCGTCTATGTCCCAACTGAGCTGCAAGCGGTTCGTGACCTGATAGGTCAGGCGGAAGAGATACTTCTCGTAGCGGGGATCGAGGGGGCGCGTCCCCAAAGAACGCAGGTAGGTTACCAGAAACCGGTCGTCCAGGCGCTTGCTGATCCGCAGTTGCAAAGGCTCCTTCCAGTCGTATTCGAAGGCGAACTCCTCCAGGCTCAGGGCTTCGGTCAGGAAGCTTTCAACCGGCTCGAAGAGCATCGGCACGGCGGCGGAGGTGAAGAGCTGGCCCAGTTCCTCCCCCAATCTCCTTTCCATCTCCTGCCCGCCCAGGATCCCGCCGACCTGATCCTGGTGGAGCAGCATGGCGTATATCTGCCGCTCGCTCAGGTAGGGAGGATTGGAGGACGCCTCGATTTTCAGAGGGCTGTCCAGTGGCCCGGAGAGCGCCAAAGCGATCCGGTATTCCTGGGTGCGGCCCCCTCCCATGGCCCCGCTGGCCCGGGTTCGCATCGTCGTCTCCGCCTGGGCGGTCAGATAAGCCTGGGTTCCGCGCTCCGGGTTATAGGTAAAATCGATATCTCCGGAGGTCAGCCTGAATCGGGCTGTGGGGAAGTAGATGGTTCCCCTGTCCAGCCCGATATGCCCGCTCAGGCTCGGATCCAGAAGGTTCCCCCCGATGGCGATGTTGCCGCTGGTCAGGGCGCGCAGGCGCGGGTTCTGGATCCAGGCGTTCCGTCCCACCGCCACCTGAAGATCGAAGGCCGGGTCGAACACCGGCCCGCCCCTTTCGCCTCCCTCGCCCCCGCCTGCGGCAGAGATTGCCTGTGTAGGCAGGAGGGCGCGAGCATCGTGTACCGTCACTGCGCCCGCTACGAGGGGCCGGTTCCAGTCGCCCTGAACCGTGAGAGGTCGGTCTGTGGAAAGGCTGCCCGAAAATCGCTCCCGGTAGGCCGGAAAGAGGTTTCGCCCGGCCAGATGGAGGGTGTTCAAGGACACGGTCAGGTCCAGCCAGGCGTTGGGCAGGCCGCTCAAATCGGCCCTGCCGTCCACCCGGATGCCACCCGCATCGGATTCCCCGGTCAGGCGATTGATCTTCACGCTCGTTCCTTCAAAGG
This sequence comes from Armatimonadota bacterium, assembly GCA_020846535.1. Classification (GTDB taxonomy): domain Bacteria; phylum Armatimonadota; class JADLDR01; order JADLDR01; family JADLDR01; genus JADLDR01. The sequence goes on along the minus strand of JADLDR010000042.1, from coordinate 44,733 downwards.
CAAGGTCGGCCTGAAGGTTCTTAAAAGGGGTTTCTAGACGCGCGAGCTGCATTCTGCCGTCCGCCACGCGGAACCATCCGCTGACCCTGCGGTTCATCCCCGCCCCGGTGATATCGAGGCGGGTGTCGAGCATCCCGTCCGCGCTGGCGATCACTTTGGGATAGAGATCGGCCAGGAACCCCAGATTCTGCCGGGCGATTTCGGCGTGCAGGTCGTAAGGGACGGCCTCTTTTTCCGCTTCGGAGGCCCAGGGAACGGGCGCAGTTCCGTATAGACGGGCCTGGCGGGTTTTTTGGATAAAGACGACCTCGCCGATATCGATCCGGTTGCCGCTCCAGGATATCTTCTGGCTCTGCACCGTGTCGAACGGCACTCCGAGAATGCTGGCATCGGTGATCGTTACCGAGGCATCGATATTGGGAGTCTGCGTGCGCCCGGAGACCAGGACGGAGATTTCCGCCAATCCTTCCACCGGATAGCGTTTGGGAATGATAGGCCGGATCAGGGAGGCGTCCAGGTTGTGAGCATCGATATCGAGCGCCACGCTCCCCTGAGGATCGATAATACCGGAGGCTTCCACCACCGCATCGCCCTGGCTCAGGGTGAGATTGCGAATGCGAAAGGCCCCATTTTCCAGTTCCATACCGGCGCTTCCTTTTTCGATCCGCACATAAGGCCCCGATTGGATGCCCGACATCTCAATCGGATCGATAGTGATCCTGGGGTCGGTCAGGTCGCCCTCCATGTCGAATTTGGCGCTGATCTTCCCTTCGGTATCGCGTGGCAGGCTGCCGAGGGCCTTGACCACTTTCAGTCCGGCCTCAGTATCCATATAAGGGCTGGCCTTCAGCATCGCCACCAGGGTGGACGCCTTGCCGTCCTGAATGGCCCCTTCGAGCCGGGCCTCGTGGCTCTCCAGATCGATATCCGCTGGGGACACCTCGTAGACCGCCCCATTTTCGAGCAGGGCAAACCGCTCGATCACCAGATGCCCGGCCTCCCATCGGAAGGTTCCTTCGGCCCGGTCGAAGGGGTGATCGTTCAGCGCCAGACGTTCGGACCGCACGCTGATATCCACTCTGGGCCTGTCGGGTTCTCCGGTCACCCGGCCCTCCACCTGCCCTACCCCTTCCGGCTCCAGGTATGGCTCCAGATAGCTGCGAACCCTTACCAGAGGAACGTTCGACGCCCGGAACGCGAAATCGAAGCCCGAATCCGGATCGTACCGGCCTTCCAGTTCGACATGCTCCCCATTGTTGGTGCCTCTCATCTCCTCCAGCGTCAGCGCCCTATCCTGCCATCGAAATCGGCCTTGCAGGGCAGGCAGGTAAACCTGGGCTACTTTGCCTTCTCGCAGCGCCACCGGCCCGGATGCCGTCAGATGGCCCGGCGTTCCTTCGACCGTGAAATCCCCGCTCAGGATGCCTTCCATCGCCGGGGCCTCCACCTGGAACATCGCGAACAGTTCCGAAAGGGGCAGGTGGACGGCATGGCCGCTGAAAGCGAGGCCCTTGACAGCGCCACCCTCAAGATCGATCCGGCCATCCAGCCGGGCCGATCCCGGAAACCTAGCCGCCTGCACCCCGATCAGCCGGACCAGGCGCTTCGCCGCTTCCAGCTTCCCGGCAGCCAGATCGAAGGCCATAGTCGCCATGTGCCCGTTCATCACCTGAACATCGGCGATTAAGGTCGGGTCGGTTCCCGGGCTGCCAGCGAGCCGCCCATGAAGATAGCCGATTCCGGCCAGTGACAGATTTCCGTAAGGGCCGAACATTCGCTTCAGATCGACATCCAGGGCATCGAGGTCGATATCGATGTCGCCCGCCTGGGAAACGGTTCCCCGGGCATCGAGCCATCCGCCCGCCGCCTGCGCCCTGGCTCCCCGGATGATCAGTTCCTTTCCCTGCCACCGCAGGCTGGCTTTCAGGTCCTGAAAGGCTGTTTTGAGAAACTTTCCTTGTGAAACCTGGATATCCATCAACATATCGGGCCGGTTGTTCCGGTAGGCCAGACTGAGGCCGATATCGGAGGCTCCTTGCAGGCGCATCGGAAACGGGAGGCGCAAATCGCCCAACCGCAGCCCGTTGGCCCGAGCCGTGAGGACGACTGAGGGAGAAGAACCGGACAGGTCCGCCTGCCCGTTCATCCGAACGGTTCCCTGAAATGCACGGGTGGAGAGATTGCAGAGCAACTTTTTCCCAGCATAGCGCGCCTGGAGCGACAGGCGGCCAAGCTGCGCCCTGTATCTGCCCTGCCTCAGGTCAACAGCCTGAGCCGAAAGCAGGCCAGTCACCGATGGATCGGCCAGAGGGCCGGAAATCCGTGCCCGAAGCGAGACCGGCGAAGCGACGCGGACGTATCGGCGCAATCCGGCCAACCGGGGAGAAAGCGAGGCGAGGCGTTCCGGGTCAGGGATTTTGCCCTCGATATTCAGGGCCACCTGTGGGGCCTTCCAGTCAAAGATTACGCCTTGAACTTCAATAGATTCACTTTGAAGCTGGCCTTGAATGTCCGCCCATGCGCTCTGTCCGGTGAAGCGAACATCTCCCGCCCACCGGCGGGCCGCAATTTCTTTCCATTGCGCCGCCGCGCTGTCGATACGGGCCTCTCCCAGCACTTCAGCCTTGCCGGAGGCGTTGAGAACGGTCACATCCGCATCGATGACCCCGGAGCGCAGTTTCAGATCTTCGGGCAGCGGCAAATAGGGCAAAAGAAAGGCGATATCCAGCTTGCGAGCCGATACATCGACCGACTGGCTCTGCCGGAGGGCATCGAAGCGGCTGTCGAATCTCAAGGATGTCAGGCCCTTTTGCCCCTGAGCGGAGGCGGCAAGATAAAACACCGGATTGTGGCGGGCATCGAAGCGGGCGGCTATATCGTCAAACCTGCGTTCCTCCCACCGGCCCGGGCGGACAAAGGCGTCTCTCAGCCTAGCCGTTCCGCTCGAAACGAAAACAGCGCCGGTGAAAGGAACGGCCCGGGCGACAGGTTTTCGCGGCTGTATCCGGACAGCGGGCGGCAGGCTCCAGCGCCCCTGCCGGTCGCGAATCACGGTCAGGGCGGGGGAAATGATATCGATGCGGGTGACATGCGCCTGGGGATTTTGCAGGTCTCCGAGGAGTGACCGCCAATTATAGGCGATCCGGATGCCTTCGGCCTGAAAAACGGGAGGTTCGCCCGCAGGGCGATTGGGCAGGGCCAAGGCCAGGTCATCGAGGACGAGAAGGCCGGGGCGGCTTGCGTCGGCCTGGCGGAGCGAGACGCGGAAGCGCCCGTTCATGCCAAGCTGGGAGATCACGACCGGCTCCAGATGGGTCGCCGCATTCAGCAGTTCCATGCGAATATAGCGGGCCGCCAATACCGCCAGAATCGCCGTCGGTAACAAGACCAGCCAGACCGCCAACCGGGTGAAATACTTCATGAAAAGAGCGTCTTCCTTGTGCCGCGCCAGGGGCCATCTTTCTTTCCATTAGTATACCGATGACAACACGCTGTAGTCAAGCGGATAGGAAAAATCGAAAGCATCCGCAAGGCGAGGCCGCCGGGAGAGAAGGATTTACAGCGAGGACATCGAAACCGATGCTCACAGGAATTGCGCCTGGCAATCGATGCAGTCTGTGAGGAGCGTTAGCGACGCGGCAATCTCCGGACTCACAAATAACCGAAGCGCTCTTGGCATTTGAAAGCCTGGAGATGGCTTCGTCGCTGCGCTCCTCGCAGACTGCATCGATTGCCAGGCGAAAGCAATCCACGCATTATGATGTGCCTGAATGAAGGAGGGTTTTATGCGTACTTATCACTATTTTCTGGCCTGTTCGTTCCTGTTATGGGCTATCGGATCAGACCCCTGCCACTGCTTTTCTGAAACGCCTGAAGACAAGAAGCCTCCCGTTTCGGAAAAGCAGTGGCAGGCGCAGCTTGTGGCAACATGCGGGGGCATCCGCGATGCCTGCAATTACTTCGGAGTGGCCGCTCCCGACGGGCGGGGAAAGGGGCAGGAAGTGCTGATTGAGTCGCCGCCTCTCCTGCCGCCTTTTGTGGACATTTCATTCATCCGGCCCGAACGCGAAAGCCGCTCCATGGGGGCCTCCGGCTTCGCTTTCGACCTGCGCCCATCGCCGGCCGGAAAGTCAATCTGGAACTTCGAGGTGCAGACCGATATTGCGAACGCGGAGGTGACACTGGCCTGGCCCGACTTCCTGGCCTCTGTGCCGGCACGCTACAGCTTCACTCTGATAGACCTGGACAGCGGCCAGCGCCGCTTTATGCGGACAACCGCCGCCTACACTTTCCGCTCCGGGCCGCAGGGCGGAACGCGCCGATTGGCAATCGAAGTGGATCCCCAGGCCAAAAGCCCCCTTCTGATAATAGGGCTTGCCTCGTCTCCCGGGCGCGGCGGGCAGTCAGTGCTGCGCTACAGCCTCTCCCGGGAGGCCACCAGCACAGCTCGCATCCTCTCTCTTACCGGCAAGCCGGTGCGCCTGCTGGAGAAAAATCGCGCCCGTTCCGCCGCTTCCCAGACATTGCTCTGGGACTTGCGCGACGGTGCAGGTCGCCGCGTCCCTTCAGGCAGCTATCTCTGCCAGATCTCCGCCGTCGCGGACACGGGCGAAACGACGCTGGCGGTCACATCCATCACTGTAAAATAAACGCAGAGGCCGAACGCATCTCTTCAGGAGGCCCGCATGCCCGATCAAATCTTTCAAAGCTGTCTCCGATGCTTCATGACCACGCAATTCCCGGGAATCGCTATCGAGGAGAACGGACAGTGCAGTTTGTGCAACAGCGATACCTTCCTTCAGGCGAAGAAAAAGCGCGTGACCTCCAACAGGGAGGCGCTGGAAAAGGTAGCCGCAGAGGTACGAGCCAGCCGAAAAGACGATTACAATTGCATTACCGGAGGGTCGGGCGGGCTCGACAGTTCTTATGTCATCTATGTGGCAAAAGCGGAGTTAGGATTGAACCCCCTGGTGGTTCATTACGACCACGGCCACTTTCACGACCATGCCACCCGAAACATTACGGCGCTTTGCTCTTCTCTGGGGGTCGATTTGATCTATGCTTCGAGCGCGGGACGCTATGATCAGAAATACGTCCGCGCCGCTACCCGCGCTTTCAAGGATCTGGGAATCTACTGGGGCGTCTGTTCGGCCTGCCACTACGTGATCCCGGCAATGCTCTGCTGGCACGCGCAGCGTTACGGCATCGCGACCACTCTTCACAGCGACAATGTCTACGAAGCGGAACTGCATGTGCCGGCGGCAGCGAAATTCGCCTTCATGAAAGAGAGGCTTTGTCGGATCGGTTGGCCGCAGAAAGCTCGCATGGCAGGCCGCCTGGCCCTCGCGATGTATTATCTGCTGCGGTTGAAGACCGAGTTCTATGTGCCGCCTGTCCGCAATCTTCTGCGCCACAGGCCCCGCAAACCCGCGAGCCTTCGGGCAGTTTCCCTTTCCAAATATCTCGATTGGGATGTGGATTATATGACCAAAACCCTTGTTGAGAACACACCCTGGCGGCCTCCTGACTACCCTTCCCTGAATATGCGGTTCGACTGCAAAATCGAGGACGCTCTGGTGAACCATACCTTCAAAGAGGCGACCGGGCAGACAGTCCACAGCATTATCGCCTGCAACCTCATATACGACCGCCTGAGAACGAAAGAGGAGCTAAAGCCTGCCGTGGATTTTTATGAAAGCGAGGCGGCGGATAAAACCAGAGAGTTCGTGGGGAACGTGGAGTAACCGCCGGAATCCATCCGGTTCCGAAGAGGCAAAGGCGCTTGCGGCCTGTGTTCTCAAAACTGTTCCAAGCCTGCCATTGCTCGGAAGGGGCAGGCTGTTTTTCATTTCGATGGCGACGATGGTGACTTCCGGCCCGGTGGCAAGATATACCCTGTCCGAAAACCGGATCATGAGATTGTAGCCCATCCCCAGTGTCCCGGCAGTCGAATAGTTCCGGGTCAGCGCCACATCCGGCAGGGACATCTCGGCGATGCCTGCCCCGGTATCGATGATGGCGAACTTCCCGGGCCAGTCGCAAAACCTGGTCGCGCATGGTTTCCAGAGCTTCCCTGTCGGTGACCTACCATGAGCGGATGGGATCGGCCAGCAGGCCGTCAACCTCTTGCCGGTCTATAATCATCAGCTTGCCTTCGGTCGTGGCCTGGATGGTGCGCCTGTAGAACTCCGTCTGGCGCGCTTCCATCTCCCGCTCTCGTTGCTCGTTCCGTAAGGTCGATGAAGGATCCCCTTACGCGCACCTGCCCGTCCGGGGCGCATAAGGGGCTGGCATAGCCCCGGAGGGTCCGCCGCTTGCTGCTGGGCATCAGCACCTCGAATTCCGCGCCCTGCACATCGATATTGTGTACAGCGGCATACTGGATGGAGAGTTCTTCCGGAGCCATTTCGCGGCCATTGCGGAAAAAGCGCCGGGCAGGGGTAACATTTGCCGAGACGATTTCCCCCTCTTCGGCCTCGTAAAAGGCATTGGCCATCCGGTTGCCGGTGATGCCGTGGCATTAGAACTTTCGCTTTGTCACCCGGATGGGGCGGTCGGAATCTATATTTTTCCTAACATGCACTCATGCTTCGCTCATTTTTGGGGCCGATGACAAGAGTTGGGAAATCCCTCGATAACCCAAGCTGCTACCCACCCGAATGGCGACCGATGCGGGGTAGGGGCGTGATTTATCCCGCCCCATAGCGATCCCGATCAGGGTGACTGTCCCGCCGGGGCGGGCCTTTGCGAGATGGTTACCTAACCCCCCCGCCCCCTTCCCGAAACGGGCAGGGGGAGGAGATGGGGGGGTCAAGTACCGCACCCTCTCTCCCCCTCTCCCCGGAGGCGCTCCGGCGCATCCCGTGGGTTACGGGGAGAGGGGTTAGGGGAGAGCAGTCACCCCTCCCCCAGGAGCGGAGGATGTTTCCCCTTCTCTGGATCGCTAGGGGGCGCGATGCATCACGCCCTGCCAGGCCGCTGGGCGCGATGCAACGCGCCCCTACAGCAGCAAACGGGACCAGCCCCGGCGAGGGGCACCTTGGGTTATAGCGTGGCATTCCCGTCTCCCCTCACGCTATAGCGAATCGAGTCTTCGTAGATGAGACCTATCCCGTGATGACCCAAGGGCACCGCTGGTCTTGACGGGCCGGGGAAAGGCCACAAGCCGACTCACAACCCCCTTCCCGAGGGATCCAAGGGTCCCATTTCAAAAACGGCCTTGAAAATGAGCGAACCGTGAGATGCATTTCCAGATTCACTTATCTTCACTGGCAAGCCGGTAGCGAGGCAGCCGGTAGCGAATCACGAGGTTCGCCCCTTCACCCTGGGGCGCTTCTTCGGTCACCTCTCCGGCACTCGCCATGCTATCAGTCTATATCGCACTGACTCCCATAACGCTAGATATTCGAGAATCTGACCGTTTCTCCTGCCAAGAACACACCATTTTCCCGGTATATTTTTCACTCCCTATTCCTCCCCAAAAGTGAAGCAAGTGAAGCTACAACCCCATTATTACCGCACAGTTTTTCCAAAAAATCGCCCCTCTCTATAATAAAAAAACACCCCACACACAAACAAAAGAATGTACCCTTACTTCACTGGCTTCACTTGTCGACCCCTGTACGGCCCGCGAAACGCTGAAAAACGATGAGCTAACAATGCAATCCGGCTTCACTTCCTTCACTCCCTCCCCGCCCCCTTCCCGCTCCCTACGATCCCCGGTCATTCGACGATAATTTCTATAAACATATTGTTTTGAACGGGAAAGCTACTTGATAAATTTTCAAAACAGTGTTATAATATCTCATGAAATAAATTGGCGGGTGTCACCCGCGCCCTTTCGCTTTCGGGACGGCCTCCGCTCCACCGTGGAAGCGGGCCTGCCTCTGAACGATGATTCAAGAGGAATCATGCCGATCTTCGATGTCCATACCGACGGCGATCTCCGGGCCGCCGGGGAAAGCGCCCGCATCTGGCAGGATCGGGGGATCGCCCGCGGGGTGGTCTTCGGCTGGACGAGGGAGGGCGGGTCGCACATCTCGCTGGCCCAGATCTGTGCCCTTGCGGAAAAGTTCCCGGAATTCGTCATCCCTTTCGGCTACATCAATCCGGGCCGTCACGACGGCCTCAGGGAAGCCCTCGATGCGGTGGGGCGCGGTTTCCGGGGCCTGAAGTTCATCTTTCCGGCCCGGCCCTATGATGACGACGAATACTTTCCCATCTACGAGGCCGCCGCCCGCGCCAGGATGGCCTGCCTCTTTCATACCGGCATCGTGATCGGGACAGCCCGGTCGGAAGGCCGGTACGACTATCTGAGGCGCTGGCGGGACTCCTCCAACTACATGCGCCCGGCCTGCCTGGACCGGATCGCCCGCGCATTCCCGGAGATGACGATCATCGGAGCGCACCTGGGGGCAGGGGCCTGGTACGAGGAGGCCGCGGAAACCATGGTCTGGAACGCCAATATCTACTAACCCAAGTTGCCACCTAGCCCGGGGCCGGGGCCGTTTGCCGCGGTAGGGGCGCGATGCATCGCGCCCAACGGCCTTTTAGGGCGCGATGCATCGCGCTCCTACCCCGCATCGGCCTCAATTCAGGCAGATAGCAACTTGGGTTACTACGACCTCTCCATCGGCCAGCTTCACTACACGCGAGAAGACACGCGGCGGAGGGCGAGGAGCGGCGGGCCGTTAGCAGATCGAACCGCTCTCAGGAGGACTCGATCCATGCGAATCATGATCCTCGGCGGGACGGGCTGCATGATCGCTCGGCCTTTCAGGGCTTTTACCTGCGTGTCTGTCCCGATAGGTGGCCTGGTCAGGATGCAGGGCGAAAGCGCCGTACTATGCCTGCCCGGAACCGGTTACGCTCACGCGATATCGCCTCGAAGGCTTCAGCGCAGGATGCGAGCGACGGTGCGGGCGATGGCCTCACCCTGGCGCATCATCCCCAGGTCGTTGGGATGGCAGCCGTCCACCGTCCCTTCGGCATCGCCGCCCATCAGCCTGCTGCCGTCCAGGAGGAAGAGCCTCCTGACCCCGGAGGCCCGCAGCTTCTCTACGGCCCGGCGCTGCCACTGGGAGAGCTTCGTCGGGTGCGCCGAGGGCAGGATGTGCGACTGGCCCACGAAGAGGATCGGGACCGCCGGGTGAGCCGCCCGGACGGCGCGGACCAGAGCGCCGATGCGGGAGACGACTTCCTCCTCCGGCAGGCTGCCCATATTCCAGAGGCAGTCGATCACATAGCAGGCCGGATCTAGCTGGGCCAGAAAGCCGGAGACGACGGGCTCCATCAGGCCCGAGCCGGAAAAGCCCAGGTTGAGCGCGGGCCTGTCGAGCAGTCGCCCGGCGATGGCGACATGGGCCAGACCCGGGCGGGAGGCGCATCCGCCCTGCACGATGGAGGTGCCGTAGAAGACGACGGAGCCTCCGAGGACGGCGGGCCGGGGCGGCGCTTTGGCGATCTTCGCCCCTTCGGGAACGCCGATCTCCACCCGGCGCACCCCGTTGTAGAGGGGCAGGTAAAGGAGCATCTCGTGGCCGCCTGCCGGGGCCGATCCCAGGCCGAAGGATGCCTCGTTGTCCGGGAACTTTTCGGGCCGCCCGTTCGCCACGAACTGCCATTTACCGTCCGGCCCTCTTTTATAGAGATCCACGCCGCTGACCCCGGTGGCGGGCATGTGCGGCATCGCCAGCGATTCGCGCAGCAGCTTCCAGCGCACCATTACGGAAGGGGCGTCGGTCGAGAACCGGACGGCCAGCCCCGCCGAATCCTGGCTCAGATACCAGACGCTTTCCGGCACTTTTCCTTTGGCGGCGGCGGGCAGCCGGTCGTAGGGCGATTCGACGGCGCTCCACCCCTGCCCCTCGATATCGAACTCGGTGGCGTCGCGCCACTGCGTTTCGGCCTGCGCTCCCGCCGACATGACCGCCAGCGCCAGGGCGGTGTGAAGGGTGATCCTCTGCATGGTCATGTTTTCCTCGCTTCCAACAGCAAACAGCCTTTGTTATGAAATCTTCGGCCTGACCGGTGGGGGGGGGCCATAGGGGTCAAGATCAGGTGAAACATCCTCCGCTCCTGGGGGATGGGTTGCCTCTCTCCCCTGGCCTGGGTGACCTCTCTCCCCTGGCCCCTCTCCCCGAAGCGGGGAGAGGGGGATAGACTGTGCGGTGCTTGCCCCCCCCATCCACTCCCCCTGCCCGTTTCGGGAAGGGGGCCGGGGGGTTAGGTAACGGTCGAACAAAGCCCCGCACCCCGCCCTGGCGGGACAGGCACCCTGATCGGGATCGCTATGGGGCGGGATGCATCGGGTCGCCCTCCATAGGTCGCCCTGTCAGCCTGTCCGTTTTTTTTCGGGGCGCACGTCGGGATTCCTGCCGGGCGCGTCAGCGACAAGGAAAATCCTTATTCAGGTCGAAACGTCCATCCAACCATCGCCATTTTCAGGAGGGGCAATATGGGCGGTCTTTGTTCTCTCATCGGAGGTTGTCTGGCCGTGCTGGGGATGACGTGTCTCTCGGTCGCGGCCCGGGCGGCGGAAAAGCCTGCCGGATCTTGGGACAGGGAATCGATACTGGAGGGCCTGCGCCGGGAGCGTCCGCGCATTATGCTGACCGGAGAGCGCCTGAAGCGGCTCAAGACGCGGCACAGGCGGGACAGCCTCCTCCAGCGATACGTGAAGGATGTTCTGGAGGAGGCCGACCGGATGCTGGACATCCCGGCCCTGCGCCACGAGATCCCGGACGGCCTCCGGCTTCTTGCCGTCAGCCGGGCCTGCCTGCACCGGGTCAGCACCCTGGCTTTCGCCTACCGCTGGACGGAGGATGCCCGCTACGCCGAAGCCGCCCTCCGGGAGCTGCGGGCCGTTTGCGCTTTCCCGGACTGGAACCCGTCCCACTTCCTGGATACGGCGGAGATGACCGCTGCGGTCGCCATCGGCTACGACTGGCTTTTCGGCGTCCTGGACGACGCCACCCGCGCCTTCATCCATGAGGCCCTGATCCGCCTGGGGCTGGAGCCGGGCCTCATGGGATACCGGGGCGAGCGTTACGGCTTCCCCCGGATGGAAAACAACTGGAACCAGGTCTGCAACTTCGGCATGTCCGTCGGGGCGCTGGCAGTGGCCGACACCGACCCGGAGATCGCCCGCGAAATCCTGGCCGGGGCCGTCGCCTCCCTGCCGATTGCCATGAAGCACTACGCCCCGGACGGGGCCTGGATGGAGGGGCCGGGCTACTGGAACTATGCCACCAGCTATGTCAGCTACGGCATCGCCGCCCTGGACAGCGCCCTGGGCCGGGACCTGGAAACTTCCCGCTACCCCGGCCTGGCGAAATCGGGCTATTTTCCGATATACGGCGCAGGGCCTACGGGCAGCTATCTCTCCTACGCCGATGCGGGGATGATGTCCCAGGTCGGCCCCCAGGCATGCCTTTTCTTCCTGGCCGGCAAGTTCCGCCGCCCGGAGTTCGCCGATGCGGAGCACGATGTGCTGCAAAACCGGAAGGCGAGCGCCTTTCATGTCGTCTGGTATCAGCCGCCCTCGGGCCGGGCCTGGAAGCGCGACCGCGACCGCGCTTTCGGCGGCCCGGTGCCGGTGGCGATGTTCCGTTCGGCCTGGAACGATCCCGATGCCCTGTGGGTCGGCGTCAAAGCAGGCTTCAACCAGGTCCCGCACGGCCACCTGGACCTGGGAAATTTCGAGATGGATGCCCTGGGGGTGCGCTGGGCGGTGGACCTGGGAGCCGACAACTACAACCTGCCCGGCTACTGGGATTCGGGGGAGGGCGGGCAGCGGTGGAAATACTACCGCCTCAACTCCCGGAGCCATAACGTCTGCCTCATCGACGGGCAGGATCAGCGGGTTACGGGAAAATCGCACATGGCCCGGTGGGACACCCTGCCCGGGTCGGGCGCGGCAGTCATCGACCTGACGGAAGGCTATGCCAATGTGAAGCAGGCGGCCCGGGGCGTGAAGCTTTTCCGCGATGTCAGGGCCGTTCTCGTCCAGGACGAGTTCGACCTCGCATCGCCCTGCGATCTCACCTGGGGCATGACTACCCGGGCCAACATCCGTATCGAGTCCAACGGTTCCGTTCTTCTCGCCCAGGACGGGAAGCGGCTGCGGGCGAAGATTCTGGAACCCTCCGGGGCGCGTTTCGAGGCCGCCTCCGCCGAACGCTCGAAGCCGGAGGCCGAAAACGCCGGGTTCCGAAGGCTCCTGATCAATTTGAAAGGAGCGACCGGAGAACGGAGGATCGCCGTTCTCTTCACACCCGAAGGCGGCGACGCGCCGGAGGCAGCCGTCAAGCCCCTTGCCGACTGGCCGGGCAAGCCGGTGCGGTGACAAGACAGCCCGGCCCCAGGGCTGCGTCAAAGTCATAGGCTTGGGGGGAAAGCATCTCGCCTTTGCCCCCTCTCCTGGACGCGGTTGCACCGCTAGGTGAGGGGGTGTCGGGCCTGTCCTGCCTGCTCCCGTCGCCAGGCTCCCTCCCTCTGTGTCCCGGAGAGGGAGGGCTGGGGTGAGTGAGGTGCTTTCCAGCCGATGACATAGCCCTGTTCTGGAGAAACATCATATGAAACGCATTCTGGTCTGGGATATCCCCACGCGGCTCTTCCACTGGCTGCTGGCAGTAAGTTTTCTGACGGCCTTCGGCTTGGCGCGATTCGGGCCGGGAGACAGTCCGTTATTCGTCGTCCACAAGGTTCTCGGATTGACGGTCGCTTTCATGGTCGCGCTGAGGATCGTCTGGGGCTTTACAGGCTCCCGGTACGCCCGGTTCCGTTCCTTTCTGTTCGGCCCGGGGGTGTTGCTGCGCTATATGCGCGGCTCTCTCACCGATAGGGAGGCGCGTTACACCGGACACAATCCAGGCACAGCCTACATGGCCTTCGCCATGTTGCTGCTCTTATCCGGCATCATCGCCACAGGACTGCTCCTGGGCCGTCATGTGGAAGCTGTGGAAGAGATCCATGAGGCTCTGTCCTATGCCATGATCGGCTGCATCGTCCTGCACCTGCTGGGAATCGCGCTCCATACGTTCCGCCACCGGGAAAATATCGCCCTCAGCATGATCACTGGCTACAAGGACGGGGAACCGGGCGAAGGCATCGGCTCCCCCAGGCCCCTGGTGGGCCTGGCTTTTCTCTTCCTGGCGGTCTTCTGGGGCGGAAGCCTCTGCCGGAACTACGATCCCGCCGCCCGGAAAACCACTGTCCCGATCCTGGGCCTGAGCGTTCCGCTCGGAGAGGGCGGGCCTTCAGATCAGAAAAAGGTTGATGAGCCGGAAGAGGACGAGGATTGAGGTGGGAGATGGTGCGGAAAGGCAACCGTCCCCCCAACCCGGCCAGGTTGCAGCCGCGACCTGCCTGCAGGTGAGCTTACTGAGGAGACCAGTAGGTATCGTAATCCACGATGGCGGCCAGCTTCGTCCATTTGATATGACCGCCCATGAAGTCCACGCTCAGGCCGCCGCTGTACCGGTCGCGGGCGCACCAGATCAGATGCCAGGGGCAGGTTTTGGGCCAGATCTCCGGATAGGTTTCCTTGCCGCAGTTCTGACAGAACCCCAACTCCGCCAGCTGAACTATCGACCGATAAAGTTCACCATAGGGTGGGCTGATCTCGATATTTTCATGCATTGCGGCCCGGTTCTCGATACAACCACCGGGGATCCTCAGCCATGGTCGGGTCAAGGCAGTCCCAGATCCAGACCGCACCCCGCAGGGGAACGAGGGCGAGGGATAGTCTCTCAAGGAGAGGACGACAGGGATCCGGCGTAGAAACCAGGAGGCAGACCAGCCGTTCTCCATAACGGGAAAGGAACCGATGATGGAAACTCGCGCCATCCTCTGTGACGAACAGCAGCATTTCGCCCTGGAAGAAGTCCTCCTCCCCGATCCCGGGCCGAACCATCTGGCGGTCAGGGCGCTTTTCTCCGGAATCAGCATCGGCACGGAATTCGCCCTGATCCGCAACAAGATCTCCTGGGGGCCGTACCCGCTCTGCACCGGCTACCAGGCGGTGGGGGTGGTGGAGCATGCCGGGGCCGATGTGGAAGGCTTTCGGGAGGGAGACCGGGTATACTACCGGGACAATAAAAGCATGAAGCGGGCCGACGGCAACGCGGTCTCCCCGGTGACGGGCACGCACTGCGCCTATGCCGTGATCGATCCCAAGAACACGCACGGCGTCGCACTTCTTCCGGCGGGCGTGGCCGAAGATGCCGCCTCCCTGTTCGTGATGCCGGCGGTGGGGCTGTACGGCGTGGACATGGCGAACCCCCGCATGGGGGAGGTCGCGGTGGTCTACGGCGCGGGGATGATCGGGCTGGGCGTGGTGGCCGCCTGCGCGCACCGTGGATGCGTGGTGATCGCCGTGGATATCAATGACAAGCGCCTTCAGGCGGCCCGCAGCCTGGGCGCGGACTATACCATCAACAGCGCCGTTCAGGACGCGGGGCGGGAAGTCATGAAAATCGCGCCTGAAGGGGCCGATACGGTCTTCGAGGCGACCGGCATTCCCGATCTCATCGACCGGGCCGTGGCCCTGTGCCGTCCCTACGGCAGGTTCGTCTGGCAGGGCAACTACGGGGCCGCCCCGGTCTCCCTCCATTTCCTGCCGCCCCACGGGCGCAGGCTGACCATGTATTTCCCCTGCGACGACGGCCTGGCCCCCTGCCGCCGCGCAGTACTCAAGAATATGGCGATGGGCACCCTGAAATGGGAGCATGTCATCACCCACCGGGTCGCCCCCGAGGAGGCCCCCACCCTCTTCGACCGGATCAACCGGAACGAGGCCCCGGATGTCATCGGCGCGGTCATCCGGTGGTCGGAAGATGCGGAGGAGGGTTTGCCGGGCGGCTGACGCAAGGTTCGCTTTTTCATATCCCCAACAATCCGCCGATCCCGTCCATTTCGCGGCGGTAGCATACTGGGTCGGCGGCTTCCCAGCCTGCGCGGTAGGGATCCCAGCCTTCCGGGTTCTTCGCGAACATCCCCAGGCAGAAGGCCTCCTGCCTGGCTTCGCACTCGACCCGGCACATTTCGAGGTCGTAGAAGCCCATGAAGCGGCCCTGCCCGACATGCAGGTCGGAGGCATCTGATGATACAGCAGCGGAGGCTGGACGAGGATGCCCGGCAATTCGGCCTCGATCAAATCCAGGCTTTCCTTCCAGGAAAACGGGTGGGCCAGTCGTCGGACATGCAAGACAACTCCTCGAAAGCGGAAGGGCCGATCAGCAAGGGCCGTTCAAGGCAAGAGAGGCGGCGGTGGAAAGCCTATACCTCACCTTTCCACCATCGATACGAACACATCCTCCAGGCCCGGCTCGATAGGGCGGAGGTGTTCCAGGGCGATCTTTTCGGCGGCGAGGGCCGCTTCCAGGGAGGGACGGGATCGCTCGATATCGTCCAGCCAGACGTGGAGGCGTTCTCCGAAGACCTGGACGGAGCGGACGCCGGGAAGCTGAGACAGGGCGGCTTTGGCGGCCCGCTGGGGACGGGCGATGAGTTCCAGCAGGCCCCCGCGCATTCGGGCTTTCAGGCGTTCCGGGGTGTCGCATTCGATGATGCGGCCCCGGTCGATGAAGGCGATCCTATGGCAGCGTTCGGCCTCGTCCATATAGGGTGTGCTGACAACCATCGTCACCCCTTCCCCGGACAGGCGGTAGAGGATTTTCCAGAAATCGCGGCGGGAGACCGGGTCAACGCCGGTGGTCGGCTCGTCCAGGAAGAGAATTTCCGGGGTATGCATGAGAGTGCATGCCAGGGCCAGCTTTTGCTTCATCCCGCCCGAAAGGTTCTGGGCCAGCCGGTTCGCGAACGGCTCCAGGCGGCTGAACTCCAGGAGATCCTTCTGGCGGGCGGGCCGCTCGCGGGCGGGCACGTGGTAGAGATCGGCGAAAAAGGCCATATTCTCGGCCACTGTGAGGTCTCCGTACAGGCTGAACCGCTGCGACATATACCCGATCCTCCGCTTCACCGCCTCCGGCGCAGCCCTGACGGAAAAGCCCGCCACCACCGCCTCCCCCGCGGTCGGCTCGACGATGCCGCAGAGCATTCTGAGAGTGGTCGTCTTGCCGGCCCCGTCCGGCCCGACCAGCCCGAACATCTCCCCCGGGCGCACCGACAGATCGACCGATTCGACGGCGGTCACCGGCCCGAACACCTTCCTCAGCCCTTCCGCCCGGACGGCTTCTTCCATGTCAGTCTTCCTGCGGCGCGGCGGAGGGGTAGAGATAGGCGTCGGCGGGCATCCCGGGTTTGAGCTCGCGGCGGGGGTTGTCCATCAACACCTTGACCCCGAAGACCAGCTTGACACGCTCCTCTTTCGTCTGCACGTTTTTGGGGGTGAACTCCGGCTTATCGGCGATCTCGACCACCTGGCCGGGATAGCGGGCCGGGTAGGCGTCGGTGACCACTTCGGCCCGGTCGCCGACCTTGACATTGAGCCGGGTGGCGGGGATGTAGACCCGCACCCACACGGTCGAAAGATCCGCGATCCGGACGATAGGCGCTCCGGCGGTGACCACCTCCCCGGCCTCCGCGCTTTTCAACAGCACCGTTCCGCCGGACGGCGATTCGACAATCAAATTCCCTGCCATCGCCCGGGCCGCCTTGAGCGCCCCAGCTGCCTGTTCCGCCTGGCCGCGGGCCGCGTCAATCGTTTGCCGGGTGGGGCCTGCCACGAGAAGGTCGAGCTGGGCGCGGGCGGCGGCCACCTGGCGTGAGGCGGTGGCATACTGGGTCCGGGCGGCCTGCATCTGCTGGCGGGCGGCCAGGCGGTCGTTGTAAAGCTGCTCGATTGCCCGTAAGTTCTGCCGCGCCCCTTCCAGCTGCGCCTGGGCCTGGGATTCGGCGGCCCGGGCCTGTTCTTTCTCCTCGGGCCGCGACCCCGCCCGGAGTTCCTCCAGCCGCGCCTGCGCTGCGGCAAGGGCCGCTTCCGCCGCATCGCGCCGGGCGATGGCGGCGTCCCGCCCCTGCCCGGAGATGGCTCCGGAGGCATAGAGCGTCTCGGCGCGGGCGGCCTCTGCAAGGGCGTTCTCGCTCTGCGCCCGGGCCTGCTCTGCGGCGGCGCGGGCCTGTTCGATCTGCTCCCTTCTGGCCCCCGCGTCCACCAGGGCGCGTCTGGCCCGGGCCTGCCGGGCCGCGCTGCGGGCGGCGGTGTAGGCGGCGCGGGCGTTGACATATTGCGCTCTCAGCTCCGTGCTTTTGGCATAAGACTCCCTGACGATCTGAAGGATGCTGAGCGCCCCTTCTGCGGCAGCCTCGGCCTGGGAAAGCGCGGCCTGTGCCTGGCGGATCTGCTCCGGGCGGGTTCCGCGGAGCAAGTCTTCCAGGCGGGCGCGGGCCGCATCGTAGGCCCCCTGCGCCTGATCCACCTGGGCCGCCAGATCCTCTCCCTCCAAAACGGCGACCACCTGCCCTGCCTTCACCGGATCGCCCTCCTCCACCGTCATCTCGACGATCCTTCCGGCCACCTTCGGGGCGATATCGATTTCGGTCGCCTCGATAGTGCCGTTGGCCGCGATAGCCCCATCGGGAACGGCCTCCCGCCTGTGGAGGGACTGCCGGGCCAGATAGACACCGATAGCTACAATGATGACAAAGGGGATGAGGATGCGGACAGGGGGATGCTTTTTCATCGTCGGGTGCCCTCCAGGAAAAGACGGGTCGGGTTGCGCCAGGTCTTCCGGCCCGCCGGGCAGAAAATCACAGAGCGGCACGGAGGCAGATGATCGCCCTGCCAGGGTGCGGGCGGCCATGCCCGGGGCCGCCGGTTTGATGAAGGGCTTTCGCTTGAATCTTGATGTGTCATCAAGAGTCGGATAGAAGGGAGAAACACACCGAAGGGCGACCCGATAGTTCGCCCCTACAGGGTGAGATCGTCCCGTAGGGGCGAACCTTGTGTTCGCCCTCCCAGGCAAAAGCCCTGTTTTAATCTCCGGTCAAGCGCAATGAACGAGCGTTCGCTCACACCAGAGTATAGCACGGGGAGGAACGATTGTCAATGGCCGAAAAGCCGCTGCCAGGGCTGTTTCAAAGTCATGGGCTGTGCGAAAAAAGCATCTGAAAGGATTCCCCTCCCCTGTGTCTAACAGGAGAGACAGCGACATCGGATTCGAAGGAGGGCAATTATGCGACTGTGCCGATTTGAAGTGGATGGAAAAGCGCGGCTGGGATTTTATACGGAGGACCGTGTGGCCGACCTGGAAGCCCTGAGCCGGGCGGCTGGCGAGACGCGGGCCTTTCCGGAGAGCCTGCTGGCCTTCTTGCCACCCGAGCGGGAGGGGATGGAGCGGGCGCACAGGCTTGCGGATGTCTGGCAGGAAAGCGCAGGGGAGGAAACGAGCGGCCCGCCGGTCACCTTTCCAACCGCTCGGGTGAAGCTGCTGGCCCCGATTGCCCGCCCCCCGAAGCTTTTTCTGCTCGCCGGAAACTACGCCTCCCACATCGAAGAGGGCGGGAAGAAAGCGGAGGCCAAGCAGAATACCTTCCCTTATTTTTTCATGAAGCCGGTCGGCACGACTCTCAATCATCCCGACACGGATATCGCTATCCCCGCGATATCGCCCGACTCTATTGACTGGGAGGCGGAACTGGGCGCGGTCATCGGGAAGGGTGGAAAAGATATCTCCCCCAAGGACGCCCTGAGCCATGTGGCGGGGTACGTGGCGGTCAACGATATCTCGGACCGCCAGTTTCACCCGAACCCGGGGCGGGTGAAGCGGGAGATGGACAGCTTTTTCGACTGGCTTCACGGCAAGTGGCACGACGGCTTCGCCCCGGTCGGCCCCTGCATCGCTCCGGCGGACGCTATCGGCGATCCCCAATCACTCCGCATCACCCTGACCGTGAACGGGAAGATCAAACAGGACGGTTCCACCGGCCAGATGATCTTCAGCGTGGCCGAACTTATCGCCTTCATCTCCTCTTTCGTCACCCTGGAGGCGGGCGACATCATCTCCACCGGGACTCCCGCAGGCGTCGGCAGCGCGACCGGAGAATTCCTGAAACCCGGCGACAGGGTGGCCGTTGAGATCGAAAAGATCGGCGTACTGCGAAACAGGATGGTGGCAGGGTAAAAATACGCCGTTCCCAAACGAAAAAGGGGCGGCCCCGAGGGGCCGCCCCTTTTAATTGGCCTTCCTTCATTCCAGCGGTTTGACGGTCACCATGCGGTTGGTTTGCCCGCTGCGGACGCGCAGGAGAACGGAGTCCTTGTCGCTCAGGCCGCGGATGGCGGCGGTGTAATCGCTCATGCTGCGGATGTTGCGGCCATTGGCCTTGAGGATCACATCCCCGGACTGGACGCCCGCTTCATCGGCGGCGCTGCCCTGCTCCACCTCCGTGACCACCACGCCTGTCGTATCGGTCAGGCCGAGACGCTCGGCCACAGCGGCAGTGATGCCTGTGACGGTCATCCCGAACTTGGAGGTTTGGGCCGGAGCGGACTGCGGGGCCTCATCGGAATTATTCCCGCCAGGGCCTCCGGGATTCGGGCGCGGGCCCATCGCGACCTGGGGATCCATCTTGCCCACCGTCACCTGAAGGGTCACTTCCTTGCGGTTCCTGACGACCACCACCGGAACGCTCTTGCCCGGCTCCACGGCGGACACCGCATCCTGAAGCTCGCCCATCGCTTTGATGGGTTTGCCATTGAAGCGGACGATGATATCC
Source organism: Armatimonadota bacterium (assembly GCA_020846535.1). Lineage (GTDB taxonomy): Bacteria > Armatimonadota > JADLDR01 > JADLDR01 > JADLDR01 > JADLDR01. Next base: position 25,053 of record JADLDR010000042.1, on the reverse strand, counting down.
TCCGGCTGCATCCCGGCCCTGCGGGCTGGACTGCCCGTGCCGGTGAAATCGGCCACCAGGACGCCATCACGCACCCCGTAGAAGCGATTCATATCCTCGGAATTCATCTGCTGGATGCTGACGCCCAGCCAGCCACGGGTGACCTTGCCGGTCTGGATCAGATCCCGCACTACCGATTTGGCCGTATCGACCGGGATGGCGAACCCGATGCCGATGGATCCGCTGCCTCCCGGAGAGGCAATCGCCACATTGATGCCGACCACTTCCCCGTTGATATTCACCAACGGCCCGCCGGAGTTGCCCGGGTTGATGGCCGCATCGGTCTGGATGAGGTTCCGGTAGGAGTTTCTCTGGCCTCCGACGCCCTGAAGCTCCCGGCCCTTCGCGCTGACCACCCCGACCGTCAGGGTGGACTCGAAGCCCAGCGGGTTGCCGATGGCAATCGCCCACTGCCCGACCTGGGTGCGCTCGGAGCTGCCCAGTTTTGCGGCGGGAAGCGGCCTGCCCGCATCGACCTTGATGACCGCCAGATCGCTCATCGGATCGGTGCCGACCACTTTGGCGTTCAGCTCACGGGAATCCTTGTCATCGAAGAGAGTCACTCGCAGCCGGTCGAAACCTTCCACCACATGGTTGTTGGTCAGGATATAGCCCCGGGGATCGACGATGACGCCCGTTCCCCCGGCAGACGCCCTGCCACGAGGGGAAGGCATCTGGGGCTGCTGGTCGAAGAAGCGGAAGAACTCGCTGAAGGGATCGCCGTTATCATCCCTGCCCGGGCCGCGGAAGCGAAACTGACCGGGCTGCTGCGGGTTCTGGACGGGCTTGATAGTCCTTTCCGCCTGAATGTTGACCACGCTCGGCTCCACCTGCTTGGCAATCGAGGTGAAGGCGTCTTCCATCGCCACCAGCACCGACTTCTGCTGGGGCGTCACCGGCGTCTCGGCAGGCTGGTTCTGGGCGAAAGCCTGCCGGTCGGAGACATAGGCGTGCTGGCTCCAGTTGGTCGCCAGGGCCGCGCCCAGAGCGATGCTGAGAACGATCACCACCATCAGGCTTGCCTGCTTTGCTAAAAGAATTTCCTTGAACTTATACATCTACATCCCCCTTTCGGATGAATTGTCGGATTGGACAGCGAAAAGCATCTCCCCACCCCCCTTGCCAAGGGGAGGTTAGTGCCTCCGTACTCTTGGCACTCTCTCAAAGTCCCCCAAGGCCGCTCCCCCCGCCGAAGCCCGGCGGGGGCCGGGAGGGCGGTCGGCTCTTGAGGCCGGTTGCCCTGACGCAATAATCTGTCAAGCGTATAGCCCCAAGCATCGAATCACGGCCCGATGGAGCTTCGGATCAGGTAGTCCAGCCGGTCGGGGTCGAGGCGATAGCGGCTGAGAGCTTCCGCCCGGCTCCAGGCGTTCCCCAGCCAGACGCGGCCGATCCGCCGGACATCCTGGCCGCTTTCTCGGGACAGGGCCAGAATTGTGATAATGTCGTCGAACCCCATTCCGGCATCGCGCAGGCTGCCTATCCGGTCCGGCGGAACGCTCCATGTCCGGGACAATCTCCGTACGAGATCGCCTTCCGCCAAGCTGTCGTTCACGCCCCGGTAGAGGAGTCCGACCTGGCCCCGGCTGAGGTTGCCCACAACAGTCACGAGCAGGGAGCCGCTTTGCCAGCGGTACGCCTGCTGGAGCCTGCCCGGGAAGACCTCCAGGCCCCGGATGACTCTTCCCCGGGATGGCTCCTGAAAGATCGAAATGGAGTTCAGCCCGTCGGTGAAGCGGAGCGTCACGCTCGGCTTCGCGCCCGCTCGCGTCAGGCTGCCCCCGGTGAACACATAGCCGGAGGGCAGAGTGACCGGAAGCAATATATCGAATCCGGCCCGGCTTTCCAGGTGGGACACCGAGGCGGTCTCCGTCAGGGGGGGCAGAGTCCGCCGGTGGAGCCTGCGGCTGTCCGGCAGGGCCAGCAGCTTTTTGTCCAGAGACTTGGGATAGGCGATCCGGGTGAAATAGGCCAGGGCCTGCACCCGGCCTTCCGGAGAAAGATACTCCGTCCTGAGCGGCAGGCCGGTTTCGGCGTCCGCCCAGAAGATGCGGGAGGCGTTGCCCGCGTAGCGCGGGGCGACCCAGACCTTCACCGCAGGCCGCCCGGCCACCCGGCCCCGCCCCATCGCCTGCGCCCGGTAGTTGTGGCGCAGGAGGATTCCCTCCTGGCGGGGGCCGATTCTCATGCCCTGCGCCTCGCGGGTCATCAAAAGCATCCGCGAGGCCGGTTCGTATTGGAAGAGCCTGCGCCCGTCCTCGAAAACGATGCGCCCGGTGTCGGGATAGCGGGTCAGGGTGCGGTTGGGCCGTTCGTGCGCTAGAACGGCGCGGCATTTCCGGACGCCTTCCGGCATCATGAAGACCGTGACCTGGTGACCTATATAGTGATACCGGCTCCCAGCCTCCAGCAGCCGCTTCCAGTAGGCTTCCGCCTGTGCAGGCGCTGCCAGCGCGTTCCCTGCGGCGGTAGTGTATAGGATCATCCACAAAAACTTGAACATACAAGCATCACCGCATCGAATCAGCTTCGCTTCAGGGAGGCTACTTTCGGAAGCCGACCTCCACCATATAGAGGCGGGCGTCTCCGGAAAGGACATCGGGCGCGCCGCCGGGCGTGCGGTCGACCTGGAAAGGAAAGGCCGAATGGCGCATCAGGTAATCCCGGAGGAGCGTGGCGGTCTGACGGGAGGGCGGCTCGTGGGCGGGGGAGGCGAAGAGCATCATCCCCACCGCCAGCCCGGCGGCCATGCCGGCTATCCAGCCGGGCCGCCTTGCGGAATAGAGCCATTCCTGGAGAATCTCCAGGAGCGAGTTCCGGGATTCGGGGGTCGCGCTACGGAGGAGGAGGGTCACCCGCTCGATGCTGTCAGGGTCGGGACGGCGGCAGGGCATATAAGAAAAGAGCCGCTTCATCATCGCCAGCCGGTCGAAATAGCGGCGGCACTCCGCACATTCGCGGAGGTGGCCCCGGACGGCCAGCATCTCTCTCCCGTCCAATTCGCTGTCCACATAGGCCGAAAGAATGCGCTGGATGCGGGAACAGGACATAGCTGACAACCTCCTACACCTTCAGGTATTCCGAAAGACTTTTCTGCAACTGCTTGCGCCCGCGGTGGATGCGGGAGCGCACCGTCCCGATAGAACAGCCCAGGATATCGGCGATCTCCTCATAGGAGAGTCCCTCGATATCGCACAGGACGATGGCTTTCCGGAAATCCTCCGGCAGCTTCTTGAGGGCATGCTGGATCTCGGACTCCAGTTCGGAGGCTATCGCGGCCTGCTCGGGGTCGTGCGACTCGTCGGGGATCTCGCGCTGCACGTCTCCCTCGCGGGTGGAGATCAATTTATCCAGAGGCTCGATAACCACCTTGGGGCGCTTCCGCACATTATCGATATGGGCGTTGGTGAGGATGCGGTACATCCAGTGTTCGAAGGGTCTGTCCGCCCGGTAGCGGTCGAACGCCTGGTAAGCCTTCAGGAAGGCCTCCTGCATCAAATCCTCCGCATCCGCCGCATTGCCGGTCAGCCGGTACGCCACATTGTAGAGCTGCTTGTAGTGCCTACGCACCAGCTCATCGAATACACCCTTGTCCTGTTTCAGAAATGTTTTGGCAAATGCCTGAGCGATAGCCATCGGAACCTCACGGGACTGCCTGCTCCAAAGACACCGGGAAACCCGGCCCTCCGATTTTCCTTCTCTTATGTCGATACGAAATCGGCCCGCGAAAAGTTCCCCGGAAGAGCCGCAGGCGCTATTTTTATGGCTGAGCCTCCAAAAAACGAACCGATAGAGGAAGACACGCAGATTGGCCCCTGATGAGAGCATCAAAAAGCCGCGCTTCGAAAATCACTGCGCTTCGGAGGATATCCATATGAACCGCTGGGCCGTCTTTGCCATATCGCCCCTTCGGGGCAGGCGAACGGCTCGCCGGGTCTTCCGGGCAGGCATACGGACGCGGCGTGTCGTTCCCGCTGTCTTACCGGATGCTCTCGGCGATCTTTCGCAGTTCGCTTTCGGGGAGGTCGCCGACCAGGATGTACATCAGGGGCGGAATCCGCTTGCTCAGCATCCTGCTCTGGCCGTTACTTGTGATGTCAAGGCTTTCCATCTCTCTCCGGCGGCGACCCCAGCCGAAGCCGCGCCGCCCCTGCCCGCGGGGGCATTCGATGAATCTCTGGAAGAGGGAAAAGCTGTTCAGGCCGTCCACATAGCGCAGGAGAGCGGAGTTGTCGCCGCACCGGCAGCGGTAAAGATGGAAGCCGTCCAGGAGATAGCCGGAGGGCAGATAGGCAGGCTCCCGGATGGGAAAGCCGACCTGAGACGAAAGGCTCTGCCTGTCCCAGTGGCGCTCCCCGTCCTCCTGGATCACGACCTGTCGCCACCCGGCGGGCGGCTCGAAAAGCCGGTTCTCCAGGCGCGGGTTCCAGCGGATATCGGTGTAAAAGGAAAGCGAGCCGAGTTTGCCCGCGCTGTCATAGTATTCGGAGCGGAGAATGAGGCCGGTCGCCCGGTCGATCCACATCTTCTTGGAAGGGTGCGCCTCCCGGGGAGAGATTACCGTCACGATATCGGCCAGCCGTCCCAGGATTTTCTCCCGGGCCCGGACGGCTGCCCTGTAGTTTTTCAGCAGCAGGTGGATGCGCCCCGGCTCCTGGGTGGCCTCGCTGATATAAGCGGTCTTCCGGGCCGGGTCGAGGCGGATCACGCGGCCTGGCTTCTGGATCATGACCATCCCTTGCAGGTCGGGGGATTTGTATTCCCACCGGCTTACCCCTGGCCTCCGGTAGACCGCCACCTTCGAAGAAACCGGCCTGTCGCCGGCGAAGGTGACCGTATTCAAGACGCCCTTCAGGGTCAGGCGGCTTTCCGCCATCTGCGCCGCTTTCAGGCGGTCGGCAGCCCCGATCTTCTGCCCGTAGCTTTCCGGCCCGGGCGAGGCGAAAACGAGCAGCACTGCCGGCAAAAGCGTCCTCAATCGCATCAGGGGATCTCCTCACGCGCCACGCTGGCCCCTACGGCGGCTCCCAGGGCGGCCTTATCGCTCAGGGGGTCGTTCCAGGCCAACATGCCGTGCCGCTCGATAAAGCTGCCCGCCTGATCGTCCACAGTTTTCACGGGCCGGGCAAAGGGCAAGAAGGCCAGGATCACCAGCACGGCGGCAGCCAGCCCCGCGAAGGCCGTTTTCCGCAGGAAAGCCGGGCGGAGGATATCCTGCCACCGGCCCGACCGGGAGGATTCCGCCGTGATACGACCTTCGATGGCATCCCAGAGGTGGCCGGGAGCCTCCCTGAGTTCCAGGGCATCCACCAGCAGGCCCGCCTTCTCCAGAGCCGCAAGCTCCGAGGCGCATCCGGAGCAGCTTTCCAGGTGACGCTCGATAGCGGCCCGCAAGGGTTCGTCCGGCAGCCCGACCGCGTAATCGGCCAGCTTCGCGCGAATCTCGTCGCATGTTGTCATATCGTTACGCCTCCACCAGCAGGCTCAGTTTGCGTCTCAGGGTTTCCCGCGCCCGGGACAGACGGGAAAGAACCGTTCCCTGCGAAATATCCAGCGTTCTCGCGATATCAGCCACCGACATCCCTTCCAGGTGATGCAGGGTCACCACACTGCGGTGGATCTCCGGCAGGGAATCGACGGCCCGGCGGACGACATCCCTGGTCGCCCGGCTCTGCATGATCGCTTCCGGCTCCCCGGACAGGTCCGGTATTTCCAGGATATCCCCGGCTTCGCCGTCCGCCGCGGCGTTCTCCAGAGAGACGGTCGGCAGGATCGCCCGCTTCCGGTGGTCCTGGGCGGCGTTGCGGGCGATCCGGTGCAGCCAGACCAGAAAGGCTTCATCGGCTCTGAGCGATCCGAGGCTCTTCCAGGCCCGGACATAGGTCTCCTGGGTGAGGTCGGCGGCATCGTCGTCGCTCGACACCAGGCTGCGAATGAAGTTGTAAAGACGCCGGTGCGTTCCGGCATACAGCCTGCCGAATGCCTGCACATCCCCGCCGCGGGCGCTCGCCACCAGCGCGGCATCGGGAACCTCCATTGCCGCCTCCCTCCCCTGCCCCGTCCGCAGGAGAGACTGTGCATACACAGGGCGTTTTGCCTGCCTGTCCCCGTGAAGAGCGAAAGCTCTGCGGTCATCTCTGGCGTAACGTCGATGCGATCTGCGAGGAGCGCAGCGACGAAGCCATCTCCAGGCTGGCAAATGAACAGTGAATCTTTGCTTTGAAGCGCCTGAAGGCCGCTTCAAAGATTTCTTTCCCGCAATGACAGACAGGCGAAGGCCCTGACATCATTCCTTTGAGGATAAGACGATTTCAAGAGCGGTTGGATTCCATCCTTTTCGCCGGGAGAGCGCCCGTCCCGTCGATAACGCAGGATTTTACACCCCGTTCCTCCAATAAAATCTCTGGAGGCTGCCATGCGATTTTTCTGCGTTATCATTCTGGGGTGTCTCGTCTGCTCCTGCTGGCCCCAGGAGGCTTTCGACCCGGCTTCTCTGTCCCGGATGATCGAAGGCGGCAATATGGGCGCGCCCCGGCGGATTCTCGAAAAACGGATCGAGGCAGCGCCCGGCGACGGAGTAGCCTGGCGGCTCCTTGGGCGGCTCTATGAGATGACCGGGCCGAGCGCGCTGTCGGCCTCCTGCTACGTCCGCGCGGCCCGCCTTCGCCCGAAGGATATTCCCTCTATTCAGGGGCTGGGACGGCTCCTCTCCACCTATCCTCCGGACTGGCTGGAGGAGGAATCGCTGGAATCTTTGCCCGCCCGGACAACCCGGGGCGACATCACGATCCCTGCTTCGGGGCAGGGAAAGCCTTCCGTCCGGCGCTTTATACAAATACTCCCGATATTGCCTGTCGCGGAGGCTCAAGATCTGCGGCTGAAGCGGTCTTACCCGTTCCTCGCTTACGGCTATGCCTTCGATGAAGCTGAAAACCGATGGGAACGCAAGCTGACGATCCGATGGGCCTCCGAGCGGCATGCTGAGATTGCCTCGCACATTCTCGATCTGCTGCTCCGCCTTCATGCCGTCGTGAAGGAGCGCCTGGGTCGGGAGCCGGTGTTCGGGCGGGAGGGGCGCATCACCGTCTGGGTCTCGCCCGACGGCGAGGCCGGGGGCGAGCAGTGGAAGGATAACCTCTACCTATATGCAGTGGACGCGCCCCGCCCGGCAGGGGAATGGCTCCGCCAGATCGCGCATGAATACGGGCATCACACCCTCCCCGCGGCGGAAGGCTTTACCGAACCGGAGGGCTGGGCCAGCGGCTTCCTGGGAGAGCGCCTCTTTGTGCGGTGGCTTGCGCCCGCTTCCCCCAGAGGCGCGTTCTGGCCCGGCGATGCGGAAGCCGAAGGCTATCTCCAGGCCGCTGCCGGCCCCCCGGTACGCCTCTTCCATCAGCACGGCCCCTATTCAGCCCTCATGCGGGGGCAGAATAAGGCTTCTATGGACGCCTACCTGGGCCTTGTCCTTGTCGCCGAAGCCTGTTACGGCCCGCGCATCCTGCGCCAGGCTTTCGACCGGCAGAAAGGGACCGCCCCCAGGCGCTTCGCCGCCGCGCTGGGGCAAGCAATTGAGGCAGCAGGGGTTCGCTCGGTCCATTTACCGCTTTCTCTGGCCTTCAAGGAGCGCACCACAGGCCCAGAGACATACTCGTATCGGCTTTACCTCCCCAAAGGCCGCTACCGGCTGTCCTCCGGAGGCCGGGCAGCGCGGGGCGCTTTCGCAGTCAACGGCGGCAAACCCGTCCCCTGGAATCAGCCTGCTTTTGTCGGCCCGGGATGGCATCGAATCGCGGTTCGTATCATACAAGGCAGCCCGTCCGATCTGACGCTGATCCGGTCATAGGCCGGTTGAATAATTCCTCCGAAACCGTTATAATGAGAAAAGCTGCCGGAATCCGGCGAAGGCATTTCTCGATCAAGGAGAAAACATTGAACGGTAGATTCAAACTCACACGCCTTGTCCGAACGATGTCCTCGGAAATCTACCTGATCTGGGAGAGCGAGCGACGTCTGGGGCAACTGGATCTGCACTTCGCGCAGGATACCATCCATGCCACCCTGGTGCTGGAAGAGGATTTGAACGTCAACGAAGAAGAAGAGCTGCTCCGGCAGATCGATGAGGACCTGGTGACCTCCTACCTGCCCAGCTTCGAGAGGGAGGATTTCCTGGTGACCGTCTTCCGGGGCGAGGAGATCAGTTCCTATGCCGATTCATCCGCCGGACTGGATGAAGAGGATGACGACGACGAAGAGCTATGAGCGCGCGCCACATTTATGTCGCTGTCACCGGGGCCAGCGGATCCCCCTATGCCCGGCGATTCATCCAGGCCGCCGAAGAGAGATTCGATGAGGTGGGCCTCAGCATTTCCTCCAACGCCTGGCAGGTTTTCCGTGAGGAGCTGGGGCTGGATCTTCGTCCCGACACTTTCGAGGTGGCGGCACTGCTGGGCCGCCCCAGCTCAAAAATCCGCTATTACCATCTGCGCGATATGAGCGCGCCCTATGCCACCGGCTCGATTCCCTGGGATGCGATGGTGATCGTTCCGTGCAGCATGGGGACTCTCGCCCGCATTACGCACGGCATCTCGGATTCCCTGATCACCCGCGCCGCCGATGTCGCCCTGAAGGAGCGCCGGAAGCTGATCGTCGTCCCCCGCGATACCCCGCTCAGCACGATACACCTGCAAAACATGCTCGCCCTGGCCCAGGCCGGAGCGGTCGTCATGCCCGCCGCCCCCGGCTTCTACCGCCGCCCGCAAACCATCGATGATCTGGTGGATTTCATGGTCAGCCGGATCATGAACCATCTGCTGTAGGGGTCGCCCCTCTCCTTTCTATCACACGCTTTCCGCAGCCGATCCTTCCCGGAGGCCCCGGCTGCGGTTGTGCTGAAAGCCTGCCACCGCCTGAAGAAAATAGCGGGTGTAGTCCGGGCCGTCCAGGTTGCGGAGGATATCGTAGGCGATCAGGTTCTTGGCGTCTTCCACGATCCGCTTGAGGTCGGCTCCGGAAAAGCCCGCGGTCTCCTCGGCGATCCTGCGGAGATCGGCGTGGCGGTAACGCGATGGAAGATGGCTCAGGCGTTCCTCCAGGATGGCCCGCCGGGCATCCATGCCCGGAAGAGGAACCTCCAGCCAGAGCTCGATGCGTCCGGAGCGAATGAGGGCCGGAGGCAGAGTCCCCACATCCATGGCCGTCATGACCACGCAGATGCGCCCCGCCGTTTCGGATTCCAGCCCGTCCAGGGTGGAAAGCAGATAGCGGTAGAAATCGGCAGTGCTTTCCTCGTCCTCGAAGAGTACGTCCGAATCATCGATGAAGACCACTGCAGGCGCGTTCTCCCGCGCCGCCTCGAAAACCGCCCGAACGGCCCCGTAGAAGTCGTGGCTCTGTGAGACGAAGCGGCCATCGATCAGGAAGAATTTGCCCCCCAGCTTGTGAGCCAGGGCCTTGCCGATGGTCGTCTTCCCGGCTCCGGGAGGGCCGTATAGCAGAACGCCCTTTTTGGGCTGCACATCCAATTCCATCAGCCGTTCATCGTTTCGGAGCGGCATCACCACATTGATATCGAGTTCCCGCAGCACGTCATCCATGCCCTTCAAATCGCCCAGTTCGGTCGGCTCGACACGCTCCAGGTTAACATTGCTGGCGAGATTGAAGTTTTTCAGATGCTCCAGCATCGTGTCGGTATCGATAGGGTCGTGCCGCCGGAGGTAGACGCAGGACTGCACCAACTGGTAGCAGTTCAAATGCGGCGCGAATTTGAAGATCCGCTCGCAGTCCATCCGGTTCATCGCGTCTTCAGCAAGATACTGCTCCAGCAAAAAACGATAGTCCTCCGCCTGGAACGGCTCGATCTGGGTCATAAGGCCGCGCACGGTCAGGATCGTGGGCACATAATCTTCCGCCACGAAGACCAGCCGCTTCCCCGAGGCGGAGGCGATGCTGATCGCCGCGCTCAGGAACACATCGAACAGGCCGCTCAGGGGATACTGGTAGCACTGAACCACCCCCCGGATCAGCTCCAGGTCATCTATCACGATGGTGTAGCTGGAGCGGAACGCCTGCGAGAGCATCCGGAAAAAGCTCTCCTCGATATCGAAGGGGTGCTTCCCCTCCTTGCTGTCCACAAAGTCCACCGGCGTCAGGATTTTGGCCCCGACCGTTTCCGCGAACTTGCGAGCAAGGGTCGATTTGCCGGTCCCGCCCGGCCCCATCAGGGTTACCACATTCCCGTAGGTCAGCAAATCGGTCAGGCTGTCATAAGCCGCCTGCTGCCTGGGAGTCAAACGAATATCCATTGATTATCTCCGGCTCCATGGAGCGGTAAAATGCAATGCGCCCGCCCCTTGCGAGGCGGGCCGTCAGATAAGCGCAGCATGATAGGCATGGAGGGGGACCGTTGTCTTCCTACTGGTCGGGCAGTTGGCCCAGCTTCACATTGATCACGATTTCCCGCCCTTCCCGCCAGACGGTGATCGGGATAGTAGCCCCGATGGTCTGGCTGTGCAGCGCCTCCAGAAAATCGTCCATCGAGGTGATCTGCCGGTTGTTGATTTTCCGGATCACGTCCCCGGTCTGCATCCCGGCCTGGTCCGCCGGAGTGCTGGGGCCGGGCCGGATCACCACGCCGTTCATGTCGGGCAGTTCGAGCATCTGCTGGATGCGGCTGTTCACCGGCATCGTTTCCACTCCCAGGTAGGGGCGGATCGGATGCCCGCGTGTAATCAGGTCGTTCAGCACCTTTTTCGCGGTATCGATAGGGATGGCGAACCCCAGGCCGATAGAAACGCCGGTCGGCGTGGCGATGGCCCGGTTGATCCCAACCACCCTTCCGCCCATATCGATCAGCGGCCCGCCGGAGTTGCCCGGGTTGATGGCCGCATCGGTCTGGATGAGCGTGCCCCGACTGCCCGGGGTTTCCAGAGAGCGATGCAGGGCGCTGATAATGCCTGCGGTCGCGGTGTAGGTGTAACCCAGCGGGTTTCCGATGGCGATCACCCAGTCCCCCGGACGGAGGCTGGCGGAACTGCCCAGCTCGACCACCGGCAGGTTGGTGGCATCGATCTTGATGACGGCCAGGTCGTTGCTGCGGTCAGCGCCCTGCACCCTGCCGGTATAGACCTTCCCATTGTTCAGAGTTACCTGGATCCTGTTATTGCCGGCCACCACATGATAATTGGTCAGCACATAGCCGTTGGCATCGAAAATAAAGCCTGTCCCCTGCCCTTTGCGCTGGGGAGCCTCGTCATAGCCGCCCCACCATCCCTCCATGTGGTCGCGTTGTTCTTCGACATCGATGTTGACCACCGCCTGGCTGGCCCGCTCGACGATCTGGGCCATCAGAGAGCCGCCCACGATCTTGGCGTCATTTTTTCCGCTGAGCGGCGAGGGCGCAGCGGCAGGCGTGAAGGCCGCTTCCCGGATATTTTCCCCGCCCTGATAGGGCGGGAACCTGTGAATCACATAAGCGCACGTGGCGAATCCCACGACGAACACAATCACATAGGAGATGAACTTTTTCATCGGCGTCGCTCCTCCCAGCAGGAGTTCTTGAGGGTATGGCGGCGATAACGCAGGGGCCTCCGTTACCCCAGGGCTTTCAGCAGGTTCGCCATTTCGATGGCGGTGGCGGCGGCATCGAATCCTTTGTTCCCCGATTTGGTGCCGGCCCGTTCGATGGCCTGCTCGATGGTGTCGGTGGTCAGGATGCCGAAGACGGTCGGAACACCGGTCTCCAGGCCGATATGGGCCACGCCCTTGGCCGCCTCTGCGGCGATATAGTCGAAGTGCGGGGTGGCTCCCCGGATGACGGCTCCCAGGCAGATGACAGCATCGTAGCGCCCGCTGAGGGCCATTTTCCGGGCGGCCAGGGGGATCTCCCAGCTTCCCGGAACCCAGGCCGTCTCGATTTTATCTGCATCGGCCCCGTGTCGCTTCAGGCCGTCCAGAGCGCCTTCCAGCAGTTTTTGAGTGATAAAGGCATTGAATCGGCTGACAACGATCCCGAACGATAAGCCCGTGCCGATCAACTGGCCTTCATACGTCTTTAGCATTCTTCAGCTCCTCATCCAGATTGAAAATCCAGTGCCCCATCTTGTCTCGCTTGGTCTGAAGGTAGTGCAGGTTCGCCTCCGTAGGCGCGGTCTCCAGGGGGACGCGCTCGATAATCCGCAGGCTGAATCCTTCGATGCCTGCCCGCTTGGCCGGGTTGTTGGTCATCAGTCGGACGCTTTTGATCCCGAGGTCGAGCATGATCTGCACCCCGATGCCATAATCCCTCGAATCGGGCGGAAATCCCAGCGCCCGGTTGGCCTCCACGGTGTCCACCCCTTCGTCTTGCAGGGCGTAGGCCCTTATTTTGTTGATCAGCCCGATCCCGCGTCCCTCCTGCTCCAGATAGATCAGAGCGCCCCGGCCCTCTTCGGCGATGCGCTGGAGGGCCAGTTCCAACTGGTTGCCGCAGTCGCACTTCATCGATTTGAAGACATCGCCGGTCAGGCAGCCGGAGTGGATCCGCACCGGCACATTCTCGCCGTCCCCGATCTCGCCCATCACCAGGGCGATGTAGGGCTTGTTGTCCACCATGCTCTCATAGGCGTGGGCGATGAAGTCGCCGTAGCGGGTCGGCATCCAGGTGGTCGCCGCCCGCTTCACCAGACGCTCGGTGCGAGTGCGGTAGCGTATCAGGTCGGCCACGGTGATGATCTTCAGGCCGAATCGTTCCGCAAAATCCATCAGGCCGGGGAGCCGGGCCATGCTGCCGTCATCGTTCTTGATCTCGCAGAGGATGCCTGCAGGGGCCAGGCCCGCCAGGGACGCCAGGTCCACCGAGGCTTCCGTATGGCCGGCCCGGGCCAGCACGCCCCCGGGTCGGGAGCGGATCGGCTGCACGTGGCCGGGCCTCAGCAGGTCCATCGGCTTGGACTCGATATCCAGCAGCGCCCGGATGGTGACCACCTGATCTTCCACCGAAATGCCGGTGGTGGTACCGCGCCGGGCATCCACCGTCACCGTAAAGGCGGTTCCATGGCGGGTGGTGTTCTGATCGACCATCATGGGAAGCTGGAGATCGTCCAGCCGCGCCCCGGCCATCGGCACGCAGATCATGCCGCGGGCGTATTTTTCCATGAAGTTGATGGCTTCGGGCGTCACCCGCTCCGCCGCCATGATCACATCGCCCTCGTTCTCCCGGTCCTCGTCATCCACGACAACGATGATTTTTCCCTGCCTTATATCTTCGATAGCTTCCTGGATTTCGCTGAATTCCATATTCTCCTCTGAGCCGCTCTTCTCCAGATTCATTTTACCCCTAAAATCCCCGGCTGACAAGAAAGGCTTCCGTAATGCCCTCAGAAGGCTCCTGGCGGCCCGCTGCCAGCAGTTTCTCCACATATTTGCCTAAAATATCGACTTCCAGATTGACCGCCTCTCCTGCCCGCTTGTGGGCCAAATTCGTCCGGGAAACCGTAAAGGGAATGATCGACACCGTGAAACCGCCTTCCGATACCTCCACCACCGTCAGGCTGATCCCGTCAACGGCGATAGCTCCTTTGGGGACGATGTAGCGCATCAGGCCGGGCGGGGCGGAAAAGCTCCAGATCGCGGAATTGCTCACAGGCCGGAACGAAAGGACCCGCCCGGTCCCGTCCACATGACCCTGCACGAAATGCCCCCCGATTCGCCCCCCGACCTTCAGCGCCCGCTCCAGGTTCACCGGGTCGCCCGCTTTGAGCTGGCCGAGCGAGCTTTTGGTCAGCGTTTCAGCCACCGCGTCGAAGGCGATGCCTCCGGGCAGGCAGTCGGTCACGGTCAGGCAAACACCGTTTACGGCCACGCTGTCGCCCGGCCTGGCGTCCTCCAGGATCGCCCGGCAGCTTGCCGTCAGGCGCGCAGACCGGCCCTGCCATTCGATAGCGGCCACATCTCCGACTTCTTCTATGATGCCTGTGAACATCCCGAAACCTTCCTCAGATAGCCTTCAATCAGGATATCTTCCCCGAACCTGCGGACAGCGACATCGCTCAGCCGGTGGGCCTCCGCCATAGCCGCCACGCCCTGCCCTTCCACCGGCGAAAGGGCCTCCGCCCCTCCGACGATCTTGGGGGCGATGAAGGCCATCACTTTGTCCCCCACCCCGCTCTCCAGGGCGCTGGCGTGAACGCTGCCTCCGCCCTCCACCAGCAGGCTCATCACCCCGCGCTCTCCCAGGAGGCCGAGTAAAGGCTTCCAGGCGACCCGCCCGCTCGCATCGGAGCCGGGACAGATCACCTCCGCCCCCAGCGATTCCAGTGCGGCGACCCGCTCCCGGGGAGCCTGTTCCGTCACCGCCACCCACACCGGCGCTTCCGCAAGGGTCGCGAGAAGCCTGGACCGGAGCGGAATCCGGGCCCGGCTGTCCAGAACGATGCGGGCAGGATTTCTCGCCCCTTGCCTCCGGGCGGTAAGAAGGGGATCGTCCTTGAAAACGGTTCCCAGCCCGACCAGGATGGCGTCTGTCTCGGCGCGCAGCCGGTGGACATAGCCCCTGGCCTTTTCTCCAGTCACCCACCGGGCGTCTCCGGCGGCGGTGGCGATCTTGCCGTCCAGGGTCATGGCGTACTTCAAAATCACGAAAGGCCGATTCCGGGTGATGTAGGTGATAAAAACTTCGTTCAGCCGCCGGGCTTCGGCCCCGCACAGCCCGACCTCCACCGCGATCCCCGCCTCGCGCAGCCGGGCGAAGCCCCTGCCGAACACGAGGGGGTTCGGATCTTCCATCGCGGCCACCACGCGGGTCACCCCGGCCTCGATGACAGCATCCGCGCAGGGAGGGGTGCGACCGTAGTGAGAACACGGCTCCAGGGTGACGTAGAGGACGGCCCCTCTCGCCCTTTCCCCGGCCTCTCGCAGGGCCAGCGCCTCGGCGTGGGGCGCTCCTGCAAAGGGGTGATAGCCTTCCCCCACCACCGTTCCGTCCCTGACCAGCACGGCCCCGACCATGGGGTTGGGGCTGGTGCGCCCCTTGGCCCTGGCCGCCAGCCGGAGCGCGCGCTTCATGCAGTCAGCCGGGCCGGGCGTCATGAGGGCGGGTCTTTCTCATCGAACGTCTTCTGCATCAATTCCCGGCGCTTTTCGGAGAGCCACATGCCGGTCTGCCCCATATCCCACAGGGCCAGCACGAAAAGAAGGAAGGCCAGCCCCAGGCATCCGACCCAGTAGGCCAGAGACATCAGGGGATCAGCCTCCCTCAAAATATAGCGCCCCAGCAAGATCAGGGCCAGAATCAGAAACGACAGGACGGCCCCGGCGATGCGCCCGTAAAGCTGTCGGGCCGGGCCGAAGCGATAGCCCGTTTTCCATGCTCTCACCTCGATGGCCGTGAAGACGATCACGGCGATCATCAGCCCCACCAGCATCGAAGTCCACATACCCGTTCTCTCACAACACCGCGCGAAGCTCCCGGATGGCCGCCCCGGGCCCCTCCGTGTGCTTGAACAGGGCCGATCCGACCACCAGCACATCGGCTCCCTTGCCGGCCACCCGCGCGGCATTCCGGGCGCTGATGCCCCCGTCCACACCCAGGTCCGCTTCTTGTCCGAGGCGGGCAAAAGCTTCGGAAGCGGCCTCGATTTTCGGGACCATTGTTTCGATGAAAGCCTGTCCCCCGAAGCCAGGGTTGACGGTCATGATCAACAGGCTGTCCAGGTCGGGCATGACCGGCTCGATGAAGGAAAGCGGAGTCGCCGGGTTGAGCGCCACGCCCGCCTTCACGCCCGCCTCCTTGATCTGGTAGATTACCCGATGCAGGTGGCGGCAGGTTTCCGGATGGACCAGGAGAATATCGCTTCCCGCCCGGGCGAAGTCGGCGATATACCGCTCCGGCTCGGAGATCATCAAGTGTACATCGAAGACGAGGCGGGTGTGCGGCCTGAGCCATTCGATCACCACCGGCCCCATCGTGATATTGGGGACGAAATGGCCGTCCATCACATCGATATGCAGGTAGTTGGCCCCTGCTTCCTCCACCGCCTGCACTTCCTCCCGCAGCCGCCCGAAATCGGCGGCGAGAAGCGAAGGGGCGATCTTAACGGTTCGTTCCACCGGACGGTTTGCCTCCCGATTTGTCCAATTCGGAAAAGAGCCTCTCTTTGACCAGTTCCCCGTCCACATAGACGCGGATGGAGCCTTCGTCCCCGTATCCCTCCAGGTTGGGGCTGCTGAAGCTGTCGCCGGAGCCGTGCTCCCGGTCATAGACGGTGCGCTCGTTCCGGGAGTCGCTGATCACGATCTCGACCCGGTGCGGTTCCCCATCCTTCGGAACGGCTACCCCCACCTGAAAGTTCCGCCGCCGCAGCTTGCCGGCTCCGGTCTGGTCGGCATCCGCATCGGTCGGCTCGTTGGCAGGGACGTTCTCTACTCCTGTATCCCCGACGCTGGGCGTATTGTTGGACACCTCCGGCGGATTGATATCGATAGGCGGGGCGGGCAGGGGCTTCGGCCCCCGGCTGACGATCATGTTTACTTTTTGCATGGGCGCGATCTGCACGGCGGCTTTCGGGTCCTGAGAGACGACATCGCCCTGGGCCACGGTGTCGCTGTATTCCCGGCGGACGTTTCCCGGCACCAGCCCGGACCTCTGGATCTGCTCTCGGGCGTCCGATTCGGACTGCCCGATCACATCGGGCACAGAGGCGAACTGCGCCCCTTTGCTGACGAAAAGGAGTACTTCTTTTCCCGCCTTGATCGTCCGCCCCGGGGCCGGGGCCGCGCTGATGATCTGACCGGCGGGCACTTTGCTGTCGTATTCCTCCACCAGCTTGGCTTTCAGGTCCTTTTCGGCCAGCAGGGCCTGGGCCTGGGCCAGAGGCTTTCCGGTCACATCGGGAACGACCACTTCCTGGGGATTGGCCCCGATGGTGAAATAGATAAAAAGGGAGACACACGCCACCACCCCGATAAAGGCTGCCGCCCACATCAAAAAGCGGCTGATGGAGAAGCGGGGAGCCGCGTAGGCGATCTCCTCTTCCTCCTCCTGCGGCTCCGGCTCGGGCCGGGCGTCCTCCAGGGGAGACCAGTTGAGCGACTTCCCGAAGCGCATGGCGTCCCGCACCACTTTCAGGTCGGCGATCATCTGAATGGCGGAGATGTACCGCTGCTCTATCTTTTTGGTCAGGGCCTTGAGAACGATCCCCTCCACCGATTTGGGAACGGCGGGATTGATCAGGCGGGGCGTCGACGGGGGATCCTGGATATGCTTGAGCGCGATGGCGATGGCCGTATCGCCCTGGAAGGGCAGCACACCGGTCAGCATCTCATACATGACCACTCCGGCGCTATAGAGGTCGGAGGCTGCCTGCGCGTTCTTCCCCTCCGCGATCTCGGGGGCCACATAATACACCGATTTCAGGAACGCTTCGGTCTGGAGGCTGGGAACCGCCGCCACGCAGCGGATGATCCCGAAATCGGCCACCTTGGTTTCCCCCTCGGGAGAAACCAGGATGTTCTGAGGCCGGATATCGCCGTGGACGACGCCCGACTTGTGGGCATGATCGAGCGCCTCGCAGGCGGCGATCATGATATCGACTGCCGCAGGAATCGCCATCGGGGCGGTGCGCCGGATGCGCTCCTTCAAATCCGTGCCGCGGACGTACTCGACGACGGTATAATACATGCCCTCTTCTTCATCGAATTCGATGATCCGGGCGATGTTGGGGTGGTTCAGCCCGGCGGCCCGGCGGGTTTCGGCCTGAAAGCGGTCCAGCAGGTCTTTATTGGCCGCAAGATGCTGGTGGAGAACCTTCAAAGCCACCACTTTGTTCAGCACCTTGTCACGCGCCTTGTAGACCGTGTAGAAGGTGCCTTCGCCGACCTTTTCCAGCACATCGTATCGATATTTGATGACCTTGTTGATCAAGGCGTATCCCTCGCTTAAGCCTGCGGATTGCCCCGGCTCAGCCCGACTCTCACCGGAAGCCAGAGGATCGTCAGGCCGAGCAGCCCCAGGTAAGCCGTCGTCAGATCGAGCGGCTCCTCCATCAAGGGCAGGTAGATCACGGCCCACTGTACGGTAATCAGAAGCAGCCAGAGGCCCAGCATCGCTTCATCCGCCTGTCGCCGCTGATCCTCCTTCGGTTTCGAGACGGAGGCGTTCTTTCCCGGCTGTACGCCCTTTTTCATCGCGCCAACTCTTCCAGCGATGCCTTCACCGTCTCCGGCGGCACGTCGCCGCGCACCACCACCTGCCCCATCCTGACCGGCAAGACGAAGCGGAGCCTGCCGTCTTTCACCTTCTTGTCCCGCCGCATCGCTTCCATCAGGTGATCGGAGGAGACCTCCGGCGGGAAGCGCACCGGCAGCCCGGCTCTGCGCAGCAGGGCGGACAGCGGGGCTTCAATCGGCTCCTGCGCCATCTTCGTCTTTTCGGCAATGCAGGCCGCCGCCACCATCCCCAGCGCGACCGCCTCGCCGTGCAGGTAACGGCGGTATCCGGTCGCCGATTCCAGGGCGTGGCCGACGGTATGCCCGTAATTCAGGATGGCTCGCAGCCCCGATTCCGTCTCGTCCTGCCCCACCACGTCGGCTTTGATCTGGCAGGATCGCTCTATCAGGAAAGCCAGAAGCTCCCGATCATGGCGGTCGCCGGCGTCGGGCAGCTTTTTTTCCAGAAGGCGAAAGAGATCCGCATCGGCGATGACGCCGTATTTGATGACCTCCGCCATCCCCGCTCTCACCTCGCGGCGCGGCAGGGAAGTAAGGGTTTCGGGATCGATCAGGACGCAACGCGGCTGGTGGAAGGCCCCGGCCAGGTTCTTCCCTTCCGGCAGGTTCACGCCGGTTTTGCCGCCGAGGCTGCTGTCCACCTGGGCGATCAGGGTGGTGGCGATCTGGACGAACTCGATCCCTCTCAGGTAGGTGGCCGCCGCAAAGCCTGCGACATCTCCCACGATCCCGCCCCCCAGGGCGACCACCGCCGAATGCCTGTCCAGGCTCCTCGCCGCCAGTTCGCGCAGAATCGCTTCCACCGTCCGGAGCGATTTGCGCCGTTCTCCCGGGGGGATCAGGATCGGCTCTCCCACCGTGATGCCCGCCCTCTCCAGCGATGCGCGAACTCGCTCGCCATACAAGGAGGCGATTTTCGGGTTGGTCACGACAGCGCCGCGTCGGGCCTTGCAGTCACGGGCCACCCATTCTCCGGCGCTGTCCAGAAGACCCGGCTCGATATAAATCGCGTAGCTTCTCTCTCCCAGGGGAACGGAAACCGTCTTCATGAATGGTATGCCCTCAGCAGTTCGATGATTTCGCCCGCAACTTCGGGTACGCTTTTGCCGGAGGTGTCCACCGCCAGGTGCGCCTGCGCGTAAAACGGCTCGCGTATCCGGAGAAGCTCCCGGATGCGCCCCTGCGGGTCTTCGACGGCCAGGAGGGGCCTTTCCTGCCCCTCGCGCACCCGCTCCCAGACAGATTCCGGGCTGGCCTGAAGCCAGACAACGCAGCCGCTTCGCTTCAGGGTGACCATATTATCCGGGTTGGCCGGCACGCCGCCGCCGGTGGCGATCACCTGCCCCGTCTCCCCGGCGGCTTCTAGGATGACAGATCGCTCCAGGACGCGGAACGCCTCTTCGCCATCCTCCTCGAAAATGCGCCGGATCGCCTTGCCGGCGCGGGTCTCGATCAGGGCATCGGTGTCGGTGAAGCGCAGCCCCAGCCTTTGGGACAGGCTTCTGCCCGTCTGCGTCTTGCCGCTTCCCATAAAGCCAATCAGAACGACATTGGCGTAAGGCGATTCTTCAGGCATAGCTCCGCACATGCTCCTGATAGGCGTCGAAGTTGCGGCGCAGTTCGGAGACGGAATCGCCTCCGAATTTTACGAGGAAGGCTTCAGCCAGCACGATAGCGGCCATCGCCTCCCCGACCACCACTGCGGGGGGAACCACGCAGACATCCGACCGTTCCGCATGGGCGGGAGAGGTCTCTTTGGTGCGGATGTTGACCGACCGGAGCGGCTTCATGAGGGTGGAGATAGGTTTGATCATGGCCCGCACGACCACAGGCTCCCCGTTGGAGATGCCCCCTTCCAGCCCTCCGGCATGGTTGGTGTACCGGAGATAGCCCTTGCCCGGCTCCAGGGCGATCTCGTCATGAACGGCGGAACCGAGCCTTGTCGCGGTCTCGAAGCCCAGCCCGATATCCACCCCCTTGACCGCCTGGATGCTCATCACCGCCTGGGCCAGCCTGCCGTCCAGCCGCCTGTCCCAGTGTACGTGCGACCCCAGGCCCACCGGCACGCCGGTGACAGCGACCTCGAACACCCCTCCAACCGTATCGCCCGCCCTTTTCGCTTCGGTGATGACTTCGATCATCTTCTGCGCGGCCTCCTCATCCGGGCAGCGCACCGGCGACGCTTCGGCAGCCGCCGTCAAGTCTTCGAAGGAAGATCCTTCCGGCAGGTCGGCCTTGGCCGGCCCGATCTGGGTCACATAGCCGCACACCCGCATCCCGAACTCCTCCAGAAGCCTGCGGGCCACCGCCCCGACCGCGACGCGGGCCGCCGTCTCTCTCGCGCTGGCCCGTTCGAGGATATTCCTCAGATCGCGAAAATCGTATTTCATCATCCCGGCCAGGTCCGCATGGCCGGGCCGAGGCACTTCCACCGGAGGAGACGGGCTTTCTATAGGTTCGACAGACATCCTTTCCTGCCAGTTCACCCAGTCCTTGTTCCGGATGACCAGGGCAATCGGGCTGCCGAGGGTTTTCCCGAAGCGGACGCCGGAAAGGATCTCCGCCCGGTCGCTCTCGATCTTCATGCGCCCGCCGCGCCCGAACCCCTGCTGGCGACGCCAGAGATGGTGGGCGATGTAATCGGCATCCAATTTCAGACCCGCAGGCATCCCTTCAATAATGGTCGTGAGTCCTTGCCCGTGTGACTCACCGGCAGTTAAAAAACGCAGCAAGTTGGTTGCTCCTGTGAGATATGCCCCTCTTGAGAAGGCTAATCTTTTCAGGGAAGCGATGGAATGGAATTCCGTCGCTTTCCCGGCAATCCGAATAAGGCCAGGCGTGGCTGCGCCCCCCTTCATTCTCTCTTCAATATTAACCGCCCTTCGCGCTTCTTCCTTTATCCGAGGCCCCAAAAGCTAAGGAAACGGCATGCCGTATGGCTGCCGTTTCCTTGAAGCTAGATATCCGATTATGCGAAACCGATTATTGCCCCAGAGTGATGCTGGAGCCTGCGTTCGACCTGTCGCGAATGAGGGTCGGGGTCACGAAGACCAGCAATTCGGTTTCGTCGTTCAGGCGGGAGCGGTTCTGGAAAAGCGTCCCGATGATCGGCAAGTCGCCCAGGATAGGCACTTTGGAGAGGTTGCGGGAATCGCTCTTCTTGGTCAGCCCGCCGATGACGATGGTTTCCCCGTCCTGAACGCGGCGGTTGATCTGAACCGTCTGGTATTCCACAATCGGGGCGATAAAGCCCTGCGGCCCGGTGACGAACCGGCTGGAGTCCGACACCTGCGGGAAGCCCAGCACGTTGATGGAACCGTCGCCGTTGACCTTCGGCAGAACGTAAAGCGAGGTATCTACCGTCAGGTAGTTGGGCTGGATCGAGACGACCGGGTTCTGGCCGATACCGCCGCCCGACAGGGTGCTGGTGAAATAGGGCACTTCCCGACCGAACTGCACGTTGGCCCACACGTTGTTGAAAGTGGTCACCAACGGGCCGGTGATCAGTTTCGCGCGGTTGTTGCTGACCGCAGTAGCGAGCCTGGCCCGGACGTTGCCGTCCGCGATGCCGACGATCACATCGCCTGCCGGGCCAAAGTTGGTGTCAATCGAGGTGTCCAGACGCCGCACCGTCCAGTCGATGCCCAGACTGTTGCTGTCCGTCACGTTGATGGAAACGAAGTCCACCTTGATCTGGATCTGGAGCGGGGCCACGTCGAACATCCGGATCAGCTCCTTCAGTTCTTCGATGGCTTCCGGGTCTCCCCGGACGATGATGGCGTTATCGATTTCATATCCGACGACGCTGTCGATGCCTTCGGGAAGGAGGTTCGAGGCTGCGCCGCCGCCGCCCACGCCGCCTTGGCCGCCGAAGCCACCACCGCCTTGACCGCCAAAGCCGCCGCCGCCGCCGCCAAAGCCACCACCGCCGCCTTGGCCGCCGAAGCCACCACCACCGCCGCCGCGCATACCGCCGCCGCCGCCGCCGAAGCCACCACCACCGCCGCCGCGCATACCGCCGCCGCCGCCGAAGCCACCACCACCGCCGCCGCGCATACCGCCGCCGCCACCCATCATCTGCTGGATCCGGCGGTCACCGTCGGACGGGATGTTGGATTCATTGCCATAATTGGAATTCGGAGCGTTGGGATCGGTCGCAGGGCCGTAAACTGGCTGGGCTGCGCTGTTGTTTTTTCGCACGATATCGGGGATGCGCCCCTGATAGCCCGGAATGGATTCCACCTGGTTGTTATAGCTGTTATAAACGGGGAATCCCAGGATGTCGCCCAGATCGGAAAGCCGCGCAAAGGCGACTTCGATCTTGGCGAACTCCATACGCCGCTTGGGCTGAGGCTTGGGAGTTTCGACCTCGACCACCGGGGCCGGAGGGGTCTGATTTTCTTCGATTCCTGTATTCGCCGGAGTCGCCCCCGCCGGCGCGGCTCCCTGGTTCGTGGCTTTGGCATTGATGATATAAGTCCCATCCCCGGTCCGCCGCCAGGAGATGCCGTAGCCTTCCGCCAGGGTTTTGAGGGCATTTTCAAGAGTGACGTTGGACAGGTTGACCGTGACTTTCTTGCTTGCCAGTTCCTCCCCGCCGACGACGAGAATATTGATGCCGCTCTGGTCCATCAAAAGACGAAGCGCCGTTCCCAGATCGGTTTCAGCCAGTTGAAGGGTGATGAGATTGGAATCATCCCCATAGACTGCGGGCGGCCCGGCCATGCCGCTGATAGCGACCAGGAACACGCCCATCAGCAGGATCGCCGGTAAGAGACGCGAGCGCCCTCGAACAGAACTCATGCCTTTCCCTCCTTATAGGGAGGCTGCCCCGGAAATCAGGGGCAGCCTTTTCTTTTTTCGGAACTTCGGTTTACTGAAGCCGATTCGGGGGCAATCGCTAGAAGCCGCGCCCACCGCCGAAGCCGCCGCCACCGCGCCCACCGCCGAAGCCGCCGCTGCTGCCGCCGAAGCCGCCGCCACCGCGCCCACCGCCGAAGCCGCCGCCGCTGCTGCCGAAGCCGCCGCCGCTGCTGCCGAAGCCGCCGCCGCTGCTGCCGAAGCCGCTGTTGCCATAGCCGCCGCCGCTGTTGCCATAGCCGCCGCTGTTGCCATAGCCGCCGCTGTTGCCATAGCCGCCGCCACCGCCGCCCATTTGGTTGGAGCGCGTCTGAGCTAATGTGCCGCCGAAGATGGACACAATATCATAGACATCGGCAAAGACAATCGGAATCTTTTCGATGACTGCCTTTGTTTCCTTTTCTTCCTCGTCTACATCGGTGGTCGTATCGGGGGTTGTGCCGACAGAGACCGCCTCCTGGTATTTCGGCTTGATCATATAGACTTCGCCGGCTTCCTTGGAGTAGGTGAGGTTCGCTTGCTTCAGAAGCACTCTGAGCGCCGTATCGAAGGATACATCCTTCAGGCTCAGGGTGATGGGAGTTCCGGGCACGTTCGGATCGATAGCGAAGTTATAGCCCACCTCACCGAACAGGGTCTTGATAGCGGTTCGGACATCCATATTTCGGAAGTCCAGGTTGAGGTTTCCCTTGCCCTGATCCGCAGCCTGTGCCCAGAGAGCCGTTGCGCTGCACACCAGCAGCAGAGCCACCAGCATGAATACCCACTGTTGTCCTCTCCTCTTCACCGCTTGCACCTCCTTTCATTCACACGTCGTAACGAATTGACTGATGCGTCTCCTACTTTATATGATACCCACAAACGCAGAAAACTTCATACAGATTTATTATCCGCCGCCCGGCCCGCCGGGGCCGCCTGCGCCCATCATGCCGGGGCCGCCACCCATCATCCCGCCGGGGCCGCCTGCGCCCATCATGCCGGGGCCGCCACCCATCATCCCGCCGCCCACTCCCGAGCTGGATGCCTGGAGATTGACCCTCGCCCGGCGGTTGCCCTGGCGCAGCCACATCCCGTTCCGTTCGATTCGTTCAACCCGCCATCCGTCCACCTGGTTTCCGGGCCGGACAACGCGCATATCGCCGCTCCAGTCCAGAACCGCGCTCACCCGATCTCCCCACAGCAAGCCGGCCATCCGGACATTGGGCAGCGTCTCTACTGGAGGAGGGCCGGCGGCCACCGCAGCGGAGGGACGCTGCCGGAACCAGTCCTGGCGAGGAACTTCGGTCGCGATCCTCTGGGCCACTGTCATTCCGAAACCTTCCGACGGTGCGAAGGGGTTGGCCCGTATCTTTTCTTTGGGAGGCTTGCTCTTTTCCACTACCGGAGCCATAGCCTGTTGCATGCCCATCTGACCGCCCTGCTGCCCCATCATGCCCTGCATCATACTCGGGCCGCCGGGGCCTTGCATGCCTGCGCCGCCGGCACCCATCATCCCGGGCCCTTTCATCATCCCGCCGGGGCCGCCCGCGCCCATCATGCCTGCGCCCTGCATCATACCCGGGCCGCCGGCACCCTGCATGCCTGCGCCACCGGCACCCATCATCCCGGGCCCTTTGCCCATCATTCCAGCGCCACCCATCATGCCCGGCGTCATGCCGCCCTGGCCCTGCATCATACCGGGACCACCGGCCCCCATCATACCCTGGCCGCCCATCATACCGCCCTGGCCGGTAGCGACCTGGCGCGGGCCTCGGCTTCTGCCGGACATCAGCATGAAGATCAGCAGCACGACCAGCACAACCGCGACGCCTATCACAATCGGCAGGTTCTTCTTATCCTGCAACCAAGCCGTTACCTTATCCATCGATGCGTCTCTCCTCTTTGCCGAATCGCCACGCGCTCAGGCTCCGCCCATCTTGCCCATGCCGGGGGCTCCGGCTCCGGGCATCCCGG